>JALNYR010000001.1 GCA_023229725.1 Dehalococcoidia bacterium | reverse complement strand
TTCCGATCTCCCATTCGTTGTGCAATATATCGCGACGGCTTTGTGGTCGTCCAATGACGAAAGCGATGAGTCGGGCGGGGAACCGTTCGATACGAATTATGACGCGAGCGATCTCGCGCCAGAGACGCTGGAAAAGATGCGGGCCGATTGCGAAGATTTCTTCACGAAGGCCGCGCCGATTCTCGACACGATCGAACACCTGGACTATGAGAATGTGGCCCACAATTTCTGGCTGACCCGTAACGGCCACGGCGCGGGATTCTGGGATGGCGACTATCCCGAGCTGCAGGGAGATCAGCTTACGGAGCTGTCAAAGGAATTCGGCGAAGTGAATTTGTATCTCGGAGATGACGGCCAGATTTACATAGCGTGAGCTCGTGTTGAAATTCGACGCCCGCGACGGCACCCGGTTGACGCCGCGTGGTCGGGATTCAACACGGAAAAGAGGGATAAGATGGGACTCAGCAAAAAGCAGATCGAAGCAAACCTTGAGCGTGCCGTGTGTTACTTCGTGAGTCGCAATATGGATATGATCCCCGGCGTTCTGTTCGAGAACCTTTTGAAACACGCCGATGGCGACGTCGATTCCGTGTTGCGCCTGGTAGGGTCTGACCGGCGCGAGTGCGATCACTGTGGGGAGGAGATCGACAAAGGGGCGTGCGAAGAAAACGAAGATGGGGAGAACACCTGCACGTGTGAGAGCTGTGGGCATTCTCACGTGTGGGAAGATCTGCCCCTCGCCGGCCCGAGATACGGTGGTTTCCCCGGCGCGCATTCCACCGTTTTTTGGACCGATAACACGAGGGCCGCGCACCTCGCGCCGGAGTGCGGTTTCCTCGTTTACGAAAGCGACGACTTCAATGGTCACATTCTCGCGATCGACGGCGGGGGATATGACTTCTATTCGGCACATTGGACGCCGCTCTATTTGGCGATGGGCCTCGACTGGCACAAGCGACCGATGCGACTCTGGTAGCATGTTCTAAAGAAGGCCTTATGCTGACGGTGTGCGTTCCCTCCGCACGATCCCGACCGTCGGCGCCTTTTCAGAGCTCACGAGCACCTTGCTCGCGGGTTGCGAAAAGGTCGTGCGGGATCACGGCCGGATGAAAGTGAGGGAGTCGTGGCAAAAGGTTGGAAGTGTGAGATCAATTCGCAGCACCTTGTCAGGTTCGCCGTCACCAACAAAAAGGTGAATCTTCCGAGCGTTCGCATCGGCGGCCCCGGAAAGTATGAGGCCTCCCCCGGAGACCTCGTGATATACGAAGACGGGGATCGGCGTGCGTATGGTCGCGTGTTGGGGCGCGTCTCCGAGCCGCATGATGTGGCGGGCCGCCTAGCCGTGATGCAATTGGGCGATAATTTGTCGCACGGCTATGTGCGATTCATTGACCCGAAAAACATTGCAGAGTGCTACGATCCCCAAAACGAGCATGGATCGCTCGGTCGTTTCCTCGCGTTTTGGGCTGACGTCCCTATCAACGCTAAGACGATTCCCGAGCTCATTCGAGAGCTGGACCATGGCGCATTCAATGATCGTGCTTGCGACCGTGCCGTCACGCGCATCGAGTCTCGAGGTGTTCGCGTGACGCCACCTCCGGCGAGCAAGATCAAGGTAAGCCGCGCCTCGTTCGAGAAAGTCGTCGATAACGACGACGACGCTGATCTGTCCTGGGCAGAGCAAGAGGGATTCGAGGAAGATCTCGCAGCTCTCAAGAATGGCGACTTGACTAACTATGGCGTGAGAGCTCGTGTTGAGATCCAGATCCCGCTCGCGTCGACATTGAGACATGGTTACCAGATCGCGCAAAACCTCGAGTCACCTGGAATCTGGGGCGTCACCGTCGCAAATTCCGACGACCCGTACATTGACGAGGCCTTCAAAGAAGAGTGTAACATTCTCGCGCAGATGTTGACGGCGCTCGGGATTGAGGTGACACCGTGAGCAGCAAAACGATGGATACAGACAAGCGCGACGCAGCAACCCTAAAGCACGGTCTCCCACACGCTCGGGTGCTCGTCAAAGGCAACACCGTGGAATACATAGACGGCAACGACCGTGTGATCCGACTTTGGGATACCGATATTCTGCGCTTTCGTCCTGACGGTTCGATCGTCTTCGACTCTGGCGGATTCTTGACGAACACTACAAAGGAGCGGCTCGTCGCCTTTCAGAACAAGGTCGCGATCTGGCAAGAGCGAAAGGTGTGGTATGTCTGCGCTCGCTATGACGGGCCGGTCTACCGGTTCACGGATGGCATGACCTACCATCCGAAGCGGGGGATTGAAGGCGCCGAAATCGTCAAGAAAAGTGAATAAACATATTCGCCATGCGTCTGTACATGGTGAGCGAAGAAACATGAAACGGCAACTTCCAAAACACAACGGCGAGACACTGACGATAGTAGCGCACTGGAAAACGCTGGTCGTCAAGAAGATAAAGGCAGGCGAATACGTCGCTTGCATCAAGTCGAGTCGTCACGTTCGCTGGGGAAACTCGGAGCAGATCCGAGAAGACATTGCCCACTTCGAGGAGCACGGCACGTTGCCCTTCTCGAAAGGTGGCATGTTCTGAGAGTCGCGGCACCCGAGCCGCGCGAGGCCGCCGAGCTCGTCTCGACGTTCTCGCCTGGCTCGGACGCCAGGCACGTGGCAGGACGCTGCGTGAACAGCTCGCGGGGAACGCGAGCGAGGAGATCTGAGATGTTGACGATCAAGGGCACCATCACGACCGAGGCACAGAAAGTCGAGCTGCTAGCGGGCCGTCCCGCGCAACGCGACCGGGAGTTCCAGAGCGACGACGTGGGCCTTGTGGCTCGTGCGATTGCGCTTGACCCGCGCATCGACAGGACGGGCAACGTGACGTTGGAAGATCTTCGGGTCACGTGGCCCCGCGTTCCGACCGACGCCGCCGATGCCATCACCCTGTACGAGGTGGCAGCGTCGGAGCGTGCCGAGCGAGAAGCGGCCGAGGCCGCGACCAAGGCCACCGAGCACGCGCAGGACGTCGCCGAGCTCGCGGCGCGATTCGAGGAGTGGCTCGGGCTGCCCGAGCCGACGCCCGAGAACCCCGGCCCCAGCGCGCCGTACATGCCCCGCCTGTACGAAGAGGTGCCTGCCGAGCTGCGCGCGAGAGTCGACGCACGAGCGGCAAAGTTCGTTGCGGCGACCCGAGAAATCGAGCGGCGGCGTGTCGCCGACAAGGCAGAGAACGAGGCCGCAGCGCGGCGTCGCGCCACGGACCGCTTGGCGCAGCTCGCGCAGCTCTGCGCCGACTGGGGCGACGAGTCGGTCAAGGAGCGGCTCGCCCAGCGCAACCTGCTCGACGGCAATCCCCTGGGCCTGCTGCCCGAAGTGGAAGCCGTCGCGGTCGTGACCGATCGGCTCCTGCCGCTCGCCGCGGACCTAGCGCCCTACATTAAGATCCAAGCGAGGGACGTGCGTCAGCACTGCGATGTCGACGCCGACTACAGCCCCGTCCATCAAGACTTCGCGTTCATCTCGCTCGCGGCTGACGACCCGGAGACCGAGGGCCTCTCGCCCGAGGAGTGGGCCACCGTGAAGGGCATCACCGCGGCCGTGCAGCGGCGCTTTGAGGACGACTTTTTCCGCAGCCCCACCGTGTGCTGCGAGGTGACGCCGCGCGTCCATTTCGGCCAGTGCCGCGAGCGCGATTGCCCGTCGTGGCCCGTGCGCCGCGTCGGGGTGCTCGTGCGCGTCACGATCGACAACGTGCTGACCGTCGAGCGCGAGTACGGCGCCTCCGAGTAGCGGGGGCCCCGCGGCGGCAGTGCCTTCGCCGTGCGAACACGGGCCGCGGCCAGAGGAGGAGAGGAGGAGATGATTACGTGGCGAAACATTGAGAATCACCTGCACGCAGCGGGGATGCCGCTAGCGGAGGTCGTGGGTCTGAGTAATAGGTGGCGTCCTCGGCAGTGGGAGGACGCCGAGAAACAGGCGGCGATCTATCTGGCCTTGGAGGCTGGGTTGGATCGGGTACAGGCAGAGCGGGCTGGCGAGGCCGCATTCCGCCGGGCACTCGCGGACTGATCGCCCCGCGCCGGGCGACCGGGGCCGCGGGCCAGAGGAGAAGCCAATGTCTTGGCTGTGCATCATCCTGACGTGGGGCATCGCGCTCGCGTGCATGCCC
This sequence comes from Dehalococcoidia bacterium, assembly GCA_023229725.1. Lineage (GTDB taxonomy): Bacteria > Chloroflexota > Dehalococcoidia > GIF9 > AB-539-J10 > SKVJ01. The sequence goes on along the minus strand of JALNYR010000001.1, from coordinate 74,884 downwards.
CTTCTCACGAAGCAAGGGAGATGGTCATGAGACTCAGTGAAATCAAGCTCTGTCCCACGTGCGTCGCACGGTCGGGCGGTCGATTCGGAGCCATGGTCGACGAGGGCGTGACCGGCGGGTTCAGGATCGTGGTGCTCGCGCGAGACGCCTATCCGGAGGCGCCGACGCAAGCCGGCGTCTACCACGTCAGGACGGCGCAGCCGTGGGGGCCTCGCGCCGGGCTGCTCTGCCGTGCCGACGCCGCCACCGTGCGCTGGTCGTGCGCGCCGCCGACGCGCAGCTTCAGCTCTGGATCTTCATGGCGGTAGAGGCTGCCGAGGCTTGGGGCGCCGACCTGCCGCACGAGGTGCAAGACATCCCCGTCGCCGAGCTCGAGGCTGCCGGGGCTCGATGCGAGGAGCTCGCGACGATCGCGCTGCGGCACGTCACAAGGGGAGACCTCGTCGCAGCCACGAACCGACTCGCCGACGCCGCGCAGATCGAGGTGCTCGACTGCGGCCGACGGGGAATGTACACTCGCCTCCACGCAGCGGTGCAGCGGGCTGCTGCTCCGATCATGGAGGTGACCCATGCCCAGGAAGCGTGAGATCGTGGCCTACGAGTCCTCGGACGACTTGATCGAGGCGGCGTTCAAGAAGGGCGCTCGCAAGGTGCTCCCTGAGTTCGAGGGCCAGCTCGCCGTCGCCGTCGTCACGATCGCGGTGGTGCCCCGCGGCGCGAAGCTCGACGGCGCCATCACGCAGGGCATCATCGACGGGCACTATGTCGAGCTCTCCGGAGCTTCGCGGGCTGACATCGAGGCCGCGCTGGGCGACTGCGTCAAGGTGAGCGTCAAGCGCGCGAACAAGGCCTTCGACGTGATCGAGGAGCTTGCCCTTCAGCTTCCCGCTTGAGGCCCCGACACCGACTGCTGACCCGTGAGGTCGGCGAGCTTGACCGCAATGCAACCCCGGTTGTATCCTCCCCTCCATGGCGAACCACCTCCACCGGCCCGGCGCCGCCAGGCCGCCGCAGACCATCTCGATCCTAGACGTCCCCGCTGACCTCTTCGAGAAATACCTCGTCGCGACGGGCAAGGCCTTCGCGGGCATCGGTGCGGCGCCGCAGCAGGCCGACATTCAGGCGCGACTCCTCAAGGCCGCGGCCGACGTCGGTGTGACCGGCGACCACGCCGCGCACCTCGCGATGCGGTACAGCCTCTTCGTCTCGATCATCAAGGAACATCAGGAAGCGCTGCTCGAGCATGGGCTCATGAGCGGCGAGGCCGGCCCTGGCAAGTCGACCGTCTTCGAGATCCCGTTCCTCGCCGCCGTCTCCCGCATTCCCGCGCGCATCGTCAAGGGCCAGCCGGTCTGCGACATGACGGTCTTCTGGGCGCTCTGCGACGCGTGCGCCGTCGCGGGGAAGCCTCCGGCCTAGTTCACCCCGCCCCTCGAGCCGGTCTACTCTCGGGAGCATGACGATCGGCACCGAGCACACGGTCAACAGCGGGAGTCGTAGCGTTCAGGTCTTCTTTTACGAGCCCGCGGAAGTCGAGAGCATCCTGAACGCGGTGGCAGGCGCTGACGAGTACGTCGGGAACTACCCTTGCCCCGCCCTCGCGGACCCGGTTGACGTCCTCCGTATAACAGGCGCAGCGCTCGAGGCCAACTACATGCCCGAGCAGTTCGTGTCCGAGCTGAACACCACGATTCCGGAGCGTTGCATCGGCGGGGCGTGGCTTTTTGCTACGCAGGCCGCGCAATTCACGCAGGCCGTGCAGGCGTGGCGCGCCGCGTTCGCGGAGTGCGATGCTCAGTATCAGCAGGCTGACGAGCCCGAGCCTGCGCAGATGGACCCGCTGGTCGTTGCAGGCGTTGCTGCAGAGGGTACCGGAGGTGCTGTCGCCCTCGGCCTCCTTGGCGCCGCGGGGCTTGTCTTCGGGGTCTGGCTGCTCTTCAAGGGCAAGAGGTAATCATGGGACGTCAGTTCACCTACAACAGCCGCGACTACTGGATCTTCCGCGCGAGCGAGGCCGACGAGGTCGTCGCCGACGTGGGCCGCGCCGCAGCGGGCTTGCAGGCGCCGGCCGGCGAGGGCTGCGCCGAGTTCACCGGGCAGCTCGAGGCGCTCGCGGCGCAGTACGTCTCGGCGCTCAATGCCGCCTCGACGAACTACGACCCCAGCGACGCTGACGTCTTCTCCGTGCCGTACTGGGCCGCGTCGGAGAGTGGCGAGGGGCTCGGCACCGACGAGGTGCTCGCGCTTTGGGACGCCGACGCGACGCTCCGTTCGATGCGGTCCTACGCGCCGATGGGCCTCGTCGTGCCGCTCGAGTGGCGTCAGCCGCTCGAGCAGATCGTGGCCGGCGTGCTCGCCGTCGAGTCGGGGCGCTGCGCCATCCGCACGCGCTGGGGCCTCGTCGGCACCGTCGCCGTCCTGGGCGCTGCGGTGCTCGCGGGCGGGGCCTACATCTACGACCGCGCGAAGAAGCCGCGGAGGAGGCGCTAGATGGCGAAGCCCCCGGAGCTGCGCTGCCCTGGCGTCCGCGACCTCATCTCCGAGGTCGAGGAGCTCGACAGCCACGGCGACTGCTGGTGCCAGTGCGTGAAAGACGACGTCCCCAAGGCGAAGGAGCTCGCCGCGCGTGGCTTCTGCATGGGCGCCATGAAGGTCATCAGAGCCGCCCGAGCCCGCTGCACCTCGCAGGCGGAGAAGCTGCAGCAGGGCACCGCCGCGCCACCCGAGTTCCAACCGGTGCGGCCCCTCACGCTCACCGAGATGCTCGGGAAGAAGGAGTAGCATGTCCGAGCGCAACATGACCGCAGCCTCGGCCATCCGGCTCATCGAGCGGCGCAACGACATCAACACCGCCGTCCAGGGCTACGAGGCCGCGCGAGAGGCGCTCGGCGACTGCGCGAGGATTCTCGACCAGGCCGAGGCCGCGATCCTTCTCGCGGACACCGCGCTGGGAGCGGGCCTCTTCGACGGGGTCTCGAACGCGTACTACTTTCAAGACGACCCCGAGCGCCACGTCGCCGCGGCGCGGAGCGCTTTGGCGCGGCTGCAGACCTGCCTCGATCCGATGCCGACCGACACCGACGGCGACTCGGAACCTGACGCTGACGAAGAGACGCCGCCTGCGTCGCCAGCGGAGGGCGGTGGCTGGCGCATCGCCGCCGGGCTGGGTCTGGTCGCGCTCGCGGCATACGGACTTTGGAGGATGAGATGAGACGTAGCCACTTCGGTGCGACCGGCTCTGAGGAAACGACCTCGACCTCGACTTCGAGGCCGAGCGTCGACCGCGTGACGTATTCCCTTGACCCTGCTCGACTCAAGGTCGACTACACCACCGACGAGATCCCCTTCGGGCAGATGAGTGGTGAAGGGACGCAATACGACAATCCGGTTGAGGACGAACTCCCCAGCGCCGAGGGGGAGGAGCCACCGGAAGGCGAAGACCCCGGCGAAGACTTGTTCGAGGGCGCGGAGGCGACAGGGCTTTCAACCGGCGCGAAAGTCGTCATTGGTGCCGTTGTCTTGGGAGGCGTCTTCCTCATCGTTCGGGGCATGAAGTGAGCCAGTTCGTCAGCCAGGATGCCATCGACGTGCTGGTCGACGGTGAGCTCGCGCTCCAGGAGATGACGAGCCGCATCGAGGAGTGCCCCGAGGAGGACGCTTCCGCGCTGCTCCTCCTCGACATCGCCGGCATGCTGCTCTCGGACATCGCCGAGGGGCGCGAGGTAACGGATCCCTCGCGACCGGGCCCCGCGGGTGCCCCCTCGGGCCGGACGGTGACGTCCCTGCCCCGCATCGACCGGCTCTACGGGCTCGCGCGGGCTCGCGTCTCGGGCGCCGACCGGGTGCTCGTCCAGGGGTCTTACGATGCCATCGTGGCCGACCTCGAGGGGAGCGCGAGCGCTCTGGGCGTCGGGCTGGCCGCGCTCGCCCTGGGCTACGCTCGCGGGCTCTGCTACCGCTCGGTGCCGCTGCCGCAGGGCGTCGCCGACGCCCTCGACGACTTCGAGCGGCTGGCCGAGCGGCGCCAGGCTCTGGGCGCGGTGGCCGGCGCGCTGCCCTGGCTCTTGGGCCTGGGCCTCGTCGGCGTCACGGCGTGGATGGTCTTCGGGAAGAAGAGGTAGGACACATGACAGAGCAGGAGCGGATCAACTTCATCACGAACGGCGAGGCGCTCATTCTCGACTGGCAAAACGCCACAGTTCCAGCTTCGTGCGTCGCACTTCGAGATGCCGTCATCGCGCAAACCGCAGCTCTGGTAGAGAGCGCGCGTCGGAATCCGGCTGCGGGGCTCACTGGCGCAGAGTGGGACGCGAATCGCGCACGGCAGGAGGCCCTCGCGCGACAGTTCGATGAGTGCTGGGACCGGCAAGGTGGTATCCCGACGTGGCTCAAGGTCGGCGCTGGGGTCGGAGTCGTAGGCCTCATCGTCTACTTGGTAGCGAGGAAGTAGTCATGGGCATCGTTCGCCTGTCAGCTCACGAGATCGACGACTTCCAGCGCGTCATGCGCGCGGTCGCGACGAACGCCTCGACGTCGGTCGCCTGCCGCCACGCCACGCTGGTCGGGAACGCCTACACGCAGTGGTGCATCCGCTCGGGCGTGTCGGTCGCCGACCCGACCTCGGACGGCGACTTCGACGAGGTCTTCTTCCCGCCCGCCCTCGACGTGCTCTTCGCGCAGGCCGTGACGGTCTTCGTCTCGGGCCACTGCGATAACTTGTCGGCGCTCGAGCAGCGCCAGCTCGAGGAGGCGGCCCGGTGGGCGTTCGGGGGCAGCGGCAGCTCGTGGTTCCAGTTCGCGAGCCTCGGCGTCGGGCTCGTGGGCCTTGGGCTCGCGGCCTGGACGCTCTGGGGCAAGAAGGGCCGCCGTCGGTGAAGACCTCGACCTGGCAGAAGCTCGGCCTCGGAGCCCTCGCGCTCGGAGGTCTCCTCCTCATCGCCGCGAAGCCAGCGCGCGGCCACGGCACGATCCTGGGCGACGGCGTCAGCTACACGCCCTCGATGGACGAGTGGCTCTGGCTCGCCCGGGCGTGCTACGGGGAGAGCAATACGATCGCTGGTCAAACCGCAGTCGCATGGTGTCTTGTTCAACGTTTCGCTGCGTTCAGACAAAGTCCACAACGGTGGCAACCATCTTCGCTGCTGAGTCTGGTACGCGCGTACTCACAGCCCGTTTCTCTGTTGTGGTCTACAAGAAGCGCGTGTAAAGAGGGGCGCGGATGCTGTGGGAGAACGGACGGTGCTTGCACCGACGAAAAACTCGCTAGGCGCGCGTTCGTTCAATCGCGAAGCTGGGCTTGGTTTCAAGAGAAGGAACCTGAATTGTACTTCATGATCATGTCGTTTGCTGCTGGAGTTCCACCTCGAAATTCTGTAGTAGGACTTCTGGATTTCGCTGCATGTAACGAAATCGGTAATAGAGGAATAGCAGTAGACTCGAACTGTTTTGTTCCTGGAAATATGCAACTTTCCGGTGTGGTTTCTGTAGTTCCTGCCGCGCGTTGAATAACTCGCCACGATACTCGTCTAAGCCAATATGAACGTGAAGATCGGGGACAAGTTCCAACGACTCACAGTTTGTGAAGTTCATGAACGTACCGCTACATGCGTTTGTGAATGCGGTAGAGTCAGCAATCCTGAACTTAGGAACTTGATATCTGGTCATTCAAAAAGTTGTGGATGCAGAAAGGGTAACTTCAAAGCTACGAGCGACATTATCATTCACGAAGAATTTGCAGAAGTGGTGCTATCGCGAGGCGCTACTACGAAAATCAGTATTGCGGACGTTCCATTAGTATCCGGATTCAGATGGTGCAAGTCAAAATTTGGGTACGCGGTTCGTCATGAGAAGAAACAGAACGTATGGCTGCATCGAGTTATTTTGGGATTGCGTCCGGAAGATGCAGTAGAAGTAGATCATCGCAATCGTGACACATTAGATAATCGGCGAGAGAATCTTCGAGTTTGTACGCGCGGTGATAATTGCAAGAATCGCGGCGCAAACAAAGTTCGCATTACACGATATAAAGGTGTGAGAAAGTCTGGCGAGGGAAAACGCGGAGTTCAACATTACGCAGCTTTTATCAAGGTAGATGGAAAGTACAAGCACCTTGGCGTGTACTCAAATATAGAAGGTGCAGCACGCGCTTATGATGTTGCCGCTGTCGAATACTTTAGAGAGTTCGCTTTCCAGAACTTTCCGACAAGGTGAACTCGTTCTGCGGAGAGCCGCCGCTGCGCGGTCGAGTCGACATCGTCCCGAGGCAGTAGCTACCAGCGCGTGCCGCCCACCTGTGCGTAGTAACTCGCTGCGATGTTCGCGTTCCGGTCGGCTCGAGCCTCGTGCTCGTTCGGGCATCGACTCCAGCCAAACGCGGCAACCCAACGCCATGTCGAGCCAGGACACTGCTCGTCACGAAGGTGTGCAAGCCACATCGCTCCTGCGTAGACCTGACAGTGCGCGCCCTCGAGCTCGGGACCACAGGCCTCGGGCCGGTGCGAAAGGGCGACGCCGCGGGGCATGAGTTGAAGAAGACCACGCTCACCTCGTCGCCCGAGTCGCTTGAGCTGCTCGACGTCCTCTCGGAGCGAGCTCTCCCGCATCGCGATGGCAACGAGAAGCAACGGGTCAATGCGTGTCTCGTGGCCGGCGCCCGCGAAGATGCCCGCGAGCCGCGCTGCGCGTTCAGGTGTCGTCGCCGGCTGGAGCGCAAGGATGGCCGCGATGACCTCGTAGGACTCGCCCTCCTCGGCCTCGGCGCTCGGCGCGCAGAGGCAGTCCTGCATGACCCCGAAGGCAGCAAAGGCCGCGGCGCCCACGATCACCCATACGAGCACGCGCCCCAACCAGTCCCTCGTCTTCCTGCTCACGTACATCGCAACACCTCCAATTCGGACGCCAAGGGTAGCATGGACCCATGCCAGACGAAATCTCTCGCGTGCCCACCTCGCCCGAAACTCCTATCCCGCGCGCCGCAGCGGCGGCATCGAAGCTGCCGTGCCTCGAGGTCTGGATCGACGATCCCCCGTCGGTCGTGAAGGACCCGGCCTACTGGGCTCTCATGCGTGAGCACGGCGTCATGACCGCCGCGCTCATGGTCGACACGACGAAGCCAGGTCTCGACTCGGTCTACAAGCCGCGGGACCTCGCCATCATCCTGCCGCTCGCCTTGGACGCGGACATCAGCCTCGTCGCGACCGACTGGCCCGAGCCCGACATGGACAAGATCGACCGGGCTTGCGAGATCCTCGACCACGAGATCCTGCCCTTCGGCTTCACGGCGCTCGAGGGCGACGCCGAGGGGATGTGGAAGGAGCAGCACTGCCGCGGCTTCGCCTCGCTCGACGGCGCCGCGGCCTACCTCGTGGGCCGGCGGCGAGAGCTGGCCGCGAAGCACGACATCGCGCTCCAGGGGACGACGCACACGGGCCACAAGGAGGCGAGCAAGCACGCCTTCCTCGCCCGGCTCCTCGACCGCATGTACTACCAGCTCTACTCGACCGAGAGCGACTGGGAGGGGAAGAAGGTGGCCTTCTCCGGGCCGCGGGGCCCCGGTCGGCTGCAGGAGGAGTTCCTTGAGGACGTGCTCGAGGACATCCCCGAGCTCGCAAAGGGCATCGTCCAGCTCGGCGCGGGCCTCGCCGGCTACGACCAGAAGTGGCCGGGCCACGAAGTCGAAGAGGCGCTCGAACTGGCGGTCGCGCCGCTCTGCAGCCCGCTGAATGACGCGGGCGTCCGCGTCATGGCCATTCGCATGTGGTCCTCGAAGTGGCTCTTCGGCATCAGGAGCGACACGCCCACGCAGCGGCGCGTGCTCGCGTGGCTCAAGAAGACCTGGGGGGCGACGCGAGCCTGATCAGAACGGGTCCGCGCACCACGTCTCGGCGCGCTCGAGGTCTGGATTGCAGGAACACAGGCACGTCGTCACACCCGGCTGGGTGAAGGGGAACTCCTCGATGAGCCGCCCGCAGGTGCAGTGATTCGGCGCCGTCTCATCGGGGTCGAGGCACATCTCGTTGCAGACGTACTCGTCCACGTCGGCGTCAGCGTAGGGATCGCCGCAGCCCGACAGCCAGCCCAGCCAGGCCGCGAGGATCACGACCCACATGAACCGCAGGAACCACAGCGCGGGATGATCGGCCGTCAAGAGTTCTCGCATCGTCTTCTCCTCCCTCATCGATGATACACTGGCTGCATGACGTTCACACGAATAGCCTTATTCACCTCGTTCGTGCTTTTCACGCTCGGCGCCGACTGCCCGACGACCGAGGAGCTGAACGAGTTCTGGCTCATCACGCCGACCGGTCAGGACGCGCAGCCGCAGGTGCCGCCGCCGGCGCTCTGGGCCGACGAGACGGTGCCCGCGGGCTGGCTCGAGGGCGAGGTCGCGTGGTGGAACGATCGCCTCGGCTGCGAGGCGCTCTGCATCGACGAGTACGGCGAGGTCCTGGTCGACGTCGGCTACGTGTCTCCCTACGCTGACGGCGACCTCCTCGACCTCGCCGACGACGGTGAGACGGCCGAGCGAGCTCACGTCGAGTTCGACGTCGACGGCTTCGTCGTGAGCGGCACGATCACGATCTCTTCGGACATCGCGTACAACGAGTCGACGGCACGGCTCGCGCTGCGGCACGCCATCGGCCACGTTCCGCTGGCGCTCGCGGACGATCCGGGCCCGCCCATGACCGTCGACCTTCGCTCAACGATGGCGAGCCCGAACGATCCACTGGGTGACCTCCTCGAAGCCGACCGTGCCGCCCTTCTCGCCGCTGGCGTCTGCCCTTGACGGCCGCCGCCCCGTCGCGGTACGCTCAGACCTGCTAAGACGTTCGCCTCTGAGAACCCGAGGTGCGGAGATTTCGATGAGGTGCGCGAGCACAGGCTTCCGAGCCCGCGACAACTCGTAGCATCGAGGACGATGGCGCAGGCGCACGGTCCGCGCCAACAGTCACAGCGCGGTGGAGCAGTAGGTAGCTCGCCGGGCCCATAACCCGGAGGCCGACGGTTCGATCCCGTCCCGCGCTACCGGCGCCAGGCGTTTCCGAGAGGAAACGGTAGCCGTTGCCCGCATCTGGCACTGCGAGGCAGCTTGCGGGGTATCCAAGAGACAAAGGGAGCAGCTCGTAAGGCTGCTGGTGAAAGCCTTCGGAGGTTCAAGTCCTCCCCCCGCAACCAAGCCAACCTCTACTTCGCCCCCGCACGCGAGCCCCTGTAGACTCGGTCCATGGGTACGAAGCGCAACCGCTACTGCACGCACCTCCGCGGCAAGGGCCCCGTGACGAAGTCGTCCTGGGCGAAGGACCGATGCTTCAAGACGAACGACGAAGCCATCGGCTTCTGCTCGGCCGCCTCGCTGCGGGGGCGCTGCTGCGAGGTCTACAGCCGCAAGGTCGGCGGCAGGCGAGGTCGCTGATGGCGAAGGTTCGTTGTCCGAAGGCCGACTTCATGCGCCTCGTCGCGGTGCAGCGGAAGCTCGAGCGTGTCTACGGCCGCGGCTGCACCTCGGCCATGTGCCGCGCCGAGCACCGCCACATCCACGCCGACTTGAAGGAAGCGCACAAGCTGCTCCACCAGCAGAAGTGCATGGACGCCGCCGTGGTGATGGACCACCTCGACTGGCTCGGGCGGCGTGGCCGATGAAGAAGTTCCTCATCCGCTGCGTAGATGGGGGCGGCACCACGCTCACGACCGAGCCGCTGCCCCTCGCCATCGCGGAGCGTCAGGCGCTGGGCTACCAAGCGGAGAACAAGCGCGTCCGCTGTGAGGTCGTCCCTGCCTTCGAGCGCTCGGGGAAGATGCGCCGCTCGGACGAGGTCAAGGCCGACCAGAAGCGTCGAGCGCGCTGCGAGACGGCCCGGCGCGCGGTCCTCAAGAGCATCGAGAGGTTCAACACCCGCTGCGGTCAGAAGGCCGACGTTATCGACGCCGAGTACGTCGAGGTCAGCCCGCGGCTGCGCGGAGTGCCGGCACTGCCGGCGAAGAGGTAGACGATGCGACGCAAGCGCACGGGCCCGAGCCCGACGAAGATCGTGTGCGAGAAGCAGCCTGACGGCAGCTCGCGCTGCTGCACGTACAAGCGCGGCGTGGAAGAGCCGGGGATGGAACTCCGCTGTTTTACGTCGCAAAGCAAGAAGCGGTCGAAGCGCGGCGGCACGCTGCCGCCGGAGGAGTAGGTCATGGCGAAGAGAGCGAAGCGATCGAGTCGGTGTCGCTGCACGGTCTACGTGAAGACGCCGAGGGCGAAGCGGTACCGCGCCAACGTCTGCACGACGACGAAGACGCGGGCGAAGGCCGTCTGCAAGCGGCGCCGCGCCGCGGGCAAGAACTGCAAGGTCGTGTGCCGGAAGGCGCGCAGGCCGCGGTAGCAGCGGGAGCTGCTGGAGGAGAAGATCATGAAGAACGGTGGCGGTCCTTGCTCGAGTACGAGAACGCTCTACAAGATCATCGTGAACGGGCGGCATCAGGGCTGCGCGCTCACCAAGTCGGCAGCGAAATCGATCTGCCGGCGGATGCGTGCGAAGGGCAAGCGCTGCAGCGTCCGCAAGCAAACGCACACGCGGCGGCGACAAGTCATGCGGCTAGGCTGATGACCTCGATGCTCCTCAAGCTCGGGCTCGGTGCGGCTGGCGTGGCCGGCTTCTGCCTGCTCTTGGGTAGGAGCCGGCCGAAGCCGCCGTACCTCACGATGGGCGACTCCATCGCCGAGGGGCTCGGCCGCGCGCTCGAGCGACTCGTGCCCGGCCAGGCCTTCACCGAGGCCCGGAGCGGCGAGGGCTCGGCCGTCTCGGGCCGCTTCGCCTCGGCGCGGCTGCGGCTCCACCCCGAGGCGAGGACCGTCATCCTCTCGACGGGCGTGAACAGCCTGGGCGACAAGACCGCGGCCCAGGTCATGGACGAGACGGTCGCGATCGTGGACCAGATGCGGGCGCTCGGCTGCCGCGTCGTCCTCGTGGGCCCGCCGCCGGCCTTCGGGATGTCGGAATCGACGAACGCGTGGCGGATGGAGCTGGCCGCGCTCGAGCGGCTCCATGGGCGGATGGCCGGCCGCATCTCGCTCTGGCGGCTCCTGGGCGACCCCACGGAGCCCGGCTACTTCGCGGAGCAGTATGGAACGCCCGGCGGGCTTCACCCGAACGCCGCCGGCTATGAACGCGCGGCTCGCGCCGTGCTTGGATAGCACGCCCCTCGGGGCGTGCAGCAGGAGGTCATCATGTCGAAGCTCAACACGGTCGCCCAGCTCGCCGGCGGCGCGCTCGCAGTGCTCCTCGCGGTCGCCGTCGTCCACTCCTGGGTGCGCGGCAGGGCCGTGCCGTGAACCCGCTCGCCGTCTTCGTGCTGGTCGTCGGGAGCGCGGTCGCCGTGGGCGCGCTCGCCCGGAAGCGGAACCCGGTCGTCCAGTGGCTCACGGACTTCTGGGCTGGCCGCGTCCAGCCGCCGGCCGAGTTCGTGCGCCGCATGACCGACGGCTGCACGTGGCTCGTCGAGGGGGGCGAGCTCGCCCCAGTGAACGGCGACGGGCTCGACGTCCACCCGAACCCTGGCTCTGACATCCGCGCCGTGACCGACTGCGTGGTCTCCTGGGTCGGGACGATCCCTGGTCGCGGCCCGGCGCTCGGGCTCTCCTCGCTCCACCAGTCCGACGAGAGCTTCCTCTACGTCGGCATCGACTACATGGTCGGCCTGGGTGGGTTCGTCGCGGGAGATCAGGTCATTGGGCAAGCGCGGCAGGGCACCTACGGCTCGAACGAGACGCTCTTCACCTTCGCCGTCCAGAACACGATGGCAGCGGACCCCAACAGCGGGGCTCGCCCCATCAACGCGAGGGCATGGCTGCGCGAGAACGGCACGCAGGCCACGGCCTTCGTCCGAGGTTGGGTATGAATCCATTTGCAGTCGTTCTCCTCATCGGTGCTGGTGTCGTCGGGCTGACTATGCTTGCCCGCAAGTCGAACGCCGCGGCAGATTGGGTCCGGCGTTATTGGAACCACTTCGTGCAGCTCCCGACTGGGTTCCGGCTTTCAGGTTGGCACGCTCACATTCTTGTCACCGCTGGAGGAGAGCGTGACCCAGACTACGATGTGCAGGATGGAGAGATTTTCTTTGACATTCCAATATCTGCGGAAATACACGCTCCGTCAGACGCCCTCGTGACTCGGATCTGGAACGCAGGAAACGAGCCGAACGATGCGAGCACCGGCATTTACCTCTCGCATCTCGACGAGCGTGGAAGCTCGAGCTTCACCATCCTCCAAGGCGGGTCAGGACCGCGGGGTGGTTGGTTGGTCGGCATCGGGCAGTTTGTTCACGCGGGCGAAGTGATCGGCAATACCTACGTTGCAGAAGTGGCCTTTAGCGTGTACAGCTCAGTCGCCGTACCGCAGGAACTATCCGAGGTCGAGGAAACGACACTCGACCCTGTGACTTGGACCTCTAACCGCAACATCGAGTTGCTGGTGTTCGCGTGAACCCCTTCGCCGTCATCGGGCTCGTCGCAGCGGCTGGCGTGGGCGTCACCATGGCGATGCGCAAGGGCAACGCCGCCGAGCGCATCGTCGCCGCCTATTGGCGGAACGTCGGCCTCGGGCTCGGGCCCGAAGAGGCCGTCGCCGAGGCCTACCGCTCGGTCATGCCCGGTGCGATCGTCGAGCTGCCCTCGGGCTCGTTCTTCCAGACCGCGCGCTGGATCGTCGACCGCGGCCGTCCTGGACGCGACATGGACATGGACGATGCCTACCAGGGCCGCGTCGACCCGCACTGGGGGAAGGACATCACTGCGGCGCCTGAGACGCCAGTGCGAGCCGCGAAGACAAGCATCGTCACCTACGCGGAGAACCGCATCGCCGGCTTCGGCCGCATGATCTGGCTCTCGCACCTCGACGCGGGGAACCGCTCGACCGTCTACGCGCACCTCGACGGTTTCAACGTCGGCTTGGGCCAGCTCGTCCAGGGCGACGACGTCATCGGCTACGTCGGGAACACCTGCGCGCCCGAGGGGGCGGTCGTGCCCTGCTGGTGCCGCCGCACCGACGCGGCGCGCTGTCGGAACGCGGCTGGTGAGAACACGAGCCGCACGATGGGCGCCCACTGCCACTTCGAGGTCCACAACTCGCGCATCCCGCAGATGGGCTCGCTCCGCGACAACGTCGCGCTCGGCCGCCGCGAAGTCACCGAGCCGGTCGTGTGGCTGCGCGAGGAAGGCATCGCGGTCGTCGGCGAGATGGTCTAGTCGTCGTCGTCGTCGTCCTCGTCCTGCTCGGTTTCGTCGAGCGTGCTCGCTCGATAACCCACGACCTCACGCTTCGCGAGCGGGCCCTGCGCGTCGAGTGCGAGCTGCTGCTTGATGAGATCCTGCACTTTCTGCGGGAAGTCGGCGAGCGGGGCGCCTGTTCGGACCTGATGGTACTCGTCCCAACCCGAGCCGATGCTCAGTCCCTCGAACGGGCCGCGCGGCCGGAGCTGCGTCCACTGCACGATCTCAGTGTCCTCGAACCGCGCCCCGATGAGCACGTCCTCCTCGACCGGCCGGAGCCGCTGCGCTTCGTAGAGCGCGTTACGGCGCGTGTCGTAGTCGAGCAAGTCGGTCGCGGCAGCACTGCGAAGCACGCTCGCGACCGCGCTAGCCCGTATCGCGTTGTGATGGACTCTCGGCGCCCCCTTCACGAGCTCGTGTACGGTCACGATCCAGCTTTCCATGAGCTGAGTCAACGACATTGCTACTTCCTTTCGTGCATCTCGGTGACGATCGCAACGACCTTCGTCGGTCGGAACTTTGCTCCAGTCGTCAAGTCGACGACGCGGGAGCCAGCCGCCTCTTCAACAACGAGTCGCAGCCCTCGATGTGGCTTGCGGCCTCCCAAGACGAGGAAGACCCGCGCCTTCCAGCCGAGCGCGACTTCGATCTCGGGATGTGGCTTCCGCTCATCGGGGCCCGACGGCAGCTCGAGCTTGCAGCGCTGCGAGCCGTAGCGCGTGTCGAACGTGGCCCACAGGACGCCCGTCTCACGAAGCCGTCGCAGCAGCTCTTCACCGACGAGCTTTGGAACGACTCGCGGCATCAGGCTTTCCTCTCGAACACGAGAACAGTGGACGCGAAGGGCGCGCAGCTCTTCGCACCGCGGAAGGTCAACCGGCCTTCCAAGAACCGCACCTCGCACTCGCCGCGCGCCTTCGCCGGCTCCACCAGCTCGTGCCACCACGAAACGCTCGTCTTGGACGGCACGAGGAAGACGACGCGGCTGCAGTGGCCGAGCGCGAGCTCGAGGAGTGCCTTGTAGACCCAGACGCCCTCGTCGCCGTAGGGCGGGTTGCAGAAGACGCGGCCGAACCACGGCAGGAGCAGCCCGTTCATCGCCTCGGTGAAGTAGCACTCGACGACGTGGAGCTCGTCGTCGGCTGCAGGGTCGAGGTCGAAAGGCCCGAACTCCGCATCGAGCGCCGCGAAGAGGTCGCGTGGCGTGCCCCACCGCGTCGACTTCGATGCGGGGATGTGCGGTCGGTGGAGCACCAGCGCGGCCAACTCGGCGACGCTCCTCTCGACCTCGAGGAGCCGGGCCTCGAACCGCGCGAGCGCCTCGAGCGCCACCTGGGCCGCGCCTTCAGTCGTCACGGCCGCGCCTGTGGGTGCGGGTCGTCTTGCGCCGGGCCGCGCTCGTCTTCCTCGCGGCGCTCGCGGTCGCTTTGCGCTCCGCGCCCTGTCGGGCGAGGTGCTCTGCCCAGGCGAAGACCCCCTCGAGCTGCGCCGCGATCGTGCTCGCCGCGTAGCCGGCGGGGACGAGCAGGTGGAGGACCTGCTCGTCGCCGGAGACCGCGATGGCGCCGGCGTGGTCGTCCGAGGAGACGAGCACGAAGGCAGAGCGTCGCACCAGCGCCTCTTCCGGCGCGTTCTCACGGGACGCGATGTTCGCGCGGAGCGCCACGAGCGAGTCGGCTCGGATGCACGGCTTCATCGGGTGCTCCTCGAGCCCAGCGATGCGGCCGGTCACGAGCCCGAACTGCATCGTGCCCTTGCCGGTGTGGACCGCCACGACCGACGACTGCCCGTTCATGAGCCACTCGACGGCCGTGCCGTCGATCGTGCGCCCATCGGGCATCTCGACCTTCACAGCCGGGCGAGGCCGGCGAAACATTTTCCAAGGCATCACAGTTTCCCTATCGGCATGGGCTTGAGCACGAGTCCATGCTGCTCTGCGAGGTCTCGCAGGTCAATTCCGAAGCCGCGGCACGACGTGCAGCGCGTCCACTTCCAGTCGCCCTGCCCACCACGCACGCCGGCAGAGCACCGCCGCCACGTCCAGCCGCGGCCCTTGCATGGGCCGCACTGGACCGGTGGCTCATGCCTCATCGTCTTCCCCGACCGCGGCGCCCAGGACCGCGGCGGCCTTGCCCTTGCGGGTGTGGTCCATGTACCAGCGGTCTGCCGTGCGCGTGCCCTTGTGGCCCAGGGCCTCGGCGACGGCGCGGGCGTCGCCCTTCTGCTCGTAGACCGCGTCGGCGATGGTGTGCCGCGCGATGTGGGGGTGGACGCCGGGGATCCCCACCGACTTGCCGACCGCCTTCATCTCGCGGCGGATGTAGTCCTCGACGGCCCGACGCGTTCCACGCCGCGACGTTGTGAGTGTCTGCCACACCAGCTCGACGTCGGCGAGCCGCACGGACTCGGCGAGCGCCAAGCCCTGCTGCCGCATCATCGCGGTGGGGAGAACGAAGAGCCGCTGGGAGTCGCCCTTCTGCACGATGAAGACCTCTTGCCCAGCCCCAGCCTTGAACAAGTCCTCTCGCGTGAGGTCGAGCACCTCTGCGATGCGAAGCCCGGAGGTCAAGAGCAGGTACATGACCGCGGCGAGAGCGGGATGCTCGTGGCCGAGCACCGCGCGCCGCAGCCGGGGCCACTCCTTCTCAATGTCGAGGGCGCGAGCCGGGTTGACGCGGCGGGGCCGCTTGCCCGGCGTCCAGGCTCGGAGCTTCGCAACGAGGCCCTTGTTCCCGGAGAACGCCGCCCAGTGCGCGAGCGCCTTTCGGTACGTCTCGAGCGTCGAAGCGCCGAGCTTCTCGTCCGAGAGGACCGAGAGCATGTCGCCGGCCTCGAGGGCCCGGCGCACCGCGCCGCAGTAGAGCGACACGGTCGCCGGGCGCAGCTTCTGCTGGAAGAGGTAGGTCATGAACTGGTCGAGTTGTTCGATCATGACTCTATCTCCTTCGCGAGTGCCGTCGCGATCCACGGCGCGGCGTGCTCGATGAGCGCGGCGAGGGCCTGCTCAGACGAGGCGCAGTCGACGGGTCCGTCGTTGTCTGCGAGCCAGCTTGCGCGAAACACGTTCACACCCGCGAGCGGTTCGTCCATGCTGACCTGTCCGATTGTTCCAGCGTGTCCGAGTCCTGTGAGCCACAACGTCGCACTGAACGGGGTCGCAGTAGGAAACACTGTATAGAGGGAGACGTTCTCGGTCCTCTCGCCCTCGCCCGGTGGGGTTGAGTCCCTGAGCAGCTCGACAGCGATCCACCGCGCCGCGGCGGCGACGCCCAGCTCAAGGGCGTGGAGGAGCGACGCCCCATAGGCGTGGAGAAGCGACGCCCCGTGGGCTCGGCGATCTGCACCGACTGCCCCCGCGCCCACACTTCCGATAGTGCCTCGCCACGTGACCTGGTATCCGCCGCCGATACAGTCGCTGACGGGGACGAGATCAAAGAGCGCCACCTTGACCTCACCGTCGCTGCTCTCCAGCCCAATACTGGGACAGCCTGGGTCATTGGCCCAATGCGTGAACTTCATCATGGCTTCTGCTCCTTTACCTTGCGACCGCGCCGGGCGCGGCGCTCTGCACGGGGCGCGGACCCCTCGCGAACGAGCCGGCGCGCGGCCGGCGAGAGCTTGATCCGCACGCCGATGACGGCATCGCCGAGTCGAGGCGTGTAGTAGACCGGTGAGTATGACTCCATGATCTCGAGGTCCGCGCGAGTCAACGTGATGGTCACTTCGGGCGTCATCGTTTCACCCACTCGGGCCCGGCCGCGGCGGCGCAGTCGGGGCAGAAGGCATAGACGTTTCGATAGGGATTCCCTCCGGCGCATGTGCGCCACACGGGCTCCACGAGCTTCACGACGTCAGGGCCGACATCCTTTTTGCAGCGCTTGCAGACGCGGAGATGCTCGACGCGATGCCTGTTCACGATGCGGAGGATCTTCTGCGCCAGCGCGACGTCGACCTTGACCTCGCCGTCGGCCGGCGACTCGAGCGCGACGAGCACGCCGAGGTCGTAGAGCACCCGGATGTAGCCGAGCGCGTGCTTCGTATGCCGGTTCGATTCAACATCTCGCTGGTCCGCGAACTTGTACACCAAAGCATCCACGAGATCTCGGTCAACGTCGCCGCCCATGTAACTCATCTGCCCGCCGTACTCAGCGACCAGCTTCTGCAACAGCTTGCAAAACATTTCAGTCCTCCCCGCCGTCGGCAAGGCCTTCTTCGTACTCCTCCTTGAGGCACGTCTCGCAGGGCTCAACTTTGAGAAGCGCTCGCCGACTGTCGAACTCCGTCGACAGTTCCGCGTCGCACCTCTCGCACTTGATCGTGATGTCTACTTTGATTTCCAGCTCGGGCATCTCACGTCTCCTTCTTGAACGCGCCAGCGCGCCGCAGCGCCTCCATCGTGCCAGCCATCTTCTGTTGGTGCTTGGTGACGAACATCGGTACGGGCTGCGCGAGGCGCGCCTGCAGCACGTTCACGAGCGCGGCCTCGAGCGCGTCGGGCAACTTGCCGGTCGCGAGCCGCCACACGACCTCGCGGCAGAGCGCCTCGCTGGTCGCGTTGCCGAGCGTGTGAGCCTCGGTCCCGACGACCTGGTACGCGTCGGCCCAGGCGTCGTACTTCTTCTTGAACTCGGCCTCCGACTCCTCGGTCGTCATATCGCGAACGGGCTTGGGCTCGGCGGCCGTCGGCGCCTTGAGTCGCACCTCGACGTTCATGAGCGCTGCGATCGTCGAGCACGCCGCTTCGAGAACTTCGCAGGCCTTCTCAGAGAGCGCCAAGGACTCCCGGCCCTTCTGTGCGAGGTCGAGGAGCTGGTTCTGCAGGAGTACCCCCGGCATCGCTTGCGTGGGAGAGTCGATCGGCTCGAGCGGCAGTGTGGGAAGCACCGTGTACCAGCCGCACGCCGGGTCGGAGCACCGCCTGACCGGCGCGTAGCCGGCGGGCCGTTCCGAGAGCCGACGCAGCGCGGCCTCGACGTTCTCGACGGTCCAGTCGGGCCGGTCCCGCGGGCCGTCGTGGTGGAACGAGCTTGCAGGGTGCTCCTCGCTGTTCGCGTTCTTCGGCAGCGTCGCGAGCACGAGCTGTTCGATCTCGTGCTTCGACATCAGCGGCGGAGGCGGGGCCGCGGGGCGCTCGGCCAACACGTACCAGCTCTGCCGACGGAGGATATGCTGTGCGCTGGTGAGCGCGTTGAACGTATCGCGTACTTCGCTCACAAAGAATTTGCCGGAATTCATTACGCTCGCGATAACATCGTCTCGTCGGCGGGGACTTTTGTCCTGTGTCTTGAACTCCGCGATAATCGCTTCCTGAATGGCTTGGATGTCCGTGTTCATCGGCTTTTCCTTTCGATGGTGACCTCGACGGGCCCGAGCGCCACGGCGACACGGACGCGCCCAGGCTCTCGGGTGACGCGGACCGCGCGCTGGTCCTGCGCCATCCGGTCGAGGCGGGCTTCGAGCTCGCGAACGCGGGCCTCGGCCTTGATGCGCCGTCCTGCGGACTCGCCGAGCCGATCGGATGTCGACTTCTCCCGGTCGATCGCCTCCATGTAGAGCTGTTGAAACCGCTCTACCTCGAAGTGGAGCAGCGCGCGGAGCTCGGTCGCTTGCGCGAGCGCTGACGCCGCTGTCGCACTCTCCTCGGCAAACGCCTGCTCGAGCTCCAGGAGGCGGGCTTCGAGATCTTTGATGCGCTTGGCGGCGGCGGTGCGAAGCGCGTCGATGTGCTTGTCGACTTCGAGCATGTCGGCGGCGGCGCGGTAGGCGTCTGCCGTCTCGGTGCCGACGACGTATCCTGTGTGCTCCTCTGCGTGCCAGCGGAGCCATCCGACCAATTCGGTTCGTTCCATGTTCCCCTCAACCTTTCACGGGCCGCGCCGGCTTCGCGGTCATCTTCTTGTGCCCGAGCGCACGCTCGATCGACCGCTCCATGAACGCTGCGGCTAGCCGGTTCACCGTCGCGTCCTGCGCGAGAATGTGCGCCATCGCCTCCATCACGAGCGCGGTGTCGGGCTTTTCCTGCTCGAGCGTGTATGCCCTACTCTTCAACCGCGAGATGAGGTCGGCCGGCGTCATCAGCTCCTCCTAGTGACGACGTCCAAGCGGGGCACGTTGTTGTAGGTCACGACGACGCGGTTGCTGTCGGGCTCCCAGACGACGGTGACGCCGCCCGGTACGATGGTGCCGCCCTGCGCGAGCTTCTTCTCGAGCAGCTCGACAGCGTCCTCGGCCTTCTTGCGCTGGTCGACTTCGCGCTCGAAGGCTGCCTCGAGCTCGATGACGCGAGTCTGGGCCTTCTCGGCGCGCATCGTCGCGGTGACTGTTGCGTTCGACCAGTACGCGATCAGGGCGGTCTGCTCGTTCGCGCACGCCTCGACCTTGGCGACGTGGGCTTGGAGCTTCTCGAGCGTGTCGGCCGCCACGCTCACGATTCGCCAACGCTCGGTGCTAATGGCTATATCCCCGATGATGGAGCGCAGCTTCTCGATCAACTCCTTCGTCTCCACGTCAGGCCTTCTTCTTCGCGAGCCGGTACCAGCCGCCCTGGTTCTTCACGACCGTGCCGTCTGCGACGAGCGCGTCGAGCGCTTCGTCCACGTCGTGGAAGTCAGCGCATAACACGCTGACACCCGATATG
This sequence comes from Dehalococcoidia bacterium, assembly GCA_023229725.1. Taxonomy (GTDB): domain Bacteria; phylum Chloroflexota; class Dehalococcoidia; order GIF9; family AB-539-J10; genus SKVJ01. Next base: position 54,998 of record JALNYR010000001.1, on the reverse strand, counting down.
TGATAAAGCCGGTTCGCACGCATGGCGCAACGGTGAAGAAGATTGCAGATGGCTTGCTTCCGCAGATCTATCGGGGAAACTGGCGGCGTGGCCGGCGTGACTTCCGCGAAGCCAGCAACGCGCCACAGATCGATCTTCTTCTCGCACAAGAGAGCAGCGACTGCGTCGCTCGCCACGGCGATCGGGAAGAACCCATGCGTCGCGGCCTGTGCCAGAGCTTCAGCGTCGAAGTACTTGTTGCCCGGCACCCGCAGGCACTCGAGGACGCGCACCTTCATTTCCTCGAGCTCGCGCGCGGCCGTCTCGGTGCGAGCCTTCTCTTGCTCTGGCGTCGGCGTCGGCAGCGGCGTCGGCGTCGGCTGGGTCAGGATCTTGTACGGAGAGGACAACAAGAGCTGCTCCTGTTCCTGTTCCACGACGCGAGCGAGGATCTCGCGCACCGTCTCCTGGTAGGTCAAGGCCGCGGTCAGGAGCGACGCCACAACCTCGGCGCTGCCGAGGGCTTCGATCATCTTGTCCATCAGTCCCACCTGTCGAGGCTGTACGCTGTGCGCGTCCCATGCTCGTCGATGACATGCACACGCTGGTTCCACGGGTGCGGCTCACCAGCGCGGAGATCGAGGCCGCATGCCGACATCTCCTCGCGGCCCTGGAGCTGCGCGCCTCGCGAGAAAGCCTCGATCGTCTTGCGCACCGCGTGGTACGCAGACTTCAGCACCTCGGGGAAGAGCGCGATGCCGCCTGTGAAGGTGGACTCCCTGCAGCCCTCGAGCAAGAGGACCGCGCCCTTGCCCTGGCCGACGTGATAGACGTCGGGGTTCCACATGCACGGGAGCAGGCAGACCGCGGTGACCTTGACGCAGCCTCCTCCGACGAGTCCCCAGTTCGCCGCGGGCGAGCCGCCTGGGTAAACGTACCAGTTAACGGGGTTGCGGTGAGCCTCCCAGTCCCACTGGATGATGGGCGGCGCGTCTGGGTTCACCGCGGTCAGGAGCGCCATGAACTTGCCGACTCGGGGCACGTCGGCGAACATCTCGCGAGCGTGCGGCAGCACCTCTCGGCTGAACTTCTCCCAGGTCATGACCACGTCGGGCTGCGCGACTCCTCCCGCCGAGCGCTCGCTGCCCTTCGGCTTCACGTTCGCGAACACGCCGCCAGCTCGCGTGGCATCGACGGGCGGGGCCTGTGGACGCCAGAGCGCCTGCACCTCGTCGAGCCGAGCGAAGCGGCGCTCGAGCGCGCCCGCGCTCCGGAGCGCCTCGACGACCTTCTCGGCCTGGGCGATATTGCCCGCGCTCGGGTCGGACTGCGGCCTCATGTACTGGAGCGGGTCCATCTTCTCGGACCACTTCGCTTTGATGTCCTCGAACGGCAGGCCAGTCTGCACGTCCTCGAGCAGCGTCCCGATCATGGACGCTCTCACGTGCGCGAAGCCCACGGGCGCCGTCGCGACTGCAGCCCAGACGATGTTGTCGCGAGCCTTGCCGCGCACGCCCTTCGTGCGCTCGTGCAGCCCGAAGAACCACTCGGCGACTCCGAGGGCCTTCTCGGACCGCGGCAGGTTGCCGCTCTTGAGCAGCGTCAGCGCCTGCAGCGCCGTGTCCTTCGAGAACTCGGCGAGCCCGCGCTTGAGCATGCCGCACTCCTCGCGGCGCTCGGCCATGGCCTGCGCGGCGTTCTTGAGCACGGTCTTCTTGAAGACCTGGACCGAGAGAGCGTGAAAGTGCGTCCAGGTGATGCCCGTCTTGCTGCTCACGTTCTGCGGCACGCCCCACGTGGGCTCTTCGCTATAGAAGATGCCGGTCACGGCCGCGCGAGCGACGCGCTTCTCCATGGCGGCGACCGCGGCCTTGTAGAACTCAGGGGCGTTCTCCGAGTCCCACAGCGCGGACCGCGGCTTGCCGGCGGCGTCGATCGTGACGAGGCCACCGTACCGCTCGACGAAGTGGCGGCAGTTGTTGCAGGCGTGGTGCTGCCGATGCCCAAGGGGGAGGCCTGCGATGAACGCGTCGAAGAGCCCACTCGCGTCGGTCGTGAAGAGCGGCAGGGCGCGGGCCCCGCGGAAGCGCTGCTGCACCGCGGCACTGAGCTCGTCGAAGACGTGCCCCGAGGCCTGCGCCGTGCTGCTGGTCGTGGTCGTGATCTTCTTCTTGCCTGTCATGTCCCCTCACTTTTCCTCAAGTGCTTTCGCGATACGATTTCGCAAGTACCAAACGACGGTGCTGCCCTGCACGGTACGATGCGCGACGTGAAAACTCGGAAGTTTTCCCCAAGAGTCGTTGGCAGCCACCGCTGTCAGGAATTCTTCCATCCCAGGTACCATCGGAAGCTGCGTGTCTTCGCAGCCCGCGATGGAGAACTGCTCTCCCGCGAAGTCCAGAACCTCCCATAGCGCGAGAAGCTCTGCGTGCGTCAACGTCAAAATCTTCGACATGTCCCTTCCCTTCATCCCTTCTGGGCGCCGGCTGGGCGCCCCTATCGGTACCCCCGTGGGCTCACGGGAAACGGGCTCGGTTTCCCGTATAACCCATGGGTTATACGCCTGTACCGCTCCCGCCCGTCGGGGCTCCCGAGGGGATACCCTGCGGGTCGTCGGACGGCTCGTCAGCGAGGGCGGTCGGTACTCTGCACGTCTTGCACTGTCCAGCGTGAGGCCTGCACTCGTACTTGCAGTAGTACGAGATCTCGCCCCTCGCCCTCTCAGCCCGCTCCTTCCACGCCGCGAGGTCGAGGATGACGTCGCACTCCACGGCGCGCAGCGCGCGAAGGTCGGCCTCCGCCTGATCGGCGCGGGCGACTGCGGCGTCGCGCTCGGCGATGAGCGCCTCGGCGTGACGAAGAGCCTCCTGGTAGTGTCCCTCCTTTCCCGGCCCGATCATGGTTGCGCAGTGCAAATGGGGAAGCTCCTCCAGCAGCGCCGCCCCATGGTTCTTGTCGCTCATGTTGGTTCCTCCAGCCCGCCGCTCGTGTCCTTGCCAACGGCAGCTCGCAGCGTGTTCGCGCAGTCGGGGCACACGACCGCGTGGCCCTCGACCCAGTGGTGCGCGCAGTCGGGGCACACGAGCTCACCGCAGACGTTGCAGGTCCGCGGCTCGTGCGTCGAGGCGCCGCATGCGCCGCACTTGAAGCCCTTCGACTTCACCACGTCACGCCTGCAGCGAGCCCGATAGCCCAGGCCCACACGAGGACCGCGAAGCCCATCCCGACGACTGGGCAGATCGTGTCGAGCACGAAGTCACGCATCGTCAGGCTCCACGAGCGTCAGCTCTAGCACCTTGATCTTCTCGACCGTGAACTCGAATATCCCAGGCGGGTCTCCTGGCTTCCGACCGAACCGCGCGCGAAACGTCGGGATGTGCTGCTCCGCGGCCTCGCGGCTTCCCAGCGCCTCCTTGCAGATCGCGTTACCCTCGCCGCTGACACACACGTGCGGCCCGCTCGCCCACAGGATAAAGATCGGTCGCGTCTTCATCGCCCCTCCTCCGGCAGCGGCGCGTCGTCGGCGCTGGGCTTGACGGCGACCGTGTACTCGCCGCTGCCGTCGCAGATGGCGCAGGTGCCCCCGGTGAAGCCGGGGGGCGCGAAGGGGCTCGTGCCCTTGCCCTTGCAGGCGATGCAGCGCGGCTCCTCGAGGACGAGCGAGCCGGCGGGCCCGATGTAGACGAGCGCCGCCGTCGGGACGTCTCGCGGCCAGTTCAGCGGCACGACGCAGCTCTCAGGCGCGAGCGACTCCTCCAGCTCGCCCCGATGGATCTCGACGTATCCGGAGAGGAGGACGCGCACCCACTCGAGGATGAACATGCGCGGCCCGGGCCCCAGCTCACCCGATAGCGGCGCGATGCCGGCGCGAACCGATATGGGCACCTCGCGCACCTCGAGCTTGCCCTCGGTCGTCCGTACCATGACCGCCACGACCACCTCGCCCGTCTCGGGCTCGAAGTCCAGTTGCATGAGAAAGCCGTAGCACGGGAGTTTCCCGGCTGTCAATAGGATTACTCATAGCGTGGGAATTTGCTGGCGGAAAGGCGGTGGAGCGAGTAGCGTGAAATGCAACCGGAGGTCAGTGACAGGTCGTGCAGGGCGCGCGGCCGCGCGTGGCTCCGAGCTGGTAGTTCCGCCGGGGCACCTGTGGCAAGGTCGCGCCCAGCGCGGTCGCCGCAGAGACGTTCGGCAGGTTCCCCGAGTAGTGGAGCACGCCCACCGAGGCCGCCCGGAGCGCGAAGAACGTGAGCGCGCCGGCGCCGACGGGCTTGATGAGGCCGGCGTGCTTCCGGGCGGTGTGCGCCGCGACGGCGAAGCCGACGAAGGGGGCGAGGAACGCGAGCCCGCCCGCGATGAGGAGGCCCATCCGCTCGCGGCTCGTGTCGGGCATGTCCCACGTGACGGTGTAGTCAGGGGAGTCGGGCGGTGCTTCCCCCACGATCTCGCCCGCGGAGTTGGTGACGATGTCGCTGGGCTGGGCTTCGTACTGCTCGAGCAGGCGCTGCGCCGCGGGGTCAGCGACGGACGTCTCCACCTTGTTCTGATTCACGCAGCCTGGACACGGTTCGTACATGGGAGAACCTCCAACACCTTCAAGGTAACAGGAGCGTCGCGCGGGGGCGAAGTAGACCGCGGCTTACTGCCGCTGGCCGCCGTGGTCGCCGGCCACGCGATCGTCGTCGGCGCGCGACTTCAGGACCTGCACGTCCGAATGGATCTTCACCACCAAGTCGAAGAGCTTGTCGTACCGTGCGGTCTGCGCGTCCGTGATCTGCTTGTCCTCGGCCACGCGCTCGACTCGCTCGGCGCTCTGCGCGGTCCGGACCTGCTCGAGCCGCTCTTCCTGGGCCCCGGCCGTGCGACACGTCGACCCCAGCGCGAGCCCGAGGGCGAGCAGGCCCGACAGGACGATGCCGCCGATGAGGGAAAGCCACTTCCGGGTGCTCTCGGTCCAGCCGACCGCAGGCAGGACCGACTTTTGAAACGTCTCCATGTTCCGTTGAACCCAGCCGATCTCGAAGGGGTAGCGACAGGAGCCGCTGTGCGGCGGCCCGGTCGGAATGAGCGGACGCGGGTTCGGGGAGTCGGGCTCCGGCCGCGGCAGGGGCTCCTGCGAGTAGTCGTGGTGCCGCGACTGGCTCACGGGGCACCTTCACAGGCCTCGGGGCACGGCGTCCCCCGCGGCCCGGCCGGATGCGACGGGCGCCCAGCGGCGGCGAGGCGCGGGATGAGCGTCTCGAGCTCGCCCAGTGCTTTCCCGTGGTGCTGGAGGAGAAGAACGAGCGACTCGAGCTGCGCCTCGATGCGCCCAAGCCGCTCTTCCTGCCGCGCCTCGAACGCGTCGAGGTCTGCTTTCATCGCGATCGTCATCAGCCTCCTCCATTCGCGACGGGGATATCCTTCGCCTTCGACGGCACGAAGTCGATCCACACGAGAATCGGGCTAGACGGAGAACTCGCAACGGTTTCGTGCACCATGCCGAGCCCTTGCGCGAAGATATCACCGAGTGCGACGTACTCGGAGGACGCCATTCCTGCGTCGGTCGTGTGGACGGAAGCCCAGTTGCCCCGGGTCGCATCAGCCCCGATCGGGAAAAGCACCTGACACCGGCCGAAGGTGCAGATCGGGACCTTCGCATCGCCAGCAATGCCGCCCTGAAGCACGGCGCCCATCGCGAGTATCGTTCCGGCCGGAGCCGCGATGTACGCGTCATCGAGGTCGGCGTACTGGACGACGACCTGCCCCTTGACCGACGTCGTGCCGGTCTTGTTCGTCAAGTACGTGACGAGCTTCTTCTTGCCGTTGAGGATCATCTGCTACCTCGCTCGGTACTGCGCCTTGAGGATGACGGTGTCGTTGTTCGCCGCGGGCCGGGTGATATCGTACTTCGCCCGCACGTACTTGAAGCCCAGATCGTTGAGCGAGATGGCGATCTGCGAGGTCGCGCCGGCCAGCGTCGCGACCTGATTGAGCACGTCGTCGGTGAGGTTGCTGTAGACGTAGATCGCCTGCCAGTCGCGGTTCCCCGGCGTCGCGTCCTCATCGTTCGTGACCTCGATCGTGAGGACCGAGGTGTTGTCGGCTCCGCAGATGACCTTGCCGGTGAGCGTGATCGTGCCGTAGACGTCGGTGTCGAGCCCACCCTCGGACGGGTAGTAGGCATCGGCGGAGACGTTCGAGAGGTCGGCCCAGCTCACGGTCAAGACCTGCGGGACCTGCACGACTCGGAGCCGGCGGTAGAGGTCGGTCACGAGGTGGACGATGTCCGCGTTCGCGACGCCCGTGCCGGCCACCGTGGTCTCCGCGACCGCGCCGATCTTGATCGGGTTCGCTGAGTCGGCAACGGCGCCGTCGGCCTGGTTGCCGCAGACGTTCACGAGGAGTCGGCGCATGGTGTCGGTGATCAGGTGCCCGACGTCGCCGGCGTCGATCACGTCAAGGTTCTCCGGTGCGGCGTTGCTCACGGCGCGAGCCCCAATCTTCACCGGGTTCAGGTTCGCAGAGTCTTGCGCGTCGTCTGCAGTTGCCCCCTCGGCGAGCACGCGAAGCCGCCGATAGAGATCCGTGATGAGATGTGCGATGTCCCCGTCGGCGATGCCCGTTCCTGCCGGGGCTGCCTCGGCGACAGCTCCCATCTTGAGCGGATGCTCGGTCGTGACGTTCGCTGCGGCGTCAGCGACGCCGCCCACGGCGTGCGCCCAGAGTCGGCGCTTCAAGTCCGCGACGAGGTGGACCTTGTCCGCGTCGGTCACGTCGGTGACCGCGGTCGGCACGTCCTCGGCTACGGCGCCGATCTTGAGCGGGATCTCGGTCGCGACGTTCGCCGCATCATCGGCTACCTGACCGATTACGCGGATCATCGTGGGTTGCGTCATTGTCTTCCTCTCCTACTACGCCGCCGGGATGTACCCGAGGACCGTGATCTCGTGCTGCGCGGGCGAGCCGGTCGTGCTCGCGCACCACTCGACGAGCCCCGCCTCGTCGCACGCGACGATGACGAGCCCGCAGACGTTCGCACTGTGTTCGTTTCGGAAGAACTGCACGCCAGCGTTGGGCGCGACTGCCGAGATGACCTCGCCGTTACGCCGGAACATGACCGAGGTATCGACCACGACCGACTTCGCCTTGAGGAAGACCAGCGCGGCCTGCGCGCCGATGGCTGGTGAGAGATCGAGGTCGGTGAGCACCGTGGGCGAGAGCCCCGAGGGGAACACGATCTCCTGCCCGGCGTTGGGCAGCAAGAATCCCTGACCGAGCTGGGCGAAGGAGTCCATGGTGATGCGCGACTGGGTCGTGTTGATGTCCGCGTAGAAGTCGACGTTTCCGGAGCTGTCGGTCAAGGTCAGCATCCGGACCGCCATGTCGGTCGGCGAGCAGATCATGAAGTTGTTGATGTTCTCGCAGTCGACGTCGAGCACCCAGTCATCAACATCCCCGCGAGGCCGGTAGATGTGGAAGCGGTTCGTCACCGCGTTCAATCGCAGGCTCTTCAGCATGACCAGCGCGATGTTCGAGACGTTCCCGGAGGCGTCGAAGGTCTGCCACCCGGTGGGCAGCGTGCCGTTGTAGAGCTGCGCCGCGCCGAGCAGGATGTTCGAGACGTAGCCGAGCACCGTGAGCTCGACGGTCTGCGTGCCGGAGGAGAGCCACTCGATGATCCCGAGCGGAGAGGTCCGGACGAGGGTGTAGGGAGCGCCACCGCTCGTCTCGACGCTGACGTTGAAGCTGCCCCAGGTCTGCGTCTCGCCGTTCGTCCGGAAGCGCACGACTCGCGCGGTCGAGCTCGTCGCCTTGATGCCGATGAGCACCCAGGCCGACCGGGCCCCGACCACCGCAGAGAGGTCGAGGTCGGTGTACGAGAGCGGCGCGGAGCCTGCGGGGAATACCACGGTGTTCGTCGGCACCCAGACCGCGTCCGACGAGATCGGGTCGGGGTCGACGTTCGTAGGCCGCAGGCTCCCGCCTCGCGGATACCGTGTCGCGGTCCTAAGCAAGCCAGCCTCCCGCGTCGAGAGCGCCGACGAGCGTCTTCGAGCTCGTGAAGGTCGTGTCGGTGCCGGCCACAACCTCAGTCCAGTCCGTGTACGCGCCGCCCTTGAGTGACACTGAGAAGTAGCCGTCCGACTCGCGCCGCGTGATCATGACCTCGTAGTTGGTGGCTACCACGATCGCCGAGTCCGCGGAGGTCGCGACCGTGGAGGCGACGCCGGCCGTGTACTTGATGATCGCGACGGCCTCGGTGTCAGTGAACCGGATCGTGTAGGCGTTCTGCGCCGTGGCTGTGAGAGCTCCGGAGTACGAGGCGAGGATCGGGATCTCCACGACCCCCGCATCGGAGCCCTTCACGACCGCGGCGTAGGCCCAGCCGCCATAGGCCTGCTCCGACGACTCGCGGAGGACGAACGTGCCGGCGGTGACGCCCAGGAGCCCGCGGCGCGTGCCGTCGTCGTGCCACTTGTGCGTGCCGGAGACGACCCGATAGGGGCCGACGTTTCCGCCAGCCGCTACTGCTGCGACGCTGACGGGGTGATCGGTCCGGTGCGCGATGACGATGCCCAAGCCTGCGAAGGCGAGGTAGAGGAGCTGCACGTCGGCGTCCGAGAGGACCGAGGCGAACTCCTTCTCCTCGATGAGCGCGCCGTCGAAGTCGCTGTCGAGCGCGGCGGTGTTGAACCGGTTCACGATGGGCGCCGCCGCGGCCGTGAGCGCGCCGCTCGCGGCGACCGCCTCGGTCACCGTGAGGGCGACGCCGTCGAGCGTGGCGGTCGGCGCGGCGCCCGTGGAGCGCGCGTGCCGCAGCACCAGCTCGTGGTCGATGTTGTAGGCGCCCGCGGAGAACGTCCAGCGGGCGGTCGAGGAGGCGTAGGCGACCTCGTAGTACCATGTGTTCGCCGCGCCCAGGTAGAGCCGGCTCCGCGTCGTCCCGCCGTCCGAGATGGACCAGAGGCAGCCCTGGTCCAACTGGCCGCGGGAGCGGGCGTTGTACTGGAGCTCGAGGGAGAAGCTGTTCGGGTAGAGCGAGGTGTCGGCCGCCGCGGCGATGAGTGGGTTCCCGGCGCCGTGGGCTTGGTGGCGCGTGCAGCACGGGCTCTTCGACTGCGTCACGCGCCCGCTGACGGTGCCGTTGCGACCGTTCCCTGTGAGGTCGAGGACGAGCGAGCTTGCGTTCTTCGCGCCTGCGAGCTGCACGAGCGCAGCAGGCGTGATGATCTCGCTCGACTTGCGCGGCAGCCAGATCGTCCGCTTGGGCTCGAAGACGCTGACGATCGACTCCCAAGCGTCGTGGAGGTTCGCAATCTCCTCGTCCGTGATCGCACGTCCGAGGACGACGTCGTTGAAGATCGCTTGCAAGCCGTAATCGTTGATGCGGGAGCCATAACCGCCGGAACTCTCGTTGCATAAATAGAGGTTCGCGTCGTTCCCAGGCGGAACGATTGTCCCCGAAAAGGCTGCCCGATAGATACCGTCGGTGAACAACCCAGGCACGCCCCCGGTTACCCACTTGATCGCTACCGTTCGAGCGTCGGCCAACCCCGTTGAGGTAATTGTGCGTACCGAAGTTCCATCGTAAATTGCAATCTGGTTTGTGCCCCAGATGAATACTATCAGGTCGCTTCCCCCAGCGTCAGCCTTCGCATATACACGCGCTCGGGTTGCGCCGACGATATCAACAGTCGTCGCACGGAAGTCTTTAGCTGTCCAGAAAAGGGTGCCACTCACTGCGCGCAGCTCCGGAGCAGCGCCGGAGTCTACAATCGAAATAGATCCACCACCACCGGCAGTGCAACTCTTCTCTTGGCCGAGGTAGTAACCCTTATCGCCGCGCCGCCAGGTCAGGCCGACGCCAGCCGTGCCGGGAGTGATGACGCGTGGCCGAGCGTAGGAGTCGAGAGTCTCCACGGCGCCCCGAAGTAAAAGTGTAGCCATTGCGGGCGAGAGCGAGGTGAGGTAGTCGTAAAAGCTATTAAGGCCACTCATGGGGTCACCTGCACAGATCTGTTCAAGACAAGCGTCACTCGGTTCAAACAGGCGAACTCGCCATGATGTTCACGAGCAGCACGGTTGTAAGCGAGAGCTGCTGCTTCGGGAGTAGCGTGTCCCCCAAGGCTGTAGCACTCGCCGTCAACGCGGATCTTCGCGAAGTAATGCTTGTCCTTCGCTCTGGCCCGATACGTTACTCCACGATAGCCAGTGATCGACTTTTTCGGCTTTGAGTTCATGACATTCTGCGCGCGAGTCGCTGGCCGGAGCTTGCACTTTCTATTGTCGAGCCCGTTGTGTTTGATGTGGTCTACGTCAAGGCCGTCGAGGTCCACGCCGTGCGCCTCCAGGATGATCCTATGCAGTGGTTTCCCCTTCGCGCCGCAATATACGTAGCTGATACCGTTACGACCCAGAACCACAGACCACCTATCCCCTCTCACCAACTCCAGGTCTTCTGCGTCGATTAGAGCAGTCTCCTTATGCGCGCCGCTCTTATCGTATAGCTTCATGTACGCAACATCACCAACAACCTCGTAGGAGTTTGCTCCAAGCGTGCATGAGCTACCGCAACTCCGCTCTCGCCGGGTAGGAGGCAACAGCTTGTTGCGTGAATCCACGAAGTAAGCTCCACAGTCGCACTTGCAGAGCCACAGTGTGTCGCCGCTGGACCTGTGCAAGTTCGTCGGGTACAACACCACGAGCCGCCCAAACCGACGACCGCGAATATCGTCGATGAAATGATTACCACCAGGATGCTGCTGCGGCAGTTCTTTTTCTGTCCACTTAGGCATTATCCCCTCCTCGATTGCTGTAGTAGGCGCGCGCCAATAGCCTTTGCCTGAAGGGGAGAAGCCTCGTAGTCAAACGCACAAGGAAGCACAACACTACCGCGCATCGGCATCACTCCCGAATCGTCGTTTCCGACACGAAGCGTCCGCGCTGTATTCCGCATTCGAGCGTACACACCAAACGTCGTGTTCGTAGTATCAGCGCGAATGCCACCAGCGTAGATCCGTAATCCTGCTACAGTTCCACTTCCGGAACACGTTGCGATGATCGGGGTCAATGCGCCCAACAACTTCACATTCAAAGATCCTGTTCTTCCGATGTATGCAACACCCGTCTCATCAATGAGAAGGAACACCGCTTCGATGATCCCAGCATTGACGTTCAGTCCGAGCTGATATTCACCAGCAGTCACCCCGTTGGACTTGGCGATAAGAGCCTGCGTAGACGCGAGCGTCTGTGAAGCGAGGCAGGCCAGGGTGAACGGCTTATCTACGGCACCATCGGTAAAGCTGAATAAGTCTGAATCGCCAAGGTTGACTTGATCACCACCATCAAAGCCAAACCCGCGTACGAGGCCAGCCGAGCGAGCCACCGTCGGGAACTGCGCCGCCGTCGCGCCGTCCGATCCCATCAGAGCCGTGCCGCCGATTCGGCCGCCAACGTCGGTCACGTACAGACCAGCGTCGTTCTTGTAGTAGCTCGTGCCAGGCAAAACGGCCAGCGGGTCGTTGAGCGCGGAGATCAGCGTGCCGGCGCGTAGGTAGGGCTCGTCAACGGCGGTGGCGACGTTGCCGTAGATCTCGAAGCGGTGAATGGTGCCGGTGAAGCGGCTCCCGTTATCGTAAGCAGCACCTACCGCAAACGTATGCATTCCCGCGACTGCGGCCCAAGCTGTCGCCGACGTTCCTATGCTAGTGCCGTTGAGCCATAGGGTAGTTGACCCTGTAATTGACGATAGAACCAACACGTTTCGACCAACAACTAGCGCGGCGTTCCACGTCGCATATGCTACGGTAAGAACTGTAGTTCCGCCAATCGTCACTACAATCGCATTCGCCGCATTCTTAGTAATAGCGAAACGGCCAGTACCCGATAGTGTCGTATAATCGAAAAAGTAATGAATGGCTCCATCGTCACCTGAGAATCCAAGCGTGAATTCCACAACCGTTGTACGAGATGCGCGAAGGACAGACGGACCCGCCGTCGAGTAGCTCAGGTTCCCCGAACCGTTCAGCGTCATCCCATCCAGCCCGAACGTCGTGCCGGTGCCGACGATGGTCGCGCCGCCGCGCTCGACGGCATCACGGGATGTGAGGCTGTGGCCGAGCTTGAAGAGCAGGTCCATGGCACGCTCCTCGGGCGTGCGGATGACTTCGCCGACGGTCACTTCACCAGCTCCTCGACCCTCGCCTCGGCGACGGCGGCCGGCTTCCACGAGGGCTTGCGCTCCTCGATGACCTGGAGGACGAGCGCGTCGACCTCTTCCGGAAGGAAGCTCGAGGTCGCGGCCGGGCCGACGACGGGCTGGCCGGCGGCGAGCGCCGCGAGCGCCGCGGGCATGTCCTCAGAGGGGTCGGGACCCTGGGCCACGGTCGTGTACTGCGGCTGGTCACCGCAGACGAGCTTGCGGACCGCCTCGACCGGGAGGGGCTTCCCGCCCACGGGCACCGCGGCCCGAATGAGCGCGAGCACGGCGGTCGTGTCGCGGCCGACCGGCGCCTTCGCCTCGGCCTCGGGCTCTTCGTAGTTCTCGGGGTAGAGCGTCTTTTCGTCCACAGGTGCCTCCTACGCGGCTCGCGCCATGACGTAGATGATGATGATCGAGGTGGCGTCGGTCGGGGTCCAGAGCGCCCGCACGTACCGCGCGCCGGCCACGAGCTCGAGCTGGTAGTAGACCGTCGCGGCGTCGGGCTCGACCCACGAGGCGTACCCGCCGCCACCCTGGCCGCGGTCGATGACAGTCTTCGTGACGTCGGTCCACGAGGTGCCGTCGTTCGAGCTCTCGAAGGTCAGCGTGCCGTGGCGGATGCCCACCTGGAACGTGAGCCACGGCCGGTTCCCGATCTCGGCGCCCGAGCTCGACGGGTAGTAGACCGCCGTCGCCGCGGCGAGCGTCTCGTTCGCCCAAGGCTGGGCGCTCTCGTCGCGTTCGTCGGCAGTCGTGTTCGCGGCCACGCGGTTCGCGCCGGAGACGTCGTCGCCCGCGAGCCCGTCTCGGATCTGGAGCCTGCGCGAGAGGTCCGTGATCAGGTGGACCATGTCAGCGTCGGCGACCGTCGAGAGCACCTGGTCGGCGACCGCGCCCACCTTCACGGGCCCGAGCGCGTCGGCCACGGCGTCGTCGGCGACGTTCCCGACCGCGTTCACGCGCAGCCGGCCCACGAGGTTCGTGGAGAGGTAGGAGGCGTCGCCCTCGGTCACCGTCGCAGGCTCGGCCGCTGTCGCCTTCGCGCCCACGATGACCGGGAAGCCGGCCACCGCGGCGTCGTGGGCCCCGGCGCCCTCGGCCGCGACGCGCAGCCGTCGCTGGAGGTCCGTGACGAGGTGAACCATGTCGCCGTCGGCCGCATCCGCGACGGCCACGTCGACCACGGCGCCCACCTTCAGCGGGTTCGTGGCGTCGGCTACCGCGTCGTCGGCGATGGGGCCCTCGGGGAGCACGCGCACGCGCCGGTAGAGGTCGGTCGAGAGGTGAACCACGTCGCCCGCATCGGCGGCGTCTGGCGTGAGGTGCGAGATGGCGATGCCGCCGACCTTGACAGGGTTCAGAGCCGCGGTATCGGCGGCGTCGTCGGCGGTCGCGCCGTGCGGGAGCGTCACGAGGCGTCTGTAGAGGTCGGTCACGAGCTGCGCGACGTCGCCGTCGTGGACTGTGGAGAGCACCGCGTCGGCCGTGCCGGCGACCCGCACCGGGGCGAGCGCCGCAGCAGCATCGTCCGCGACGTTGCCGACGGCGTTCACCCGGAGCCGGCCGCCCAGCGTTCCCGAGAGGTCCTCGACGTCGCCTTCGGTCACGTCGGCAGGCTCGGCATCCGTGGCCTTCATGCCTGTGAGGACCGGATTGCCGGCGACAGCATCCCCGTGGGCTGCAACTCCACCCGCCTGAACTCGCAGCCGCGAGCCGAGCGTGGTCGACAGCAGCACGACGGCGTTCGCATCGACGTCGGTCGGGTCTGCCACCGTCGCCCGAGCCCCGACCGGCACCGGGATCGTCGTCGAGGCCAGGCCGTGTGCCGCGAGCGTCTGGCCTCCCACCTTGATGAGATCGACGGTGTCAAAAACGTCAGCGTCGTCCTCCCCCTGAATGCCGGCCCCAGAGATGAGCTCGGCGCCCTTCGGCGTGATCCCGAAGACGTTGACGTACACCGTCGCCGCGCCGGAGAAGGTGATGATGGACGGGAAGATGGCGTCGGCCTTCATCGTGTTGAGCACAAAGGCCGCGTTGCCGCGGTAGGTGCTCGTGTGGTCCTTGAGCGGCACGGCGCGCAAGTACGTCATCGGCACCATCGTCGGCGCTTGCGCGGTCGTGATGAAGCCGGCGTACTGGGCGTAGACCAGCACCTCCGCGACGCCCACCACGTCTCCGGAGACCGCGACGAGGACCTGATCCCACGCGGTAACGTCGAACCCGGAGTCGATTACAGGAGCTGCAGCGTCTACTGCGGTGACGGAACGTCGGCCGAGGGAACGAAGCTCACTCTCGCGGCTCTTCGTGGGGGTGGTCGCCATGCCTGGACTCCTCGATCGCCTCGGCGAAGAGCCGGGCGGTCACGGTCCAAGAGTAGCGGGCGAGCGCGTCCTCGGATAACTTGAGGCGGTCATTCCCTGACATCGGGTCGAGCAGCGCACCGACGAGAACATCGCGGAAAGTCTTGGAGAAACAGCCGTCTGGCACCCAGAGCGTGCCCCCCTCGCTCCGAGCGCCTCCGGCGATGAGCTCGTCCGAGACGATGTTCCACCGGACGAGCGGGCCCTCGAGGACGGTCTCCGAGAGCGCGGCGAGGTCCGTTGCGACGGGCTCGAGGCCGAGGGCCTGCATCTCCATCGCGACGATGCACGAGATCTCCTCGAAGTTCGACGGGTAGGCCCAGACGCCACAGCGCGAGGCCGCGGCGAGGTACTCGTCGTGCGGCAGGCCAGGGTAGAAGGTGACGCCGGGGAGCTCGCGGCCGAGCCGTTCAATCTCGTCGGCGATCTTGAACCAGATCGGCGGGTTCGTCGGCCAGCGCATGAGGTCAGTGCGGTAGGTGCAGATGAGCTGCGCGTCGGGCACGGCCTCTCGCACGCTCGGCCACATCCGGAGAAGGTGAAGGAGGCCCCGGTCGCCCGAGGAGCCGTAGAAGACGGCACGAGAGTCGAACTCTCGCGCCGTAACGACTGCAGGATCGCGAGTCGTCCGAGCCACCTCGATCGCGGCGGCGTCGACCCCGTTCTGCAGGACGACCAGCTTCCCCTGCGCGACGCCGACCGCCGCGTAGAGCTCGCGCTGGTACTGCGAGAGCACGAGGACGCGGTCCGCGACGCGGTAGTTCGCGGCGCGCTTCGGGTCCGGCACGTCGTGGCACCAGAGCCAAACCGGCCAGCGCCCCTCGGCCTCCGTGACGCAGCGATGGAGGTGCTCGGCCCGGCGCCAGACGATGACGAGGTCGCGCGGCTCGGACGGCACGAACTCTCCGAGGTGATGCCACCAGACGCCGCGCTCGAAGCCGCGGCGCTCCATCGGCGCGGCGTAGACGTGGACCTCGTAGCCGCGCGCCGCCAGCTCCGGAGCGAGGTGAATGACGGCCTGCTCCGAGCCGCCGACCATGCGCGAGGTGGCGCCCGAGCCCTCAAGATGGGCGCGCGGGCCCCAAGGCACGTAGCCCTCGCAGAAGATGTCGATGCGGCCGAATGGATGCAGCGCGGCCATGGCCTCCATGCTCGCGCCGCGAACCGCGTCCACGAAGAGCAGGCTCTGGTCCGGCTCGCCCTCGCCCACGAGGTTCTGCGAGATGTCCACACGCTCGACGCGCTCGGGCTCGAAGCCGGCTTCCCGCAACTCGGCGACGATGCGGTGCGCGTCGTAGCAGCGGACGTGCTCGGCGCCCTCGGAGCCCAGTCGCTGCGAGTGCGAGAGCGGCTCGTTCAACTGCCGCGCCCACCACCAGAGGTTGTAGTAGGCCTCGACGTCGGGGACCGTGATCATGATGCGGTCCGCGCCGCCTTCGTACTGCCAGAAGTTGAGCACGTCGATTGGGGAGATCAGGTGCTCGAGCACCTCGGAGATGAGGACGAGCCGAGGTCCGAACGTGTCGACGAAGATCTTGCTGCACGTATCAGGGCGCTCCGGTACCGCGCCGTCCACGAAGAACTCGACGTTCTCGACGCCCGCGAGCTTGGCGCGACGCTGCGCCTCCTCGACCCGCGCTGTCGAGATGTCAATGCCGACGCAGTGGCACTTCGGGAGCGCCTGGGCGACGGCGATCGTGAGCCAAGCGGTGTTGCAGCCGACATCCCAGAACTCGACGGGCCCCGCGGCGATGATGCGCTCGAGGAGGAAGCCCTGATGTCGCTTCGCCTTCACGACGAGGTCGGCTTCGTTGAGGATGTCATAGGTCGCGAGGTATGCGCCGTCGTCGCGCAGGTGGCGCGAGCGGCGCTCGACGGCGCGACGGGCCCGAACTACCGGCTCGAGCTCGAGGAGCTGCGGCGTGAGCGAATCGACCACCTGCGCGGCGAGGTCGACGCAGTCGAGCGAGAGGAGATAGTGGACGAGCGCGAGCACGGAGGTGGCCGCGATGTTGTCGCCCGCGAGCCGACGCACGTTCGTCACGGCCCGCTCGACCTCCGGGCGCTTCTTGATCGACGCCGGCGCCTTCTCCAAGATGGTGACGGCGGCGTCGAGCTGCCGCACCTCCACCGCGGCGTCCACCGCCTCGAGCCTGGCCGCGTACTCGACGTCAGCGACGAGGCAGCGATACGACTGGCCGGCCGGCGTCTCGGGCTTCTCGGCGAGCGCCTTCCAATACCACTTGAGCGCGAGGCCTGGCTGCTGCATCTTGCGGTACGCTCGCGCCGCGACGAGCATGAGCCCCTGATCGGTCGGGAAGAGGTCGAGCCGCGGCATGACGATCTCGAGCGCGTCCTTCGGGCGGTGCGCCGCGATGAGCGCGGTCGCGTAGTCGATGGCGGCGACGAGGCCGTAGCTGTCACCCTGCCCGAGCTCCATCGCGCGCTCGAAGCGCGGCGCCGCGGCCGCGATCCCATCCTCCCGGAGCGCGATGGTCGCGAGGACGAACTCGAGCGCGGCGCGGTCCATGTCGGAGAGGTCGGGGCGATACTCGAGCGCCCACTCAGCGATGTAGCGGTTCCGCTCCTGGTGCGAGCCGACGTCGGCGTCGCCGTGGTGGCGGATGATGAAGATCTCGCCGGGGAGCTCGACGCTGTCGTGCCGTGAGACGACGTTCCACTCGGTCGGCACCGCGCGCTCGTGAAGCGGCCTGTGCCAACGCCAGAGCGGGTGACCGTCCTCCCCCCACAGGAAGATGCAGCTCCGCGGCTGGGCGATGCCGGGCACCGCCGCGTCCTTCAGCTCGCTGCCCACGTAGAAGTAGGGCAGCGCGACCGAGCGCGAGCTGTACGCGCGCTTGGCTCCTGCGAGGAAGTTCTTCGCGACGATGTCCCAAAGCGGCGGCGCGGGCGGTGCTCCAGTCCATTCGAGCGTGTCGTCGGCGTCGAGGAACATGCGGAACATCCCAGAGGCGAGCCCGAAGCACTGCTGTCGAGCCCAGTCGAAGTTCGCGATGCACCACGTGCCGTCGGATTGCTGGAAGGAGTGCGGGTCGTGCCAGCAGTCGATCCGCAACGGCACGTCCACGGTGTCGTGCAAGCAACCATCTGCCGTGCTGAGATCAACACCGGGGTCCTCGAAGGTCGTGAAGAGGATGCAGACCTCGGAGACGTGGCCACGGACGCTCTCGAGCATCCGCAGCAGGGCCTCGTCGACCCCGCGGGCGATGACGCAGAGGGAGAGGAGCGGGCTCCACGGCGGCACGAGCGCGGCCTGGTAGTGCTGCTCTTCGGCGCAGGTGAGCTCGTGTCCGAGCGCGGCCACGATCGCCTGCCGCCGGTCGACTTCACCGATGCTCCGAATCGAAGTCCTTCGAGAGATGGCGAAGTTCTCTTTCGTCACCGAGAACATCGCGTTGTCGGCCGTGGGCCGGCGCGAGGTGACGACCACGTCGACCTCGAAGCGGAACTCCCACTCGGCGCCGAAGGTCGAGCCCTCGGGCACGAACCAGATCTTGGGCCGGTACGCCTTCGCGGTCGCGTAGTCCTGCCCGACCCACGACGCCGCCGCGGTGAGCTGCACGTTCTCCCGGTAGAGCCGCTCGACGTAGAAGCCGAGCTCCTCCTTCACGTTCTCGCCGTCGCCCGCGAACTCCTCGTTCAGCTCGGCGAGCGCGACCCAGGCCGGGCCCTCGATGTGCGCGACCCTCGCGTTCAGCCGTTCGGCGAGCTTTCCCTCGTCGTCGCGGAAGACGTTGAGCACCTCGCCGAACCTGTCCCACGACGACTTCGCCGTCTCGAGCAGCGCGGCAATATCCTGGTCGCACTCGACCAACGTGACGAACCTCATATCTCACCTTCCTTCTTCCCGTAGATTCGAGCGCGATCGATGGCGTTCTGGTAGTGGACCTGCGCCGGCCCGTCGAGGGGCCCGTCGAGCTGCTCGGCCAGCTCGAGCACGCCCTCGGCCCGGGCGAGCGCGTCAGGCCGGATGGAGGCCCGCGTGTGGATGACGCGGCAGATCCAGTTCTGGAGCAGCATGAAGACGCCGCCTTCCTCTCCGGGCGGCGGCACTGGCACCGGGTCGATGCGGTACTTCCACGTCCAGCCGGCGCGATGGAGCCTCGAGCGGTACTGCTCGACCCCAGTCTCAGGCTCGTGGAGGAAGACACAGAGCCCCGAGAGCGCGACGGGACACGTGCCGGGCATGAGGAGCCCGTCTCGCGCGCTGTGGCCCTGGTCGACCGCGAGCTGCTCGAGGTTCCGCAAGACGCTCGCGAGCGCCTTGGGATCGCCCTCGAGCTTCTCGTCGGCGTCGAGCCGCAGCCGCCAGGGCCTCGAGCAGAGGTCCATCGTCTGCTGCGTGATGGCGGCCCAGTTCATCGGGTCGGGCCAGGGCGCTCCCATCGACTTCACCGAGATGCCCGCAGCAGCTACCTGCGGCGATGCGGCGAGCGCGCCGGCCCACTCCCGCGAGCGGTCGCTCGAGCCCGTGTCGACGAGGACCAGCTCACCGCCGCCCTCTAAGAAGGGGAGCCAGGTCGGCACCGTGACGCCGAACGACTCCAGCTCGTTCTTGTAGAAGCAGTAGATCGACAAGAGGTTCGACATGGCCCGAGCGTAGTCGGGTCATGCGCGGAATGCAACTGGAGTTGCATATGAAACGGCCCGCTCCAGGCAGGAGGTTCTATGCCTGAAACGGGCCGTCTGAACCGACCGCGAGCAGTCGGTTACCGGACGAGGGTGTGGACCACCTGGGCCCAGCCGTCCACGAGCACGGCCTTGTCGCCCTTCGCGTTGCTGAAGTAGAGCGTGGTCGAGTCCGCGTACACCGACACGGGCGTGCCGAGCGTCACGTTCGCGGCCCACACGTACTTGTGGACGGCCATGATGTCGGGAGTGGTCGAGAGGCCATGGGCGACACCGACGATGCTGGTCGCCTCAAGGCAGCAGTTGGTCACGACGCAGACGAGCGGTCCGAGCGAGGTCTTGGCTTGAGCCGTCATTGTTTTTCTCCATCTCAAGGGCTCGCGCGAAATGCGCGGCCACGTGAGCCCAATCGTAGATGGAGAGCATGGAAGCAGATAAGTTGGCTCGGTCTGCGACGAAGGGAGGTTTCAACATCGCGTTCGCGACGGCTTCGACGTAGGCACGGCTCGCGGGATGCACGGTCGTCCAGACCTCACCGAGTGCGCGTTCCTCAGGGGAAAGGTCGCACTCGTCCTGAAGCTGTCGCAGCGGCAAGAGGGATCCCCCGTGTACCGTTTCCGCGAGCGCGGCCGACGTGATCGTGACCGGCCAGCAGCCCA
Source organism: Dehalococcoidia bacterium (assembly GCA_023229725.1). GTDB lineage: Bacteria > Chloroflexota > Dehalococcoidia > GIF9 > AB-539-J10 > SKVJ01. The sequence continues at coordinate 35,166 of JALNYR010000001.1, read as the reverse complement.
TCGCCTGCGCCTCGATGGCGGCGATGCAGAAGATCTCCTCGAAGACGCAAGGGTAGGCCCAGACGCCAGAGGAGCCGAGGATGCGCAACAGGTCTGCGTGTGGCGTCGCGCCGCGGAAGATGACGCCCTGGGGCTCGAGCGTGGCACAGCGCTGCTCGACCCAGTCTGCAAAGCCACGGAGCCGCGGAGGCGTGTCGCGGCGCCGGAACATCTCAAGCCCGTAACAGACGTCGAGCGTCGCGTCGGGCACTTGCTGTCGAATGGCCGGCCAGGCGTCGAGAAGCAACATGAGCCCACGGTTCGCCGAGGAGCAGTAAACGGCTCGGTGCGGGTCGCGAACGCCGTTCTTGACCACGGCGTCCCACGCCTCCTGCACGTCACCTGGGTCGAGCCCGTTCTGCGAGAGAACGAGCTTCTCCTCGTCCACGCCGAGCTCGGCGAAGCGGCGCAGATGATGCTTCGAGAGCGCGAAGACCTTGTCGGCGGCGTGGAGGCCCTCGGCGCCGAAGACCTCGGGGATGTCGTGCGCCCAGAGCCAGACGGGATGCCCGAAGCCCCGGCAGCCGGGGATGCGGCGCGCGTCTCGCCACACGACGACGGCGCCCGTTGGCGTCGAGGGGTCGAAGTCGGCGAGGTCATGCCACGTCGCAGCACCGAGAACAACGCCCCCACCCATCGCGTGTTCCTTCGCGCCCACGTCGTCGGTGCCCAGGCCTAGCGCCCAGACGTGCGTCTCGATGCCAAGCCGCGCGAGCCGTGGCGCAACCTCGAGAACCGCGAGCTCGGAGCCGCCGACGACCTTGTCGGAGAGTGGGCCCCAGCCCTCTACTGGGCTCGAAACGAGGAAGTCGATGCGGTCGAAGCGGCGCACCGGCGTCCCAACCATTTTGCGCCCTCGTCGCAGGACGCGATGCTCCTGTGCCTTGATCTCGTCGCTCACCTTTCGCCAGACGGCGTCGTTGCCAGCGGCAATGTGGCTGGCAACGCCGTACTCCTCGACGTCGGCGAGGAACCGCGCGGCCTTCTCCCGCGCCTCGCCCTCGAACCAACCAGTCGGCGCGAGGTAGCGCCACGTCTCGGGGAGAACGAGAAAGGCATGCTTGAGCGCGAGCGCGGCCGAGGGCTTGGCGTTGTCCCGACCGGAGCTGGCCCACTCGAGCCCCAGCTCGGCCCAGTGGGCGCGGTCGTCCGGCGCGAGCGCGACCGCGGCGCCCAGCTCGGCGAGCATGTCGTTCTCGCGTCCGAGCCGGCGGCAGGCCTCGGCGCGAAGCGCGTGGAAGAGCGCGAGCGCGTCACGGCTCGCATCCTCGGGCATTTCCAGGTCGAGGATATACAGGTATTTGTAGTCGAGCATCTGCGCAAAGAACGCGCAGACCATCTGCGGCGTGAACTCGTCGTAACGGCCCGTGTCCCACAGGTGCTTGAGGAGCGCGGCGTTCCGCGCGTGGCTCGCCTTGCCATCACCGCGGTGCTCGACGAAGAAGCCCTCGTCCGACGTGAGCTGGCACCGGGTGAACCGGCCCGGCGCGAGCGGGTGCCGCTCCTCGTGGAGCGCGCCGCGCCACTCCCAGCCGAGCGACCTTTTCCACAGGCGCACTCGATCCTGCTCGAGCCCCGGCTGGTAGGCGTAGGGCATCGAAATCTCGCCGACGCCCAGGTGCTTCGCGTGGACCTCGGAGATGAGCTTGCGGAGGTTCCAATCGCCGTCCCACTGCAGGATGTCGTCAGCGTCGAGGAAGAACTCCCACTCCTTCGTCGCGAGGCCGTGCGCGAAGTTCCGCGCTGCGGAGAAGTCGGCCGTGTAGCGCCGGCCGTCGTGCAGGAACTCGGGGCCGCGGTAATTTACCTGCTTGAAGTTAATGCCGCGCGCTGCGCACTCGGGCTCGATGGACTGCGCGATGTACTTTCGCGCTGCCTTCGCGGCGTCGTCGTCATCGTTCGGCCCAGTGTCGACGAGCACGACCTCGTCCACGTGGTCGAGCGCGGAGCCCACCGCTTCGAGAAGGCGGTCTCCAGCGCGCCTGTGGATCATGACGAGCGAGATGGTCGGGATGTGCTTCATGTGGTGAGGCTACCACATGCAAACGTATAACCGCCAGTGCTGGCGCTCGATTACCGGCGCGGCACGATGGCGTTCAGCAGACCACCGAGGAACTTCTGCGCGATGGGGACGAACGGGCGCACTGTCTGCGCGAGCGCGAGCGCCTGCTGGCCGGCGAACGAGCAGCGGTCGCACATCGTGATCTTCAACCCAGCGCCGATGGTGCGCTCGATGACATCGCCCTCGAAGCCACAGGCCATGCACCGGCCCTCGACACGCCGCTCGTTCGGCTGCGCCGGCCCTGGGTTCTGGCTCACGCGGCGCCGCCGTTCGACGGGGGCGCCGCGGGCGCCGTGCAGGCGTTGCAGGGCTTGTGCGTGACCTGGCCGGCCGAGGCTGCCGATGCGGCTTGCTTGACGTTCTGGCCTGCGGAGAGAGCGAGGTCTCCTACGAGCCCGAGGAGGTTCCCGAGGATGCCACCCTTCCGCGGCGCCGTGCGCTTCGTGTAGCGGACTGCCATGGGAGGATCGTAGCGCAGCGAGGTGGAAGTGTCTACTTCCAGCCGGCGTAGGGGTCGCGCGACATGAGCCTGCCTACCGACTTGGGGCACTTACAGAAGCGCATCCCAGTCTTGCCACTGCCACGCGGGCCGAGCTTCATGCAGTAGGGTTTTCCGGCCGCGGTCACACCAGCGTACTTGCAGCGCGTGCTTTTTCGCTTGGACATGATGTTCTCCTTCAGCCGCAGACGGCTACCGGCACTTCTTCCGCCACGAGCAGCACTTCAGGCCGGCGTGCGAGCCCTTCGCCTTGCCGATGACCTTGCAGCGGTTGCCGGAGGCGCGGAGCGCCTTGCACTTCTTCGTGGCGTTCGACTTCTTGTAGAAGCACGCCATGATCCGCTGCCCGAAGCCCGGCGCTCCCGCGCTCACGCAGTACCGCCGCTTGCCTGCCCACTTGCCACCTTTTCTCCGTGCCATGATCAACCTTCCCTTCTGTCCTTGTAGATCTTGTACCCTACGAAAAGCGCGCCGATCGCGAAGGCCACTATGGCGAGGCCCTTCACGCTCGAGAGCCCTGCCGCGAGCGGATTTCCTGTGGCGAGCGTCGCGAAGCCGCTCACGTCCGGAGGCGGCAGCGTGTTCGGGTCGACGCCCGACTCGAGCGCGGCCTGCCGCGTTCGTTCGTACTCGGTGAGCACGTCGCGGAGGTTCTCCGCGACGCCCAGGTCGTGGTCCGTGACCGCCTGCTGGAGCGCAATCTCCGGGCTGAAGAGCCGCGTCAGGTAGTAGGTGAGCACAGCGCCGGCGGCGAGGATGCCGATGACCACGAGCCCGTACTGGACCGCGACGCCGATGGTGAGGCCCTTGAGCACGCCGACCGTGTCTGGGCCCGCGTCGAAGACGTGCGCGGGCACGCCGCGCGGCCCGACTCGAATGGCGCCGAGCGCGCCGCCTGCGGCCGGCGAGATCGCGCCTGACGGGGCGAGCGTGACGCCCTGGAGGACGGCGGCGGGCAGCGGGCCGAGCATGACGACGCGCGGGAGCTGCTGGCCGGGCACGCCCATCGCGAGGAGCTCCGAGTGCATCGCCTTGGTCGTCGCGAGCAGGTTGCCGCGGGCGACGTCGTAGGCGGTCGCCTCCTCGACGTAGAGGTGCCTCGTCGTGGCCGTCTCGAGGAGGCCGACGCGGAGCGCGTTCGCCCGCTCCTCGAGCATCGCGAGGTAGTCGAGCCCGTCCTCGACGGCGATCGAGCCCTGCTCGGCGATTCCGAGCCGGATGGCGGTCTGCCGCAGCCACGTTCGCCAGCTCACGCGGCACCTCCGATGGCGAGCGATACCTGAATGGTGCGGCTGCCCTGCGACGGCGAGTGAATGACGAGGAGCCCATCCCAAATGCTGGTGAAGGGGCACTGCGACTTGTCGAGGCGCACGGCCCGCTCGACGTCGAGCGGACCCTCGGTGGTCATGAGCCAGGCCACGTCGTCGTCGCTCGTCATGAGCAGCGTCATGGCGACCGGGCGGTCGAGCACGATCTCTTCCGCGGCGCCGGGCGCGATGTTGAAGGTCCTCGTCTGCATCACGTCACCTGCTGGTAGGCCTCGAGGCCCAACGTCACGGTGAGGCTCGTGTACTGCGGGTTCTGCACGGAGACCTCGAAGTTGTCGCCCGGCATGAGCACGAGCCCGCCTTCCGGGAGCCGGTCGAAGAGGAACCGCCCGTAGGTGAACGGCTCGGCGAAGAGCCAGAAGGGGCGCTCGCCGCGGGAGATGCGGCGGCCCGCGATCTCCATGTTGAAGATCGGCCGGTCGGAGGTCGCGGTTCCGACCACCATCGTCACCGAGAGGATCTCGAGGTCCTCGTCGGTAAGGTTCTGGTGGACGCCGACGAGGCGGTCACCTGCCGTGGGCGTCCCGCCGCCGCCGAAGAGCACGAGGTCGCCTGTGACCTTGCCGCGGCAGCGGATGCTGTACTTCGAGGCCTTCGCCTGCGAGCTCGACCACACGAAGACCGACTCGCTCGAAACGTTGCCGTACTCGAAGAGGATCGTCTCTCCGCGCTGGAGGAGCGCCGGCACGGCGAACTTCCACACGTAGGGCCGCACGGCCGTGTTGAGCGAGCCGTAGAGCCCGGTGACGAAGTTCACGTGCGGCGCGTACTGCACGCTCTGCTGCTGGATCTTGTAGCTCCCGCGGCGCATGGTGTTGACCGTCACGTCGAAGATCAGCGGCGTTGCGACGCTGGCCCGCGCGATCGTCCAGCCGACGGTGCAGGAGAACGCCCGCACGATCAGTGGCGACTGCGTGTCGTTCTTGAGCGGGTCCTTCGAGACGCCGACCTCACCAGGGAACGTCTTCGCCGCGGCGTTCACCGCGACAGTGCTGCCGGCGTACATCTGCAGGTTCGGGAGCCACCGCCCCTGGTCTAGCCGAGGCGTCGTCATCGACTCCTCCGATCCTCCGTGTAGCCCACCGCGCCGACGTAGACCGTCACGGCCGCGGCCGAGGTGTCGATCACCTCGAACTCGAGCACCTCACCGGGCTGGATCAAGAGATCGTCGGGCGCCAGTTCGAGAATGGCCGCGCCGCCCTGCCGGTTCGGGAAGAGCACCGTGCCGCGAATGAACATGTTCATCCAAGGCGGCAGGCCGCCCTCAGTCACGCGCGTCTTCAAGCCGCGGAGCAGCGCCGCGGTGCCGGTCTCCTCGCAGTAGAACCCGAAGTCGGTGATGATGATGGGGCTCTTCGGGTCGGTCTTGACGAGCGCGGTGATGTTCCCGAGGGACGCGAGGGTCACCCGCTCCGCGAGAACCACGGGCTCGGAGGGGTCGCAGAGCCGGTAGCCGTGGAACTGGACGTTCACGTAGCGGATGGCGCCCGCCAGATCGGTCATCTCGACCTGGAAGATCTGCTGCGGCGAGACGATCACGGGGTAGCGCTTGTCGAACTTCCAGAGCGGCGCCGCGCTGTCGGTCGCTTGGTTCGAGAGCCGCTCGATGTTGTGGAGCGCGAGCGTCGAGACGTAGGAATCGACGATGCGGCTGCGCCCCTGCTTGCCCACCTTGATCGACGCGGTCGTGACGCTGTTCGAGTCGACGAGCAGATGCGTCACGTGGATCGGCTGGTCGAGGTTGTTCTTCCAGAGCGACGGCGAGCTGTTCTTGAAGTAGGTGCTCGCTGCGACGTCGATCTGTTCCGCCTGGGCCCACGGGACGAAGTAACGCTGCTCTGTCATGCGAGAAGTGTAGAGCGATGTCTTCGCGCGGGGGAACTTGAAGTGGCTGGTGGGGTTTCGACGACCGAGCGGGCTGCTCAGACGGCGGTCGGGCCGGAGCCACGGAGGACGAGGCGCATGAACACGTCGGCCGCGGCCGTCGTGAGGGCGCCGCCTTGGATGCGGATGTCGGCGCGGAACTGGTCACCGGGGCGCAGGATGAGCGGGATGTTGAACTTCAGGCGGTGCGACGGGTTGGGCTCGCCGACGTTGTACATCGACACGGCCGTGACCGTCGTGACGCCCCAGAGGCCGGTGCCAGGCGGCGCGTGGCGCGCGAGGAACGCGTAGCTCGGGCGCTCGGAACCGAAATAGAACTCGGTCCAGATGCGCTCGGAGAGCTGCTGCAGCGCGGTGAGCGTCACATCGGGCGGGAACTCGTAGGCGACGGTCCTGACCTCGAGGCCATCGGTCTGCGGCATCGTGCCCTTGTACTGCACGTTGGTGTGGCGGAAGTCGCCGGTGACCGCGCTCGCGGTGCCGGAAGCGGCGACGGACTCGCCCTTGCTGAACTTGAACATGGTCACGTCGGCCGAGGCCGAGCTCGCGATATTGGCGCCGGACCAGACCTGCCTATCGACATAGTCCTCGACGGGAATGGGTCGCCCGCCGGCGTCCTTCACGGTGAACGGTGTGTAAGCCATGATCTTCTCCTCTTCTCCTTCTTTTCCTTCTTCAGACTCTCACGTCACCGTGCGCTCAGTCCGAGTGCCCGGCGAACTCCCTCGAACGACGGCGCGGCACGGACTGCAACGCACCCACCGCGTTTCGCTGGCGCGACGCCTGCTGGAGCAGGCCCACCGCGCGCCCGGAGCCCATCTGGGCGCCGCCGAACCCGCTCTGGCCGAGCTCGTTGACCCAGGTCGTGATCTGCGGCCCGATGCCGTACACCAGCGCCATCGCCGCCGCGATGATCGCGGGGGCGAGACCACGCCAGTAGTACACCGGGATCGCGACCGCGACGCCGATGGCTGCCGCCACCATGGACTGGTTGTCGGCGACGAACGTGGGCTTCGTCGTCCACGACTCCATGAACTTGTTCGCCACCACCGGAACCAGGAATCCGGCCGCCGCACCCAGCCCCGCGTCCGCGAGGCTCAGGTACGAGGTGCCGGAGGTCGAGAACTTTCGCTGACCCTTCATGTGTCCTTACCTCGCTGTCCTTCGTTCTTCTCGAGTTCGCCTGTGATCGCGACGCGCTAGCGCCGCTTGCCCCTGCCACGCCGACGCGGCTTGCTGCTGCCGGGGCACTTGCAGAACACTTTCCGTCCGCCCTTCGCCGGCCGCATGCAGATCTTGCGGACGCCGATGCTCTTGCACCGGGTGCTGCGCTTCCTCGACTTCGCCATCTCTTCCTCCTTCGCTGGACCTTCCAGCACGTTGAGCAAGGTGAAGTGAATCACGAGACTGAAAAGGTAGGGAACTTGGTGAGGGCGTGTGCGCTACTTCTTGAGGAGGAGCGCAGCGGCGATACCGGCCACGACGGCGCCGCCCACGACGAGCGCGGTCCCGCCGCCTCCCCCGGAGCCGCTCGTACCGCTCAGACCAGACATCGTTCCGATGCCGAGCTGGTCGTAGAGCTTCCGCTGCAGGTCCGCGTCCGAGGCCGATCGCAGGAACGAGTCCGAAGCGGGGATGCCCTCGGCGACGTAGCCGCGCCTGCCGGCGTCCACAGGAAGGTAATGGACGTAGAGGAAGACCGTGCCGTTCGAGATGAACCACGTGTCGGCCCACCACAGCCGCATGGTCTCGCCGCCGGCCGTGATGCGTCGGCTCGCTGAGATGACCTCGGGCGCGAGCACCGAGTCGGGCACGCCGCGGAGGACCACCGCGGCGCGGCGATACTGCGGAGTGCCGACGTCGAGGATGGCGAACTGGTCGATCTGCGCCGAGCTCGCGCCCGGGGCGAGCATCTTGAAGAGCGAGAGCTGCCGCGGCGCCGACAGGATGAAGTCCTTGAAGGTGAGCGGCGGGCTGACCGGCGCCGGCCACGAGCGAGACACGCGGAGCTTGTTTCGGAGCTCATCCCAGAGCGCGTCGAGCTGCTGGATCGAGAACGGCACGAACTGCGAGCTGCTGGAAATGTCGATGTTCCGGCAGTCCCGATACCAGGGGTCTGCGCCGGCCCGGAAGTTCGTCTGGCAGTAGTACCCATCGCCTCCCAGGACGTGGCAACGAGACTCACGATCGTTCGGGCAGTCCTTCCCCTCGCTGTGAAGGTAGTTGACCATGTTGCCGGTGTACTCGACGCCGTACCCGCTCACGCCGCCATGCGGCGCGTCGCCCACCATGCTGCGCAGCCGGTTCCGCCGAGCCTGCACGACCGTGACCTTCCGGGCCTCGTAGAGCCACGTCCGGATGGTGTACACGTCGTCGGCCGGCACGCCGATGTACCCGAGCCAGTTCGCGATGTCATCGCACTCGTTGAACGACTTCGTCGCGGCCCGGCCACCCAGGGTCTGCGCGATTGCCTTCGCCGCCGCGATCCGCTCCTCACCGCGAGCCCAGGCCGTGTCGTAGATCATGTTCGTGAGCAGGTTGAACTGAGCGTCCGCGTTGTGGCCCAACCGCTCCATCGCGTCAGCCCAGTGCTTCTGCCAGCCCGTGGCCGAGCTGTCGATGATGGTCTCGTCGATCTGGACGAGGATGCGGAGCCGCTCCTTCAAGATGAGCGTGCAGTCGGTGCCGTCCCACTCCTTGTCCCAGCCCTCGAGCGGCGAGATCGTGTAGTCCCGGATCACGTCGAGCAGCCAGGTGATAAACCGGCAGACGAGCGCGAGGATCTCGAAGACGACGGCGACGATGGCACCAGCTCCGGTGGCCGACACGAGCGACGAGATGGCAGAGACCGCGTCGAAAACCGTGGTGATCGTGTTGAGCACTCGCACTGCCGTGTCGAGCTTATCGTTCGCCTGGAGATAGTCCGGCTCCTCCATCGCGGCGGTGAGGGACACGGACGCCACCGAGGAGAGCACCGTCGCGAGGGCGGCATAGTTCTGCGTGGTCGTGAGCGCGCTCACGTCGTCGGAGTTGCCGCGGAGCGCGGAGGTTGCCTGGGCGACGGTGGCTCGCGCGGCATCTGGCGTCGCGCCATCCGCGACCAGCATGCCCCGGAGCTCCTCCTCCATCCCGGCGGGGTTCGGCTCTGTCGTGCCGCTGTCCTGCCGGAACTTCGCGAGCGCCGTGCGAACCGCGGCCTCGTCCGCGTCCGGATGCTCTGCACGGAACATCCCCTCATACACCGAGGCCTGCCGCAGATAGCTCACGTCCTCCAGACGCGAGACGACCCCGGTGAAGGCGCCGATTCCTGTCGCCGCGGCCTGCTGCAGCGTCAGGATCGTGGTCGAACCGAGCGCCACCGGAACGAGCAGATGCTCCGAGACGACTCCCCCGTGGCCGTCCGAAACCTCCATCTCAATGACCTGCGGCAGCACACCACCCTGTGCCCGCTTCGCGTTCTCGATGCACTCGTTGATGAACGCGCGGATGCGACTCACATCGCCCAACGGCTTGAGCCCCTGGTGCTTCGAGAAGATCGCCGGGGTTCCGTCCGACTTCGACTGCGTCATGTCGAGCGGTCCGTGCGACGTCATCGCGATGCCCCAGGTTCCGCCGTCGTTGTCTGACCTGTTGAGACTCATGAAATCCTCCTACTATCCCTGTCGCAGCTCGAGCACGTACTCGTCGAAGTTCTTCACGCGGTCGTGGGGGAACTCCTCGCCCATGTCCTCGGCGCCGTCCCAGGCGGTGTCGAACGCCACGGCGTGCGTGGGAACGTCCCGCGGGAGCCAGACGGTCGAGTAGACGTGCCAGAAGCCGTCGTCGGCCTGGATCATCCGAACGCCGACCGGGAAGCCCAGGATCGCGAGGAGCGTGCAGTTCACGATGGTGTGGCAGTCGCAGTCGCCCATGCCGTAGTCGAGCACCGCGCCGGCCGTGGGAAAGAGGTCGAAGGGCCACGGGTCGGGAACGTACAGGACCTTCTCTCTTACCCAGGACCAGACGGCTCGCGCCTGCGCTTCGTCGTCTCGCGCCGGCACGCCAGCGAGGGCTCGGTTCGGGGAGACCTCGTAGCGGAGCTCGGTGAAATCGTCGCCGTAGAGCGATTCCCTGACCTGCTCCTCGATCAACCGGATGCGATCCCGCTGGTTTCTGATGCGAATGCGGTGCAGCTTCACGAGGTAGAGAGTAGGGGAAGATCTCTATGTAGAGGAACTAGCCGACCCAGGCGTACTCGACGCGGCGACCGATCTTGTGGCGGTCGACGAGGCCCTCGGCGACGAGCTTCTTCAAGGCCGGGCCGACCAGCGCGCTCGCCTGCTTCTTCTCAAAGCCGAGCTTGAGGCCGAGCTCGGTGGGTGTGAGCCCCCGCTTGCGGCCCCGGAGCACTCGAACGATGCGGTCCTTGATCGTGGGCGCCTTCTTCAATTCCTTCTTCATGATCTTTCCTTCCTCACGCCGCCGGAGCGGCGGCCTTGGCGAGTGCCTCCTCGAAAGCCTTCACGAACTTTCCGGAGCGCTGCGGGTTCCAGCCGAACTGCTCGCGCACGGTGCGGACGAGCTGGTCGCCCGAGACGTCGAAGGTGATGTCGGGGGCCCCGATGAGCAGCGCGGCGAACTTCTCGCCCAGCACGCTCGGCGCGGCGCCCTCGAAGAAGAACAGGTTGAGCGTCGTGACGGCGTCCTCGAACTTGAGGAGCACGTCGGCCGCGCCCTCGAGGCCGAAGATGTCGAGCACGATCTTCGCCCGCTCGATCGGGTCCTCGGGCAGCTCGTCGTCGCCCTCGTCCTCGTCTTCGTCCTCGGCCTGCTCGGGCCCGGCCGTGGCGGGTAGCGGCGGCTCGACGGGGGCTGGCGCGACCTGCGCCGGCGGCGGCGCGCCGGCCGGAACCTGGGCCGCGGCCTGCGCGGCGGCGTCGGCGGCGCGCATCTGCTGCACCCGAGCCGCGGCGGCCTGCTCGCTCACGTCGGGCGCGGCCGGCCCGGAGGCCTCGATGGTGCCGTGCTCCACCTCGGGCGAGGCGAGCGCCATGATGATACCGGGGAGCGCGTCGGTGATGCCGGCGAGCTTGTCCCAGAAAGGATTCCCCTGCTGGGCCTGCATCTGCGCCATGACGATGCTGTGCGTGGTCTGCATGACGCCGGCCATCATGCCGATCATGGAGTTCATCGCCTCGGCGTTCTTCACCGGCTCCTGCAGCCGAAGCTGCTGGGCCTCCATCGAGAGCCGCGTCGTGTCGAGCATGTGGGCGAGCAGGCTCTCGAGCGCTGGGTCGCGGCGGTTCGAGCTCTCGGCCATGGCCTTCATGAACTCGAGCTGCTGCGCAGCGCCCCTCGCGTGCTCGGCGGCGGTGCGCTCCTGCGAGCCGGTGAGCGCCGGGAGCACCGTCGAGAGCACGAGCGCCGTCGGGTCGGTCTTTGGCTCCTGCGGCTTGTCGAGGCGCTGGAGCAGCAGCTCGAACTTCGACTCGAGGCGGTCGAACTTCGCCTGCGCCTCGCGCTGCTCTTCGCGCCGCCGGTTCTCGTCCCGCTCGCGCTCGAGCTGCGCCTTCATCTCGCGCATCTGCTCGGTGAGCAGCCGGACCGTTGGGTCTTCCTGCGGCGCCGCGGGCGGCTTGTACTGCTGCTCGCGGGCGGCCTGCCGCTCCATCATGCGCTCGGCCATCATCATCTGGATCATGCCGTTCACGTTGAAGCCGCCCTGCTGACCGAAAGCCATTTCATCCTCCTGACCTACCATCATCGACGCGAGCGCGGGGTTCTCCGCGGCCGTCTTCTGAGCCATCTCGAGCGCCTGCATCTCGGAGAGGCCGGGGTTCATCGACGCGAACTGGCGAGCGAGGCCCTGGACTTGGTCCTGCGACGTCGACATCCGCAGGGCTTCCTTCGCGGCGAGCGGGGCCGGCTTTCGCGGCTCGCCGGGCACGTTCACCTTGAAGGTCGTCAGCAGGCCCATCCTCGGGCTCGTCGGATGGATGACCTCGACGCGGTACTCGCCCCCGCCGGCCTGCTCGTAGATCCACTCGGCAGTGCCAACCTGGAGTCGCTCGACGGGCACGTTGTAGTAGGTGCCCGCATCGATAGGCGTCGTGGATTTGGTGAAGAACGAGCTCCGCTCGAAACGAATGAGGTGGACCGTGACGGTCTGCAGCTCGCGAGCGATGTCCTGCAGCTTCGTCCAGTCGGGCGCGACGCCGGACGCGTCGGAGAGCGGCACGCCCATCTTCTCCATGACAGAGCCGACGACGTTATCGACTCGCTCCTTCTCTGTTGCTTTGGTCATGCGTGGCCTCCAGGATCGTCATCGTCGGGATCGTCGACCTCTCCACTCAGAGGAAATTGTGCCGCGATGGCGTTGTTCATGGTTGATTGCCACATCGCCATAGTTCGTTCCACGGGAGTACCTCTGAGCATCTGCGATTTCGCTGCTTCCTCTTCCGCGATGACCGCGAGCGTCGAGTGGCTGAACGTCTGGACGAGACGCACGGCGGCGAGGAGCAGCAGACCTCCGAGGACGTGGCCTGTGACAGCGACGGCGATGGACGAGCTGATGGTCCACACCGGAAGCCACTGCGCGAGGATTCCCACGTCGGGGACACCGACGGCGACGCCGACCCAGAAGGCCGCGCAGGGCCCGCACGCGAGCCAGCCGCCCGCTTTCGAGCCGAGCACGTTGAAGAGGAAGCGCCGCGGCCAGGCGAAGATGCTCTCGCGCACGATGAGCGTGACGAGCGCGAAGCCGACGAGGAACCACAGAAGCCAGATCATCTTCCTCCTCCAGAATAGAGCCAACCCACGAGGAAGGCCCAAACTCGTGCCCAGAAGTCGACGAACCACGAGGGCCGGTGGACGCGCGCCATCGGCGCCAGCGGGAGCGGCTCACGCGAGAACGGCTCGAGCGGCGCGGCGTAGGCAAGCTCGATGGCTTCGTCGGGCACCTTGTCCCGCCGCAGCCGTGCGAGCTCCTTCATGGGAATGGCGCGCTGCTGCTTGTGCCTGGAGCGGTGGCTCATGACTGCGCCCCTCGCAGCGCGGCCATCTTCTCGCGCAGCGCACGAGCCGCCTTGCCCAGGAGCCCGAGCGACGTGTGCTTCGCGACCGCTCGCTGCGCTCGCTGCGCCTGCCGCTCCTTCGTGGTCGGCAGCGGCGCCGCCGAGCCGTCGCCGTAGTTGCGCACGCGCGCGTCGTGTTTCCCCATTCCCAGATCCACGCGCTCACAATGCTCCGAGTGCAGCCAGTTTGGCCCTGTCAAAGTGCGCTGTCGATGCTTCAGCCGGCGCTTCTCACCGCCCGAAAGCCGTACCGCGCGCCCGTGCCGCGGCACCACGACCGCCGCGGCCCTGCCTCTGTTCCTGTGACCCTTCATGATGCCTTCTTCTCCAGCGTTGCGGCGACGTCAAGTGCGTCGGTCATCTCGAACCGCGGCCCGAACTGCGAGAGCCCGCGGCAGATCGCCGCCAGGTCGCCGAGCTTGAGGCTGTCGTTGACGTGCAGCTCGAAGCCCTCGAGCACACGCCGCTCGACGCCCGACACCGCCGCGAGCTGGTCCACCGACACGTTCCGCTCTCGCCGAACGTGTCGGATCGCTGCCGCGAGGCTCTGCAGGAATGGGCTCATGCTACGGCTTGTGCTCCGCGATCCGCTTGGCGCGCTCCTCGAGGCCTACGAGCTCGCTCTCGAGAGTGTGGCCCGCCTTGAAGACGTCGGTCACCTTCCGCATCTTCGACGGGTCTTTGTTCGCGATGGCGTCGAGCCCGGCCTCGATCGCCACGCCCAAGAACTTGAGCACCCACATCGCGATCTGCTCGCCCATGACCTACCTCCGCTCCTTGATCCACCTGCTGATGGTGTCGCAGCCGATCTTCACGATCGGCCCGGTGAACGCTTCGACCTCCGGCGGGATGTTCTTGACTCCTGCATCCTGCATCAGCAGCGGAATCGGCGTGATCGTGTCGGCGACGCCCTCGCAGAGCAGCTTCGTATCGGGCAACATGCCCGAGCCGATCCAGAGCTTCACCGAACCCTGCGCGACGAGCAGCGAATCCTGGGCGAGCTTCACACCCTGGACCGCCTTCTCTCGCTTCGTCATCTCGAGATCGTAGACGGCACCGAACGCCTCGTCGCTGCACGGCGCTGGGCACTTCGCCTCAGCACGGACCGCGGCCTCCTTCGAGAGCCGCGGCGTCTCGTCGGCGATGGCTTTGTCAGCGATGACCGTCCCATCCGCGAGCGTGGTCAGCGACGCCTGCACGGCGCGCTGCGCGTCCCGCTCGGCGCAGCCGCCAAAGACGGTGCCGAGCACAATCATTGCCATAAATGCCGCAGCAATGATTACCAACCCCCAAATCTTCTCATCCGTCTCGATCTTGAATCCCCATATGTCCAACTTCATCACTCCTGCTCCTTCTTCTCATCAGTAGGTCGGCGGCGCATCGCGCACCAACCAGACTTACTGCACAACGCTGAATCTTCGTAGGGCTCAAATTCTATGCAGCTCATGCGGTCGTGCGGGTGCCCGAACATGTCAACGCACGGCACGGATGCCAGCCTCACCGGCTTCTCTTCTTCGCGCGGCTGGAACTCACCGCACCAGTCTTCCACCGAAACGTAGGGCCAGCCGTTCTCCGCATCAGGAACGTGTCGATGACAACGTCCGCTCGTCTCGGAGTAAACGCCGACACCACTCAACAGCGGTGCGTACCACTCGCAGTCCTTGCACGCGCGCTTCATGGGTCTACCTCATGCCCGTTCCGACACTTCGTAGCGCCCTCGAGTAAAGGGAGGCTACACCACGAACATTGCCGTTGCGCCCGACTCTTCACGACAGCGCCATACTGCAATGCCGCCTCGATGAACTTTGCTGCCGCACCAACAAGCTCCCAGTCTCGAGCGTCAGACGCTTCTTTCGCACGGCGAGTCGTGCCGTCGATCGCGGTCGCCACCTCCAGGGGCAACCACTTCTCAAGCTCCCCTCTAGACCGTAAGATCACGTTGCCCGGTAGAATGTAGTGTGACGTCATGGCTTCACCTGTACCACGATCACCTCGACGCGGAGTGGACACTCAGCCGGAACCGCTTTATCCGAGCAGTCCCAGTGCTGCACAGCCGACGGGTACGCGTTGCACTGCTGCTCCGCGATGACGCGGCTCTCGAAGTCGTGGTTCACGAACGGGCACTCGCCGCAGTGCGAAACGCTGATCGTCTTCACGGCTTGGGCTCTGGATCTTTCTCTTTGAACTCACCGCACCACTCGCTCGCGAGCTTCAACAAAGAAAACGGCATCCGCCGACATACGATGACATCTCTCGGTGTTTGCGCATTCTGCATCATTCCATCACGCTCAAACGGCTCTTTCACGATGACTTGCTGTGATGAGAAGCGGCACTCTCGACAGCTAAACCGCTTCATGTCGGCGGCTCCTGCGGCGGGTCATAGGGCGTCTGCGGCCCGACGTTGACCATCCCGTTGGTCGTCGTCATGGGGCCCGGCGGCTCGCTCGGCTTGCCGATGTCGGGGATGGTCTGCTTGACCATGCTCCAGAACCCAGTCGAGGTCCCGCCGATGAGCACACCGAACACCACCGCGTGAATCCAGTCGGCGTCGAGCGCCATGGACGAGCCGACGCCGACGAGCATCCCGACGACTGCGCCGGCCCAGGCCTTCGCCTGGCCGTGGAGTTTGCCCTCGGTGAGCCCCTTCCAACCGATGCAGAGTGCGACCAGCACGTAGCCGATCACGACCGGCCACGGCGCGTGGCCGATGGAAGCCCACAACCCCTCGAGTGCCTGTGTTTCGTTCATCTCTGACTCCTTCTCTGCTGCGCGGCACGCTCACGTTGCAACGCGCGTTCGAGCTTCTTCTGCTCGCGAGTCTGTGATAGGTACCGCCAAAAGTACCCAATGACCGGCGACCAGTCGCGAATCACTGAGCGGAGCGGCTGCGGTTTCACGGCGTCGTCCTCTTCTCGAAGTGGGAGCAGCAGAAGTCGGGCTTCACACAACGATCACAAGTATCGTTGCAGCGGAAAAGTAGAGTTCCGGCCGTGAGCACCCTACGACTGTGCGCGCAGTTCTCGCACCGCTCGGCATGAAGCTCGGCGCGGAACTCCTGCCACTCGTCCGTGAACTTCTCCAGAGTGGTCTTGGCGCCAGGGTGGGTCGCGCAGTACACGGCCCTGGCCAGGATGCGATCGAGCTTCTGGAGCATCTCTTCGCGCATCGAAGTGCTACTGCTCCTTCTTGCCGAGCTCGGTGATCTCGTAGCTACCCCGGTCGGACCGCTTCACGAGGCCCTTCTTCACGAGGCTCGTCAGCACGGGCTGCGCTTGACCCGACGTCATGTCGCAGGCCGCGCGGATCTCGAGCGTGGTGGCGCTGTTGCGCGGGGCCAGGAAAGCCAGCACGGTCTTGGCCGCGACGCCCTTGGGCGCCCGCGGCCCGGAGGTGCGCTTCTTCGCGACGAGCGGCGCGAACCCGTAGCCACCGAGGAACGCGGCGATCTCCGCGCGCTTCGTCTCGACAGTCTCCTGTGCCGTCTTCGCCTCTTCCTGCAGCTTCGTCAGGTCTGCGAACAGCTTGTCCATGGAAGTCTTCTTCTCGTTCTTCTCGGTCATCTTCATATTCCTTTCAGATGTCTCCGACCCGCTTGATCAGGCCACCCACGGCTCGCAAGAACCTCTTCGCGAGTCGCTCTCGGAAGTCGGCGCACGGCGCCGAGCCCTTACCATCATCGAACGTGGCGAGGCTGTTCACCGCGACGTAGCAGCCCTTCGCGTCGCAGAAGCCGAGGTTCCGCCAGGGCGGCAGGTTCTCGACGCGGCCTCGCATGCGCTCGTAGGCCTCCCACGCGGCGCCACGGATGAGGCGCTCCTGCCCGCCCGCGTAGTCGCAGTGCGTGCAGGCGCCACAGAGGCCGAGGCCTGAGCGCATGATCTCCTCGACCGCGGCGATCTCGAGCGGCGTGGGCACGACGAGCGCCATCTGCTGCTGCGCCGCGGTCACGATCAGCGGCAGCTCCTTGCCGCCCTTCGTCACGACCTCGTGTGCCCAGCGCGTCTTCTCGATGTCGATGCGCTCCGCGACCGGCAAGTCGGGGTCCTTGTCTTGGTCGACGATGCGCAGGCTCACGAGCGGCTGTTGCTTCTGCTCTGGGAGGTCGCGGCTCACGAGGACTTCTCCACGAGCCCGATCTTGAGCGCGCAGCCGCGGCAGATCGTCTCCTTCGTCACGGGGTCGACGTGCTCGATCGAGTTCAGCGACTCACCGCAGCGCTCACAGAGCCGGCCCGTGTCGCGCTCGGGCATGATGATGCCGAGGCTCTCGACGCCGGCTTCCTGGATCGCGTGCAGCGCGGCCATGTCGCCCATGCCTTGGAGCCAGCGGCTGATGGAGATCGTTACGTTGGTGAAGCGGTCGCGCCACACGGGCGCATCGGGCAAGAGGTCACCATTGAGTGCGGGCGTCAAGACGGCCCACAGCTCGTGCGATCGAGCTCGCGCATCGACGGCGCGGCGCCACGCACCGGAGAGCGCGCAGCGAAGAACAGCAGCATCGTCTCTGATCGACGAGAGGCTGTCAAGCGCTTCCTGCGCGAGCGCACGACGGACACGCAGCTCGAAGCTGGACGAGATCTTCGTCCACCACGGCAGCGCCGGTCCTTCGTAGCACGCGCAGACCGCGTTGCGAGGAGAACGGAACGGAGTCGCGGCCCGCTGGCACACGCCGCCCGTCTCTTCGGCCGGCGTGTAGAACCGCTGGGCCAGCGTCTGCGTGAGCTGCGTCGGCTCGGAGGTGTCGAAGAACGTACACGACGCGCACGTCGGCTTGCCGTTACGCCAGCGCATATTCGCCTCGTCCTCTCTTGATCAGCTTCTCTTGCTTCACGAGCTTCGCGAGCCACGCCGTGACTTGGTTCGGCTTCACGCTTGGGCCCATCGAGTCTCGGACGTGACGATAGGCCTCGTTCATCTTGAAGCTCGCCGGAGCACGGCGTGTGGCGAGCTCGAGGATGAGCTCGGCCTGACCCTCTTCGTGCGGCTCACACGCTCCTCGAATGACAGACTCGCGCTGCTTGAGAAGCGTCGTGACCACGTCGCGGCTCTCGAGGAGTTCCTTCTCGATCGCGACGTCTATCTTCTTCAGCTCGTGTACAGCTTCGGACACGCACCGACGATATCGCCTGCCATTCAGAAATGCAACCGTGATCCCCACGACGCCTAGTTTTATCAGGAGGGTTGCATTCCGAATAACAGAGGGTCTTGGGTTGAAATGGCAGGGTAGCGTTTTCGCTACACAGTCGCACCGTATGAGACTCGACCTTTTTGCTCAAAAAACGCGTGTGCATCGACTTTCGGGCCACGGAGGATTCTAAGCGATTCCCCTCTTGACGCGTGTCGGTTGTTACGGTACGCTAGGGCTTGCCCAGTCATGGGCAAGCCCTAGCGTACCGTATACCTACTCGCCTGCGGCTCGTAGCGCCACGCTATTCGGGGAATCGCAAAGAATCCGCAGTGTTTGGCGAATGTCAATAGAAGGTGACAAAATAGTTCACCACAAAAAGCCCATCTAGAAGTCTGGAATCATTGCGTAAAAAAGAATCTTCTGAAAAACAGCATGGATTTTTTAGCCGGGAAACTGTGAAAGTTCACGGTTTGACGAGGAGACGAGACTTGAGCGCGTAGCCAACACCAGGACGTCCGATCAGAGGTTTCACAGGAGTGTGTCCTACCAAACCAAGCCCCTCGAGCGTGTCGAAGCGAGTCTGAATGCGGGTCGTCGTGATGTCGTAGCCGAGCTTCTCGAGGAGGACGCGTTGCATTGCGGTGACAGTGAGCGGCTCCTCGACCATGGTCAGCACGTTCCAGATTTTTTGCTGATCGACGTCCCAAGCGCTCATGTCGATCCGGGGCTCGACGGGCTCGTCGGTCACGGTGACCTGTCGCTCCTGCTGCCTGGGCGCCTCGACCTCGCCGGAGTCGTCTTCCTTCCGGTGCAGCTCCGGGCTGTAGGCGATGTAGCGCATCGTGATCTGCTTGAGCGCGCGAGGTGACTCGTTGCCAGTGCGGGAGACGCCGACCGCGTCGAGCACGCGATCGAAGGTGTGCTCGGAGACCTCGGTGAAGTTCCGCGCGATGTGGCAGAACGGCTGCGCGTCGCTCGAGGCCCCACGCTTCAGCTTGTTCGCGTAGAGGTGAACGAGCTTGTTGTCCTCGCTGTCATTCTCCATGATCAGCACGTCGTCGCAGAGGTTCACGAGCATCGACTCCCCACGAACCCGATCCCGACGAGATACTTGCTGTCCTCGTGCCTTGTTGGTATGGTGGATCATCAAAACGTAGCCACTCGTCTGCTCTGCGAGCCACCGCACTCGTGCGATGAACGGCCGCACATCGTCGGACTTGTCAGTCGAGTTGATGAGCGCGAGGAGCGGGTCGAGAATCCACAGCCGAGGCCGCGCTTCCTTCGGGTAGGTCGACTTCACGAGCGCTTCGATATTGCGCCACCACGTGTCGGAAGAGAGCGGCGCGTCGGGCGTGAGTCCGAGGTTTTCTGGCGCGATGAGCTGCACGCGATGCTGATAGCGCCGCATGAACTCGGCGTGGTCGTCACCGCGGCCCAAGAGCAGGCCCATCGCGTGTGACGTGTTCTCGTCGATCTTGCCCTCTCCGGCCAAGTACATGACCGGAGTCGTCATCACCTCGAAGTGGCCCAGCCACTTTCCACCGCTCGCGGCTGCGAGCATCAAGTCGAGAGCAGCGAGCGACTTGCCGGTGCCAGCGTCACCGACGAGTAACCCGATGTGTCCCTCCAAGAAGAGGTTTTCGACTACCCAGTTTTCCATCGTCCAGCCTCCAGATCTTACGTGGCCTCCGAATGGGGGACTCCCGGCCGCGAGTGCCTCGCCGTAAGGCTTCGCGTGCGCCTCCCATATGGCTTCGAGTTGGATTTCGCGTCGCGCTCGGCGTGCCTCCATCGTCCAGGCGCGCGGTAGCCTGACGATGTTTTCGTCCCGACCAATGCTCATACTGGCGTGCCCTCGCCGAGAGTCAGGGTACAGGCGTTCCACTGGCCACGTCAACCTGCGATTTCTACGACGAGGTGATCGCCACCAGGCGTTATGGTATTGACAAGTAATGCGCCATGTGTGATCTTCTCTTCAGTCCCGATCCCCTCACCAATGACGCCCCACGTTGCCCGCGTGGGGCGTCGCTTTTTTATTGACACGATGTGACCATGCCAGCTAGGGTCGTCTTCGGTGAGGGCAAAGGGTTGGCTTCAAGGCTTGACAGCCTGAATGCCGCGCTGTCGGCGGCAGACGCGTGTGGTGCGCGCTGCGGTCGTAGGTTGCGCGGCTATCAGATCGAGGGCGTCTCCTGGGGACTCGAGGGGAGTTACCTCAACTCCTTCTCAGTCGGTTTGGGGAAAACTTCGACGTCGATCGTGACCGCGGTCGCGCTCAACTACAACGTCGTCGCGTTCGTCATCCCAGCACACCTCTTCAACACCTGGCTCGAGGAGATCGTGCGTTGGGCTGGCGTGAACGTTGTCTATGAGCTCCTTGGGAACCGCCGCCTCCGAGTCGAGCGGGTCTACCTCGGGACCACAGGTGAAGTGCTCCACCGCGAGCCGGTGAAGTCGCTGCCAGACCACTGCTGGCTGCTCGTCGCTCATGAGACGGTCGCCGAGTGGGGCCGCATCGTCGCGGCAGCGCGGGATGGGGGCTTGCTCGCGACCGAGGCGAGCGTCGAGGCCGCGACGGCTGCGCGAGCCATCGCGCGTCAGCCGGAGCTGGTCGTGATCGACGAGGTCCACAACATGGGGAACTCGTCAGCCGCGCGGACCGGTGGGCTCCACGCGCTCTGCCGCGGCGCCAAGCGCGTCCTTGCATGAGCGCGACGCTCCTCTCCGGCGGCGCGCATCGGCTCTGGGGCCCGCTCACGGCCGTCTCGACTGGCTGGGGCAGCTACAACAGCTTCATCGAGCGGTACACGGGCGCCACGCGGGACGAGCACAACGCGCTCGTGCCCGGCATGCCGACGCCGCAGATGCAGGCCGAGCTGCGCTACCGGCTCGAGAACCTCGTCCTCCACTACGACGCTCAGGACTTCGCGCACGAGCTGCCGAAGGAGACGATCCAGCGTCTCAGCGTCCGCGTCGAGCCGAGCGAGGAGCGCAGCATCGGCGACGCGGTCTTCCAGCTCCAGAAGACGCTGCGCGGCCACGGTGAGTCGCGCGCCGAGTCGAAGTTCGCGATGGGCGAGGTGCAGGCGCTTCGCGAGTTGCTCGCCGAGACGAAGTTGCACGACGTCGCGAACCTGTGCCGCGACCTCGTTGCGGCCGATGAGCATGTGCTCGTGTGGTGCTGGCACCACAGTGCGGTCGAGCGCATCTCCGAGCTGTTGGGCAAGCCGCCACGCGTCGTCTGCTACACAGCGCACGGCGGCTGTCCCCGCTCGTGGGTTGAGAACGCCATCGCGCAGTGGAGCTCGCACGGTGGCGTGCTGGCCGCGACGACCGAGCTGCTCGGGACCGGCGTGGACGTGCTCGCGCGCGTCTGCCGGATGCAAGTCTTCCTTGAGATGCCGTGGCGCGTCGACCGCTGGGTCCAGGCTCGAGGCCGCCTCGTCCGCATGAGCCAGACTCGGCCGGTCATGACCTACGTCGCCGTTGCCGACGTGCCGTTCGAGCGGTCGATGTTCGATCGCCTCATGGTCGAGGCGAAGGCCACGGACGGGCTCTTTGGTGACAACCGAGGCTCGCTCATCGCGCAGGCGCTGGGCCTCGACGCGGGCGTGGGCCTGAAATTGAACGAGCTGTTTGGAGGGTGAGATGTCCGACGTGAAGCAAGTAGAGGTAGAGATCGACGTCACGATCTCCGTGCCCGTCAAGGTCAGGGTCAACGTGGACCTCGAGGAGTTGCGGACGGGCAAGGAGCTCATGGACGAGACGGTGAGCCGCGTCGTCTCGGTTTCGCCGGTCTACAAGGTGCTCGCTCCCAAGGACTTCGACGACTCGATCGTCGACATGGACGATCTCGACACCGCCATCTTCAACGCGCTCGGCGAGTTCGGTATCGACGTCGAGGAGCTGCAAGCCGAGAACTGGACCGACGAGAACGAGATCGACGACGAGGAAGAGTGCGACGGCGACTGCGACTGCGACGAGCCGTGCGAAGACTGTGACTGCGACCGCGACTACGACGAGAAAGAGTACGAGTGATGGCGAGTGAACCGATTGGCGCCGAGCGGTTCAAGCGGCTCAGTGCGCAGCTTTTCAACATGCTGCGGAAGCCGAAGCCGCACTACGAGCTGTTCACGGACCGCGAGACGATGGCGCCGTGGTTCGCGATGATCCTCTTCCCGACCGAGCGGGAGTGGGAGGCGTATCGGCTCTGCCGCACGCTCAAGAAGTTCTTGCTCGACCTCGGCGCGACCGCGACGAGACTGGGCGATCCGCGCTTCACGCGGATGACCGATGGCATGGTGGCGATGATCGACACGGCTCTCACGACAGAGCCACGAGAAGGTGAGGAATACGATGGTCGACTCAGGGGCGCATGACGTCATCCGGTTCGAGGAGCATTTCAAGCCGATCGAGGAGATCCTGAAGGAAGCTCACCTCGACGCAGGCGGCGGGCCGACCTTCTGGGGCAGCTCGTTCTGGGCTCGCGCGAAGAAGTGCCTCTACCTGGCGCTCTTGACGCGGCTCTACGGCTTCGAGCCGGCGAAGACGCAGGCACTTGTCACGGGCATCCTCTTCCACGCCGCGATGGCGTTCTGGTATCGGACTCGCGACCGCTCGCAGGCCCTCGCGGTCTGTCAGGTGGTCCTCGAGTGGTGCCGCGTCGCGCTCGATGAGGGCACGCGCTTGGGCGCGACCCGCTCCTGGCCGAGCGAGCTGTGGGGCTTCGCCATGAACGCCCAGCGCCTCGTCACGGTCTACATCGCGAACTACGTGCAGGCGCCCGGCGGCGCCTCGATCACGATGCGGAGGCTCGAGACGATGGACCCGCCGCAAGAGGACGTGCTCTTCGTCGAGCGGGACGTCTACGCGCTGCCGCCGCAGAGCGAGTTCCCGACCTCGTGCCGCTACGACGCTGTCTTCCGCGTCATCGACGAAACGGACGGGCAAGTCTGCGTCGTGCTCCCCGACCACAAGACGACTCGCAACGCGTCCCCCGAGTGGCTCGAGGCCTGGTGGCAGGACGATCAGATGATGATGCTCTTCTCCATCTGGGAGACTGTCATGGTGCCGCTCGGGTGGCCCGCGGCCCGCGCCGTCATGATCAACACCATCGAGAAGCCTCGCGGCAGAAACGACGACCCCGGCTTCCAGCGGCACATCCTCCGGCTGCGGCCCGATCGGCTCGAGGTCTGGAAAGCGCAGATGCGCTACGCCCACGCGCGCTTCGCGGAGGCCGAGGCCGCGTTCCAACAGTACGGGCTTGACTGGCGCCACGTGCCGCAGAACTGGGCCTCGTGCTTCGGCATGAAGTACTCGATCTGCGACTCCTTGCCGCACTGCCTCTCACTCAGGGACATGACGGTCTACCAGCAGCCCGAGCCCGTCTCGGTCGAGCCGCCGCAGGCAGTCACCATCGAGCAGACGACGTGGTGGCTATCCTTCTGCGCGTCCTTCAACGGCTTCCCGCCGGACTCGGAGCCGCGGCACTTGTTCGGAAAGCCGTGGATGCAGCTCACCGAAGCCGAGGCGGCGAAGTGCATCCTCGTCGCGAAGGGCGCGACCGAGATGCTCGCGAGCCAGATGGCGGCGGCTGCTGCCGTCGCAACCCCTGTGGAACCGACGCCGGCCGAACCTACGGTCGCGTCTCTTGCGGCGGATGTTCCTACACCTGCGAACGTGTCGGTGTTAGACCAGGGCCATTTGCCGCAGCAGGTGCAAGCCGTGCTGCCACAGCCGGCGGTTCCGCCGCCTGTGGTGGTCGAGCCGGCGCCGGTTCCGCCATCAATCCCCGTAGCTCCGCAGCCGGCGCAGGACACCGCGGACTCCCCTCCCGTAGTCACGACCCCTGCGCCGGCTGCGGGCCCCGAGGGCTCGATCACGCTCTTCCAGATCGACAAGCTCACGATCCTCTCCGAAGAGAAGCGCGGCTGGACGTACCAGCAGCTCTGCGACTGGATCTTCACCACGGTGGGCCGTCCGCTCACGGAGCTCACGGCCGGCGAGGCCGACGTGCTCCTCACGGTGCTCGGCGAGCCGGAGCCGCCTGTGAAGATCTTCATGAAGACTCCTGAGAGCGACCCCGCGACGATCGAGCAGCTCAACGCGCTCGAGAGCGCACAAATGAAGGTCGGCTGGACCGAGGCCCAGGTGGGCGATCTCATGGAGGAGATGTTCCACGAGCGCGCGGCCGAGAACCTCTCCCGGCCGCAGATGAAGCAGCTCATCCTGCAGGTGCTCGACCGCGGCCAGCCGCTCTCCGGCGACATCGTGAAGCTGCCGCCGCCCGAGGCCTCGCCGCCGAACTTCGACGACATCATGCAGGACGTCTCGAAGCTCTCGGGGCACGCGACCGACGGCATCGCCGCGTGGCTCAAGACCGCGGCAGAGCCGGCGCTCCGCGAGTACGCCGCGCGCTTCCCCGGTCAGGGCGACCGCTTCAACAACATCACGAGCGTCGACCGGCTCCGCACCGAGATCGCGATGGTCACTCTCGAGGACGTGCAGGCGAAGATCGGGTTCGGACAGCCCATCGAGCCGGTGCCCGAGCTGACGTTCGAGGCCCTCGTCGCTCGCGTTCGGGGCAAGGTCTGGAAGCCGATCAAGTTCCACGCCGCGAAGAAGTGCTCCGTGACCGAAGCTGTCACGGGCAACTGGTACCTTGTCCGTGGGCTGGTGGCGATGGCATCTCCGAAGCGCGACGAGACGCAGCGCACGTTCATCCTCGACTCGGGGACCGAGCTGGGCGTCGGCTACACGAAGGCTGACACGACCGAGCCGCTTCTCTGCGTCCTCTGCGACGTGGTCGACGCGGCGGCAGGCGCGACGCCTCCTGCGGCTGACCCTGCCACAGTGGACGCGGTTGGTGGCTCTGCCCCCGAGGCTGGGCTTCCCCTTCGCGTTGGCGAGGCCGCGAAGCCCACGGGCGTCGTGAAGGTCTACTGGCTCGGGCGGCACACGATGTCGAAGAAGGCGGCCGTGGTGCTCCAGAGCATCTCGAAGGACGGTGACGCCTTCGGGCTCGCGCTCTGCGGCAAGAAGCCCGAGACAGCGAAGCTCAAGGCCTTCACGTTCGTAGGCTTCGACACTGGAGCCCCAGTCGCGGTCGAGACGACGGCGAAGGCCGTGGGCTCGGCCATCTGGGAGCACTTCGGCACGCTCGTGAAGGGGCTGTAGGAGATTTCGATGCACGACCTCATCGTCATCGTCGACACCGAGACGACCGGATTTGACCCGGTGCAGCACGAGGTGATCGACACGCACGCCGTGTTGGTCGACCAGTCGCTCAAGGTGCTCTTCGAGGCAGGAGGTCGCTCTCCACTGCTCCATCCCGAGCGAGCAAGTGCCCAGGCGCTCCAAGTGAACGGCTGGAGCCGCGCCGAGTGGGCGAAGACCGAGCGCCCGCTCATCGCGGTCCTGCCGCCAGTCCTCGCGCTCATCGAGCTAGCCGACTGGTGGCTGGGTTCTTTCCCGTCGTTCGACGTGCGCTTCGTCGCGGCGGCGTGCCGCAGCGTTGGGTTCGAGCCGCCGCGGGCGAAGAAGATGATCGACATCAAGGACGTCGCGAAGGCCGCGCACGTTTGCGGCGCGGGCAAGAGGCCGTACAGCCTCGAGGCGCTCTGTCAGAAGTGTGGCATCACGCTCGCGGACACGCACTCAGCGCGTGTCGACTGCTACGCCACACTCGGCGTGTACATGCAATTGAGAGGGGTTTCGAGATGAAGATCATCAAGGCCAGTTTCGAGATCTTGCAGTTTCCGGAGAAGCCGCTCGAGGCAATCGAGCAGGCCGCGCGAACCTGTTACAAGTCCGAGGACAAGATCGCGCCCGGTTCGGCCGAGCGCCTTGTGCGACATCTCCTCGAGCGAGGCCACGAGGCGATGATCGAGCTCGGCGGCATGGCTGTCGTGAAGATTATCTCCGATCGCGGCGTGTCGCATGAACTCGTGCGGCATCGGCTCTGCTCGTTCGCGCAGGAGTCGACGCGCTACTGCAACTACAGCAAGGGCAAGTTCGGCTCCGAGATCTCAGTGATCGCGTTCGGTTCTGTGCTTGAGGCACAGTTCCCGGGAGCGGAAAACGTAGATATCCGTCGCGCAATTGCGCTTCGGTGGATGAACGCACTGATGGTCGCAGAACAGGCGTATCTTGAGCTTGTTCAACTCGGGGTTCCGCCTGAGCTGGCGCGGGGCGTGTTGCCACAGTCGCTCAAAGCCGAGATCGTGGTGGGCGCGAACATGCGCGAGTGGCGGCACATCTTCAAGCTGCGGACCTCGAAGAGAGCGCACCCGCAGATGCGCGAGGTCATGGTGCCGCTGCTCGCCGAGTTCAAGCGTCGAGCGCCGATTCTCTTCGACGACATCGAGGCTTCGATATGATCAGCGCACCTCCAGGCCTAATCCCGATGGGCGCTCCGCAGCCAATGTTTTTGCGGGTTGGGGTCTATGGATACCCCGGCAGCGGAAAGTCGTGGGGCGCCATGACCTGGCCGGCGCCGCTCCTGATCAATCCGCTCGCCGAGGGCGGGCACAACACCGCGCGCCATCCGGACGGTACGTTCCTCGTCCAGCCGGCCATCATCGGCAGGACGCATGCCGCGTTCCTGCGGGGCGTGCCGAACTCGATCTCGATCAAGGTCGAGATCGAGCAGTGGCTCGAGTACCTCTATCGCTCCGTGGTGACGCGGGAGTGCCCGTACCAGACCGTCGTTCTGGGCGGCTTCTCCGACATCGCGACGATGGTTTACGAGCAAGCCGAGAAGGAAGCCGCGGACGCGAAGAAGCTCCGTGGCGGCAAGGAAGACAAGCACCGCGCATGGGGCGATGTGCTCACGTGGTACAACCGCACCATCCACATGCTCTTCAGCTTGCCGCTTCACGTTATCATCGAGATGGGCGCGAAGATCACGATGGACAAGGACAACCGCGATCTGGTCGCCACCGTCGAGCCCGATCTCTCTGGCCGCGGTGGGAAGCTCGTCCTGCCACGCGAGCTCGACATGCTCATCTACACCGAGCGGAGCGGCTCGACGTTCTACACGCACTTCTCGCCGCGGGTCTCGAAGCCGGTCTTTGCCATGAAGGCGCCGCGCTTCCTCGCGATGAGCTTTCAGCAGCCCGTGCAGGACTGCAGCTACGACATTTTCGCGCAGGCCCTGGGCCTGCCGCCGATATGGGTGTGCGATCCAGGGCATCCACGTTGCCAGCAAGGACGCTGGCCGTGGCCAGTGCCCTGGCATGTCTGAGGTGAGGGGACGAGAGTCTCCGTAAGAAAGGACCGTGTGAGATGGACATCAGCAAGATGAGCTCCGAGCAGATCGAGCAGATGATGGCGCAGATGGCGCAGTTCCAGGCGCAGCACGCCGCGCCGCCCGCCGCGCCGCCGCCGCCCGCGACCTACGCCCCGCCGCCCGGCATGCCGCAGGGCATGCCCGCCGGCTACGGCATGCCGCAGGGCGCGCAGCTCCCGCTGCAGGGCCAGCTGGCCTCCGCGGACGTCATCACCAACCTGCCGCCGCCGAGCCTCCCGGTCGGCACCTACGACTTCGAGGTGCAGTTCGTCGAGCGCAAGAGCGGCGTCAGCGACAAGGGCCCCTGGGAGAACCTGCGCTACCGCTTCACCGTGCTCGCGGGCCCGCTCGTCGGGCAGTCCGTGACCGACAGCCTCTCGACGAAGTTCACGCGCCCGCTCTTCGCGCTCGCGGCGGCGTGCCTCAAGCCCATCGCGCAGGATGGGAACTTCAACGTGCAGTCGCTCAACGGCTGCCGCATCACGGCCGACGTGACCTACGACTCGAAGGAGTACGCCCACGTGGGCGGCTTCAAGCCGCTGGCGCGCTAGCTCGGTTCGGCTCTGTTCGGTTCGGATTCCGGGGTGTGCCGCGCCCCACACGGGGCGCGGCTTTTCGGGAGCAGAAGCGTGGGCTCGTCGAGGAGTAAGGCCTTCGACGCCGGTTCGACTCCGGGCTCCCGACCGAGGTGAGGGCGATGAGACAGCTTGAGATGGAGTTCGCGGTGCAGGGCGACTGGATACAGACCTACAGCCATGAGAAGTTCTGGCTGCTCCACCCACGGCCCGAGCAGATCTCGATTCGAGAGGTCGCGCATGCGCTCGGGAACATCTGCCGGTTTCACGGTCACACGCTGAGCCACTACTCCGTGGCCCAGCACTCTGTTCTCGTCTCCGAGAACTGCCTCCCCGAGCACGCGCTCTGGGGCCTCCTCCACGACGCCCACGAGGCGTACATGGGCGACATCCCCTCGCCTGTGAAGGAAACGCTCAAGCAGCTCGGGGCCGGCGACGCGCTCACAGTCCTCGAGGAGCGGCTCATGGCCGCCGTCGCGGCGAAGTTCGGGCTCGAGCTGCCGGTGCCCGCCGACGTCTGGTACGCCGACAAGGTCCTGCTCTCGACCGAGGCGCGCGACCTCTTCATCGGCGAGCCCGTCGAGCACTGGACGCAGCGCCTCGGTTGTGAGCCGCTGTTCGCTCACGTCGTGCCGCTGCCGCCCACCGTCGCGGAGCACAGGTTCTTGCGGCGAGCCGCCGAGCTGGGCGTTGGGGTCCTGTGAGATGTCAGCCGACATCATCCAACTCTCGCCTCCTGAAGATCAGCCGGCTGCGCCGGCGGGCCCCGCGTTCTGGGAGGTGCCCGGCGACCCGCAGTGCAGCGCTTGCCCGCTCGCCGACAAGCGCGGCAAGGTCTGCGTCCAGGGCTACTTTCCCATGCAGGGCTTCTCGGGCCTGTGTTTCGTGGGCGAGCAGCCGTGGACCGAGGAGGCGAAGGCCGGGCGCCCCTTCGTGGGCGCTTCTGGCCGGCTCCTCTGGGCCATCTGCAAGACGCTCGGCATCCCCCAGGAGACGACGCTCATCCTGAACGCCATCTCGTGCTACGGCGGCGAGTGGCCGGCGAGCTCGACCGCGGAGAAAGCCGCGAAGGCCGAGGCGCGCACCGCGTGTCGTCCGATGCTCCTTCGCGCGCTCGAGGCCTGGAAGCCGCGGGTCATCGTCGCGCTCGGGGGCGAGGCCATCCGCTCGCTCCTCAACGACGAGTCCGCGACCGTCGGCGGCTACCGCGGCACAGTCAACAGGTTCTGCGGCGTCGCGACCGAGGTGCATCCCGACGACCCCGATGGCTTCCAGCCGTGGGCCGCGTGGCTCGTCGGCGCCGAGCACCCCGCGGCCATCCTGCGCTCCGAGGGCGGCTTCACTGCGCCCGTCTTGAAGAAGGACTTGGCGAAGGCCTGGCGCTGGCTGCAGGAGGGGGCGCCGCGGGCGTGGCCGTCGCCTGTCGAGGCTTGTCCGAGTGTCGAGCGCACGGCCGAGCTGTGCGCCCGCTGGCGAGCCGCGGGCCGCGTCACAGGTGACGTCGAGACGGTGCCCGAGGGCAAGCCGGGCCGGTGGCGCGACCCGTTGCGGCTCTTGGGCCTGGGCGACGAAGACCTCACGGCGTGGTGGCCGTTCAAGGATGGGGAGTGGCAGCAGCACTACGGCGAG
The DNA here is from genome assembly GCA_023229725.1 of Dehalococcoidia bacterium. Classification (GTDB taxonomy): domain Bacteria; phylum Chloroflexota; class Dehalococcoidia; order GIF9; family AB-539-J10; genus SKVJ01. Next base: position 5,682 of record JALNYR010000001.1, on the reverse strand, counting down.
CGCTCGTGGCTCGAGTGCCGCGCTCTCCTGCGCGACCTCCTCGCAGCCGAGCGGGTCGTGAAGGAGTTCCACAACAAGCAATACGACATGGCCGTCCTCGAGAGCCACGGCTTCCCGGTCCGCGGCGTCGTCGAAGACACGATGGTCATGCACCACGTGCTGCACCTTCGCGGCGTCGCGCACGACCTTGGCTACGTCGCCGCCGAGTACCTGGACCTCCCCGCATGGAAGAAGGAGTTCAAGAAGGAGTGGCAGGCGCCGCTCGAGGTGCTCGGCACGTACAACGGCAACGACGTCCTCGCGACCGCGAGGGTGCGGCCCCGGCTCGAGGCCGACCTGCGCACGCGCGGCCTGTGGGCGACCTATGAGATGGACCGCGACGGCACCGACGTGGCGCTCGCGATGAGCCGCAACGGCATCGGGATCGACCGGCACCGTTGGCAGCAGTACGTCGACAAGTACGCGGGCGAGGCCGCGGAGCTCGAGGCCCAGGTCTACGAGCTGACCGGAGCCGCGGCGCGGCAGGTGGAGACGCTCGAGTACATTGACCAGGCCGGCGTCCTCCAGTGGGCGAACGTGAAGGTCGGCGACATTGAGAAGGCTCTGGCCTCTGGCGACGCGCCGCTCCCGAATATTCCAGTGCTCGCCGACATCTGCGATCTGGTCGCTGGGCGCCTGCTCCAGCCGAAGCTCGTGGACGACATCGCCGAGAGCGCGGCGAAGCTCCGCGAGGTGCTCGAGCCGGCTGCCTGTGGCTGGGCGCCTTGGATGCCGCTCGACCCGGCCGGCCCGGTCGACCTCAAGCCGTTCCAGAAGGAGGCGAAGTCGAAGGGCGTGGCTGTCACCGCGCTCACGTCGCCCGAGGCGCGAGCCGCGCTCGCGGCGCGTGACCAGAACGCAGCCGCTCGGCAGGCCGCGGGCCGCGCGTGCGCCGTCATCCGCTCGGCGCTCGGTCGGCTGCAGAAGGCCGTCATGCAGCCGCTCCTGAACCTCGAGAGCGGGCAGCAGATGGGCATCGTCATCCACTCGCCGAAGTGGCTGGGACTCCCGGTCAACGTGCCGGGCGAGAACGGCTACCTCACGAACGAGGAGGCGCTCTACCACCTCTCGTGGCACCCGATGATCAGGGCGTGGCAGGCGTGGGGCTCGGCGGCCTATCGCCGCGATTGGCTGCTCCACACGTTGCCCATCGGGCCGGACGGGCGAGCCCACGGTTCGTTCAAGACGACCCGCACGCCGAACGCCCGCTGGGCTGGCGGCTCCGAGGGCGAGGAGAAGTGGAACCCGCAGAACCCCGAGAAGGACACGATCGACATCTTCGCCGCGCCGCCTGGCCGGCGCCTCGTCGGCCGCGACTTCTCGATGATCGAGATCCGCGTCGCGGCTGCGCTCTCGCAGGACAAGCGCATGGTCGCGCAGATCAACGACTTTGATGAGGGCCGCACGCAGTGGGACATCCACCAGCAGCGGGCCATCCGGTGCTGGCCCGAGTTCACGCAGCTCGATCCGAAGGTGCAGAAGAAGAAGCGTAACCTCGCGAAGCGCGCGAACTTCGGTCCCATCTACGGCGCCTCGAAGTACATGCTCTTGCCTGTCATGCTCTCACAGATCGAGAAGAATCGATTGCCGCAGGCCCTATCGGATTACAAGCGCATGAGCGACGAGCTGCTCGCTGAGAGCCAGCGTATTCTCGACGATATTCATGCTGACTGGGCCGAGCTGTTTCTCTGGCTTGAAGAGGGTTACCGACGCGCTATGCGCAATGGTATCCTGCGCAACGGCTACGTGACCGGGCGCGAGATTCACTTTCCATTGCGGGATAAAGACCATATCGACCGGCGGTTCTGTTTCAATGCGCCAGTGCAATGCACGGCGCGTGAATTGGTCATGGCCGCTATGCTCCGCATCAATAAGCAGAAGAGCCCCGACGCGCTTTGGGTCATGGATGCGCACGACCAGCTTCTCCTCGAGTGCGCGGAGAACGAGGCAGATGATCACAACGCGCTCATGGAGCGAGAGATGGGTGGAATGTTCAACGGAGTGAGGATTCTTTCAGACGGCGGCTCCGCTGGCGGCGTCGCAAGGACATGGAAGGAGCTGAAGTAGGGTCATGGAGATGAACTGGAAAGAAAACGTCGACATCCGCCGCCGCGAGGTCGCGCGGTCGCCGATAGACCACGGCAAGTTCGTGGGCGAGTGCGCGGCCTGTGAGGGCGAAGCGGACAACATTCACGCCTACATCGAGCACGGGCTCTGCGAGGAGTGCCGCGACGAGCTACTGGATAAGGCCCGGTTGACGAAGACGTGCCCCCGCTGCACGGTGGGCCTCCTCACGATGAAGCGCTACTTCATCTGCGGGACCTGTGGCCTCGTCGTGACCCGCGATCCCACCGACCGTGTGCAGGCCATCCGCGCTGAGTACCCCGCCCGCGTATAATCGACGCTCCTGGCGCGGCAATATAGGTTGACGCCCCTCGCATGCCGCGCCTACGCTCTCCCACATGGCACCCAGTTTCAGGACACGCCGCGAGCTCAAGGTGAACCGGCTCGTCGGCGCGAAGTTGCCCGAGGACCTGCGTCTCCGGGTGCAGGCCTACATCGACGGCTCCGCGGGCACGTACTCGAGCGTGGCCGAGGCCTTGAAGGACCTCCTCGTGCGCGGCCTCTTCATCACGGAGAAGCCGGCGGGGAAGATGAGCGAGGCCGCGTACCACTCGGCGTTCATCTCGGCGAAGGGCGAGTTCCTCGACCGCTTCTTTCGCAAGCTGGGCTCGAAGCTCGCAGGCGTCGCGAACGAGGTCTACGAGGAGATGAGCCGCGAGAAGGGCCATACGCCCGTATGACCAAGCGGCAGACCCTGCGGCTCCCGGTTCCGTGGGGCCACCAGCCGCACACGCCGCCTGACGACCCGTTTTCCGAGCTCGTCGCCGACTTCGTGGGCCGGTACCGCTGCCTCGCCGACTTCGTCTGGCCGGCGCGACGGCCGCCCGTCGACTGTCCGCTCGGTCGCGGCGGGTACTGCGCCTGGGGCGTGCAGGACCCCGCGGCGAACTCCTGCATGTGGGTCTGGGTGAAGCAGCACCCGGATGGGCCCGACACCGTGCCCGAGATGGCCCGCGCCCTCGGGCAGTCGAAGGAAAGGATCAACAGCGTATGCAAGGCGCTCTTCGAGAAGGCTCGCGCGACCGCGAGCAACATGTCGCTACCGCGGCTCACCTGACGGTTGAGGAGGCGCGCGAGGCCGCTGGCCTCCTCTCGGTCGAGGGCCTGCTCGTCCGCGCGCAGGACTACCTCGGCCGGTACGGGAAGGATCTCCGGAGCGAGCGCGGAGGGATCCCCATCGAGCTCGCCGCCGTGCTGGGCGTGCTCCACACCGGGCAGCCTGGCTTCTTCTGGTACATCTCGCCGGCCGCGCAGAAGCGCCTCGACATTGGGCGGCAGGCCTCGCCCGCGCTGCAGCTCTGGGCCGGCCTGCGGCTCGTGAACGAGGCCGCGCTGCAGCTCGAGCAGCTCGCGCCGGCCGTGAAGCTCCCGGTGAGCAAGCTCTCAGGCGTCGACTGGTGGGCCGCGGTGCTCCGGTTCGAGGCCCTTGGGCGCGAAGCCTTTATCGAGCTCTGCAAGCGAGCGGGCGGTGCCCTCGAGCTCTACTCCTTCGTCGAGACGAACGATCCGGGCCCCGTCGCCGGCCTCTCATCGGGCACGGTCGTCTACCGGGTCCTCGCGGCGCGGGCCTGGGTCCAGGCCGCCGACGAGCTCGCGGCAGCGCGAGGACAAGAGCTCGAGCTCGCGCCTGGCCAGCTCATCGACAGCCGCGACGGCCGCGTCAAGGCGATCGTCAAGAAAGCCAGCCTCGCCGGCTATGCCGTCGCCCAGGCCGCGCAGCTCGTTCGGTACAAGATCCTCGGGTAGGGCCACAAGCTCGCTTCGCTCGCCTGCGGCCCTGGCGCAGTGAACTCGGGCACGGCCCGGTGTCTCCACACCTATCGATACCCCTACAGCTCCGAGCTCAAAACCGCATAGGTGTACAAGGTACACCATGCGCATACCAATGGTTACACCTTACACCTATTGTGTCATGTGTACTTACACGTATGTGATAGGTGTACCTTGACACATATGTCATACATGTAGATACATACCACGTTATTTGTAGTTATATGTATGAGCACACCGTTGGCATACAGGCTATAGAATAATAGCATATACTATACCAAACAATCGTGCATACCCTAAAGAAAAAGTGAATATACCTATGGTGTGAATCGTATATACTAGTGAGAGTCAAGAGACATACAGAATGAACAAAAGACTTACAGGCTATCTTTTCTTTGAATATACCTGAAAGTCTGGCGTTTATACCTGTGATAGAAAGGAGCGATAGGCTAATGAGACTCAGGGATAAGGAAGCGATAAGCCGTGGATACGACCACGGGAATTTCGCCAATGCATACGAAACAACGTCCTATAGCAAGGCCTGCAGCAAGCTCGGGCGTCGCTCGAATAACTTCCTTATCGGATTCACGGCAGGCTTTTTCGGCTCTTACGAGCTACACGAGATTCCGGAAGCGTATCAGGATAACGTGGAATCGTGCCGCGCTTTCATGCGCGAACACACTCCATGGATCGCGGTCGATTAGCTTTCGCGCTTTCGACTGAGGCTCGGAGCTGCGCAGCTCCGAGCTTGACTCGGGATCGTGAAAGGGAAGTGAGGGATATTATGACCAGGCAAGAAATCGTTGACACGTATACTATCACGGAGCGCGGCACCATTTCAAACCCTGGCAAATTCGAGGGCGAAATGCTTTACGTGGTAGCGTTTTACGAGCGTGCCTTAGAGGGATTCTCCGATCGCTATCGGCAGATCTGTGACAGTGAAAGCGTAGAAGGATTCAACGTCACGGCCGCAGATCGGCGCGAGTTTCCCGAGCTCAGTGGAAAAAGGACCGTGAATTTGTACTATCGAAGCGATGGCTTTGTTATCGAGGTCAATCGATTCCGTTAGCCAGGCCTTCATAGTGGCCCAGTGTCACGGCCCGAGCTCACTCGGGCCGTGGAACGGGATCATTACGAAAGCAGAGGGATCGTCGTGGCGATATCAATCAAGCGTCTTGAATCGATGCTAGAATTGCGCAATGCGAACGAGGAGAATTGCGCAAAGATCATGCACGAAGCTATGGTGTTCGCGAACACAAAGAAGATCGGTCCGGCGCTGGAGATCTATGCGGAAAAGATCGGCGCCGATCTCCTGCCGGTCTACCGCGACAAAGAGGGGGATAGAATCCGCACGGCGCTGGAGATCATGGATAAGGCCTGGGGATCTTGTGGTGTGGAGTATATCCGCGCTAAAAACGACGTCTATTGCGAACGGGGCATCGATTACCTCAACACCGGCGACACATATTCGGCGACGGTAATGTATGACTGGGCGCGGGGTTGCTGGCGTTGCTGCTCGTATGGAGATTTTATCGAAACATCGCATCGGAGCTTTGAATAAACCGACGCTGATAGCGTCTGAACTAGTGCGAGAGAAAAGAGAGGGACCATGGACGCCAAACACCCATTCGTTGTGCAATATATCGCGACGGCTTTGTGGTCGTCCAATGACGAAAGCGATGAGTCGGGCGGGGAACCGTTCGATACGAATTATGACGCGAGCGATCTCGCGCCAGAGACGCTGGAAAA
>JALNYR010000072.1 GCA_023229725.1 Dehalococcoidia bacterium | reverse complement strand
TCTCTACCCCCCCCCCTCTCCAACTGATGTGGATGTGTGTTACGCCTTGTTCCTTTTCCACTCCATGCCACCAAAGTACTGCACACTTTTAAATAGCGTAAATTTTAATGGAGGATGAGAACAAGCCCAAGACTGAAGGAGCGAGAACCCCAGCGACCGCTGCGTACACTCCGGCCCGGGGCGACCAGACCAGTACGGAGGTGGGGAAGAAGCCCGAGATCGGTGCAGCAGGTACTTCTGCATCCGCGGCGTATATCCCGGTACGGTACGGACCGATCGACATGGACGTGGCTCATGCGGTCATGGGATTCCTGATCGATATAGGGGCGCGCAACGGATTCGATCCCACGGAATACGCACAGCGCTGGACCGATAGTGTGGCTGCGGCTGCAGCCCCAGCCCCGGCCGGAAAGTTGTCACCCGCATTCGCCGGGACGCTCCTCGGTGCCGGGCCAGTGCTCCCACGGGGTCCGTTTGTGCAAGTGCAGCCAGGCGAACTTGCGGTATGGGTGGCCACCGCGCGAGATTCCGTGCCGCTGCTGAGCATGGTACCGCCGGTGCTCACCCGGAAACAGTGGCTTACGGCTGCGGAGTTCTACATCGCGGTCAGTGTGATATTGGACCGCATTCAAGCGGACCCGCTGGATACGTGGCTGCAGACGGCCGATCACTCGGTGCTCGCCGACACGGCCGACGCCGTCACCCGGCTGTCCGTCCAGGCGAGGACTGTGGGGTGGCTGCCCCAGCCACCTGCTGTGGGCCCGGAGCTTCCCCTTCCGCCCTTGCCGGTATTCCGGCCGGCACCGGTTATACCAGTGCCACTGGGCCCGGTCATGCCCACCCTCGTTGGTGCGCTCCGGCGCATGGCAACGGTGAACGGGAAACCCCCGGGTGCCTACGAATGGCCGCACACGAAGTTGTTACCAGAGGTGGAACTAGTGAGGCTGTGGAAGGTCCTGGACACGCAGATGAACTGGGCCGGAAGGCCGTCCCGCGAGGTGGATCGCGATATCTCGACCGTGTTCGGGCCACCCCCATACTACTTTCTGAAGCCAGGAATTGCGGACCTGCGCTTGCCCCGGGAAGGGGGCCGGGGTCGTCGTGCCGTTGTCCGGCAGCAGTACCGGGCTGAACGGCCTGGCCCAAACTACCAACACCACGGAGGCAGTCTCTACGATCACCTCGGCAGACTGTATGACGTGGGTATGGAGATGACGAGCACCAGGCAGGTGCTGTACTACAAGCGACCATCCCGGACGTGGTGCGAACACCCGGTACCCGATGAGCCATTGGTTCTGCGCCACTCTACCACCGCCACCGCCGCATCGGCTTGTCCTGGTCACCGAGTGATCGTCGAGGCCACCCGGATACTGCCGCGGGCTGCGACGGGCATAGTGCTACTCCGGGACTTTCCGGCGTCGCTCGCAACGTGCATCAGTTGATCTCCCCCCCCTCCCCATTATCAACATTCGAACGAGTATTTAAAACATACAAAGATAAAATGAAAAGAACGAAGACGTCTGATTTGCCAGAACCACACGTAGATGCGCCCAGTACATCAGCTGGCCAGAAGCAACCGTTCGTGGTATTGGTGGCGCGAACTGATGTAGTCGGGGGGGCCCGCCTAAATCCGTCTGGCGGGGTGACCGTGACCTGGGCCGATATCCGGCACGTGAAGATGGATACGTGAGCCTCGGACAGTCGGCCTATACTCTTCCGGTAGTTTTGGCTGTGGGAGTGGTGAGGGGGGGGGGGCAAAAAAAGAAATATACGAAGTGGAAAATCGCAGACAATACACAACCACACTTTTACAAATAAGCACTGCAGTGTTCATATGTCGAAATCGCTCGCGGAACTCTGTCGGGACAACCCCTACAAACCGGTGATGCTGGCATCCGGAGGCGTCACGATCACGTGGAACGACCTCCGGTGTATTGGCATGGCCTCCGGAACCGGCACCGCCAAACCGAAAGTGCCGAAAAGTGCACCAATCATCAAGCCGGCCGATGCGCCACCCTCTGCCAGCGCGTTGATCACGACCGTCAAACCGAAAGCCGCACCACGACCTATCCGCGCACAAGATCCCGACTGGATGGCCAAGTACTACGAAGCCCTTAACGATAAATTCGGGAATATGACCCAGCTTAAGGCCTACGTCTACGCCGGGACCGTGTGCACACCCGAGTACCCGGTTGTTGTTATAGGTCGTGCCCCAAAGGCCACTGTGGCGTTTTTGATGCAAATGTGGGCTGGCATATCCTCAGCAACGCCGGGTCCATTCCTCGATTTAATCACACAGGAAATTGGGCCAACGGACACCACCCCGGAGCGCTGGTGCGAGCTTGCGACGGGCATACTGGCGGGCAAGTATGGTCGTCTCGATGAGTCCATCCCCTGGCCCAGCGGTGCCAGGCTCATGCAGCGCATCGTCGACCTAGTTGCGGCGGGGGTCGCCACGCGCGAGAGGATGTGGGAAGACTATATGGCACAGAAGCGCACGGACGAAAAATACGCGATCATGTTACACCTGGCAAAGGACGTGGTGGATATGACAGCGTCCGCGGAAACGCTGGAACAGTGCCTCGGTACGGGTGGGCGTTCTCTTCTGCTTCAGGCATTTAACATGAAGGGAGATGCGGACATGTTGGCATCCGTGAAGGCGGCTCTCGTGGCACTGGCCGAGAGCCGTCAAGAGCAGCCCCAAACCTACGACCAACTGGATGCGCAGGTCGTTACCGTGCTGGCTTGCCTTTACGCTGACTATACCGCGCGCATAACCGGTGGGCACGCCATGCCGATCGTTTTTATACAAGAACCGGACGCGGGGGCAATCGCAGGGCGCCTGGCCGAGATCGGGGATCCGACGGTCGCGGTCATCCATGGCCAGGTTCCCGGTCGCGGACAGCACATATTCGTGGCCCACGTGACGAAATCCTTTAATCGTTGGTACGTTGACGTGTACGAGACGTTGACGGAGCACATGGACTCGGCTACCAGCGCAGTTGTCGAAAAATTGAAAGACCTTTTCCCGGACAGGGTCGAGGTACGCCATGGTCCGCAGGGCCGTCGCCCGCAGGATGCCTTCTTCGAGTATGACAAATACGCGGCATTGGACTGGTACGCACCGGTGGCGGATTACTGTGGAGCTGTTAGTGCATGCACCGCGGCATGGCTGGCTATGGATCTACACGAGACCGAGGAGGCCTGGTCACGGCTGAAATACCCCATACTGGAGATGTACCGACTGACCGAACTGCTTACACAGCTGGCCAGGAAACTCCCATAAAAATTGGTGAGAGTGAGGCAAGCAAAACAACATCACATTTTTTTCGGCCCGGCGACCGATCTGTGCCACAGTATCAATACCCACGCGAGGAACATCACGACGGACTCCGTCAACACGGAATAGATCAGGGTGTATGATATCTGGACCAGCGAAACCGACAGACCATAGATCACCAGCGGATCGGTAACGTACGAATAGACGATGCAGGGCAGCGTCGGCACCAGCAGCCACGTAAACGTGGCCGCAAACACCACCACCGCCGCGCCGATGCGGTCCGGCGGAACTATGCGATCGAGCAGCCGTGCCCAAGTCCTCGCTGCCTCGCTCAGGTGGACGGCGACGTATAGGCACAGAATGATGAGTGGCGTGAAATGCCCATAAGCCTGCGCGAACGAGAATACGTACCGGAAGAATGTCGAACTCTGTGTGTTAGTGAAGCACGAGGCGCCGAACACCGCCAGTCCGACCGTGTACACTGCCCACATGATGTCGCATCCCAGGAGCGGCAGGCTGGCCAGCAGCGTTGCACGTCTCACGACGTACGAATTTTCTGCGATGACCACGCCAGCGAAGAAGAACGTGTTGACCACATAGAGCCAATTCGACAGGTACACCAAGAACGGTGCACCGTGCGTGATCAACGCCCACAGGACATACGTTAGCAGGACTGCCAGAAACCAGGCATAGATCTTGGGCACGTGTGGCCTCAACGCCGCGACCGCTTGTTCGCCGTACATGTGTGCGTATCGGTGTATATGTTGCAGTGCGGATCCCTTCCTGTCCCTCTAAAAGGGGGACCCTCTATCCAAATTCGACGAGTATTAAGGTTGCCGGGAAAAAAAGTAAATATTCGCGAACGAAACGAAGCAGCCGTAAAAAGCAAATACACGTAACAATGACCAGCACCGTCGAACACTCAGAGGACGTGACAGCACCCGCGGTCGCGGCAGTAAAAGTCGAACCGCCGAAGATCAACCCAACGCCGGAGGCAGCGGTAGCGGACGATGATCCGGCCACCGAGTCCGATTTCGAGCCGCCGGTCGAAGACGCGGACGAAGAAGACGAAGAGGAAGATAAAACCGCAGCAGTGGCGGAGCTCCCGGACGAGGACCCCGATGCACTGCAAAAAAAACGGAGGTACCCCAAGCGCGCGACCAAACCGATCGGACGGGCCCCTGCAGTGACCGCTGTGGACTCGAAACCACCAAAGAAGCGTGCGGCCAGGGACAGGACTGGTCTCATACTCCAACGGCTCGGTAAGATGGTGCAGGATTTGCAGAGTACTGTCGCGACGCTCTCGGCTGGTCGTTGAACCAAGACTGACCACGGTCCGTGCCGGGACTGCTCCACTGGGGGAGACTGAAATAAAGCACTGATTTCACCAAGTCAACCCCCTCCATCCCCAAGCTTTAGCAAATAGCAAAGTTTCGGGGGAAAAATGGTGCTTGATTAAATGCGATTGGCGGGAAAATCAAAACCAAAACGTATATACCCAACTCGAATTCGCATGTCTGCTAGGTGGCGCACTGACGAGGACGAGTGGGACAGGTTAAGCAGCGACGAGCTGCGGGTCCTGGCCGAGTACCGGCAGCCGCTCGAACGATGGGGCTACGCTGGTAAAGAGGTGGGTACGCCCGAAGGCAATATCAGGGGATTATCGATCTACCACTTGGTCACGGACATCAGCGACGTGGTGTTCCGGACCATCAGTAATCTCAGTGGCAGTGGGCGAGTCCCTAGGACTGACACTATCACGAAGCTGCAGAGTGCACAAATCAATCTCGGCAATCTCCTCGACCAGGACAGGCTCGGTGATTGCACGACCCGGGGCCTGCGCCGCGATATTGTTCAGTTCCTCGATCCGTTCGTTCGTGGACGGGGTGGCGTGGCGCTAGAACAGCTGGCTGATCAGCCGCTGGAGGACTATGCCCACAGTCCGCCATACATAGCGATCGTGACCGCTGCCAATGCGCTCGTGTACATGGCCTATGGCGATTTTCGCGAAGCACGGGAAATCATCGATTCATACATCGCCGAATACGATGAGAACTACCCTGACAGTGATGACGACTGATTTTTTAAAATCTCTCCCCCCCCCATTACTCCCATCATACACAAGAGAGAGGCTTCGGAAGCCCATATCGCGGGGGGGTGGGCGTAGCTTGGGCCACGGCAACTCCGACCGGCTGCGGTGGGGGGTGTTGCGGCGGTGGTGGAGCGGGCGTGGCGCGATGGTGACTCTGGGTCTTTTTCGTTTTCGAGGCTGGTGGCGGCTTGGCCGGCAACTCGGGGTACGCATCGACGAGGACGCACGCGTATGTGCAGCGAGCCCTGTGGCACCACGGGCATTCGACACAGCAGTGCTTTTCGGTGAACACGGCGGCCTGTTGCGCGATGTGCTCCGAGGCATCAATCACGAAGCAGCTGACGCAGCGCACGGAATAGGGGCAGTCGCAGGCCGGCTGCCCTGCGGCCGCGGCCGCTGCACACGCGCCGTTCTGTGTGAATGCCAGATCCAACGGCGCCCCACAACCGGGTTTGTTGCAGCGCATGTCGGGCGGGAACCGGTACTGCGCGATCGCGTCGGCGCGCGCGAGGCACGGCACGAGACGTAGCCGTGCCACGAGCGCTGCCCGCACCTCCGCCTGGAGGTATTCCCGCAGTGCGCGCGGTGCGCCCGAAACGGTGTGGTACGTTGGCGTGGCGCCCGCTCGATAGATCCGGCCGAGGTCTCCCGTCAGTTCGGCGTGGTCGCAGTCCTCCACGAACCGGCGGAGGCGCCAAGCCGCGATCGCTGAGGCGAGCGCGGTCGGGATTTCTGTCGTGTCCTGCACGAGTTGCCTGTACTCCGCGGCGAGCTGCGACTGCAATCGGCCCAGTAGGGCGCAGATATGCGAATGGGCGGCACGCCCGATGTTGGCGCCGGGGATCTGGTAGACCGCACGATCGTCGATGGCTGCATCTGGCTGCGCAAACTCCGCGACTGTCCCACAGGCGATGAGTTCGGTGCCGTCCTCGTCCGGGGCCGTGCGTCGGCGTTGGGCCGGAGGCAAGTCATCTGAATCGTCTCCGTCAATCAGCGGCGGGGCCTCGGTAAACGGTAGCTGTGCCCCGCCTTCGGCCGCGGAATACCACGGCTGCTCGTTGGGTTCGCAGAGTGCGGCCATCAGCTCCGACATTATCTCGGCTTCCCTCGACGCGTGGATCGGCGCCGCAGGCGGTGGCTGCGTTACCGGAGCCGGTGATAATGGCGGTGGTGGTGGCGGCGGTGCGGGCCGGCGACCGAACCAGGCAGAGATTAGTTTGGTGCTCATTTTGGTGGTCTTGTCCATGCAGTGTACGTATCACGTCGGGAGAGGGGTTTCCCTTGTTCTTTAGACTGGATACGGCGGTATGACAATTTTGAACGCGGCCACGGGTGCGTACGTTTTTTTAGGAGATTTTAAAAGGGGATTATGGTGCACAGCGACCCTCGCGTCGACTTTCTGTTTCCTTTTCTCGCCTTTTCGAATTTGGCTTCCACTAGTTCACCTTTTCCTTAAACCACTTCCCGTCCCTACAGTGATGCGCATGGACGGTTAATGCTCGACGTCTTTCGATATGTGGTCGAGGGCTACTCGAAGCATATCGATCGTCGGTTGGTCGACGTCAACTTCGTGCGCATCCAATCTCCCGATCCATTCAGTCATCCTGGCCACATCAGCGTCGAACGTGCCCGCGGCAGGCCCCGTGACGCGCAACTTTCGACGCCAGCCTTGTCGATCTGCTCCCACAATTAAAAGCAGGCAGCGCCATGCAGCGTACCTGCCATTGACAGCCAGAGACCTGCGGACCTCGGTCAACATGAACTCGTATGCCTGGGCACTGGCAACGTAGCCCGGCGCCAGAATCCGTGCGCACCGCATTAGATCCGGGCCGAGTCCGGATACGGTCCCCTCGGCACGTTGTATATCGTCGACGTAGGGTTCTACTGCCATGTTAAGCCCCAGTGCCGCACGACGATGTGCCCACAGGGTCGCCGAGTCTCCTGTTGCCGACTTTAGCTTGTCCGTCAGTTCAACATCCCGCGCAGCATAGTCTCCGGCTGTGTTCCGCACGTGATATGCTGGCACCCCCATGACCGCACTTTCCGCCATGCGCTCGGAAAATACGATGTCGCCAACCGCGGACACCAAGTACAGATCGACGGCGCGCCTCGAGTCTCTCCGGGTGGGCTCGGGTGTGCGTACACTGGCCACCAGCAACATCTTTTCACGGAAAAACGACCCCAACAGCTTTACGGTTTTTGGCACGGGCATGCGCCACTGGCGGGTTACCAGCGACGAGCCGGCCGGCTCGTCGATCACCACCGCATAGTCGTCCTCGCCAAATGGAAGGTAGCTCCGCTCGTCGCGCGGCTGCAAACCGGGCAGCACCGGATCGCCACCTCCGGTCAGCCGCCAGCCGTAGGCAGTGGCTGCGCACGCCACGCGGTAGGAGTCTTTGCCCATTTTATCCGTCCCGATCTTGCTGGACGACCCAGCGGCTACGCGAGCGATTTCTCGCACGAATTCGGCCCCAGTCGATCGGTCGTACGTCTCGTGGAGGATTAGTGTGCCCCTTCGATCCCCCGCATAGAACCGATACCGGGGTATGATCGTGCCCACTGGCCCAGGATAGTGCTGGGAGGTGTACGCCATGCGTACGCCGCCGAACACATATCCCGAGTTATCGACCGGCAGGGGGTCCTCGAGTACGCCGATTTTAGTGTACCCGGGTATCGGGATCACGTAACCTTGGGCGGTGTATTCGAACGCATCGGCGAGGGTCGCGTAAACCCTGACTCCGGTGGTATTGATCGAGTCCAACGCCCCGAGGGACGCGGCAGCGTACCGTTCTATGGCTTTCTGCAGGTCCGGCTTCGTGTCCATGGCACTGGCGAGGTCCAGCAACGATGTCAATTCGGCGAGCATGCCTACCGTGTTGCGGTGGGCGACTACGAGATCGGTTTGTTCGGTCTGTAGGCCGGGTCGCCACTCGCTATAGTTCCCGGGGGCCAGTGCGCCCAATGATGCTCCCGTGCCCGCGGTCGTGTACTGCTGTATCGTGAGGGTCGGTCCCGATATCGTGTACCAGGGCAGGGACTGCAGGGGTTGCCGGTACACCACGGCGTACGAATCAAGTGCGGCCAGCACGATCCCGGATGTTCGTGCTACCTGAACGACGACTAGCGGCGACTCGACCAGCGGCGACTTTTCACCTAATGCGGCTAGTGCCCCAACGCGCAGTATACGTGAACCGACCGGCGGATCCCATTCTACGAATGCTGGCGCGTTGAATATGTCGATGTCTTCTTCTATCTGCTGAATGTGTTCTTCTTCCGCTTCCTCCTCCGCGCTTCTCTCTTCACTGACTAGCCTCTCCCCCTCCTCCTCTATCCCAGCCTCCGCGGCGCCGGTCATCAACGCTGTGCGTGCCGCGGCCGACAGGCCTGCGGGTGCCGCCGCCTTCGGACCCGCGGACGGAATGACGAATTCCCCCGGCTCATCCGGTCTATCGACCGCTGTCACTGTCGCGACGCCGTCGTCCAATCGCAATTCGATGTTGGCCTCGGTCCGTGCCGGGACTGTCACCGTCGAGAGTCCCCGGGCAATGCCAGCGACGAACATCGATACCGGGCTGTCATCGTCGATCACGCTGACGGCCGTAACCCACGGCCCGGCCGTCTCCCAGTCCGCGCGGATCGGCGGTTCCTCGTAAACGACCGTGGTCACCCCGTTCTCGCGTCCACACAGACGGATCGCTCCGTCGTCGTCCACGAACGATTCCAGGCTTTCCAACGTGTACGCCATCACCGTGGTGCTAGCGTCCAGTTGAGGCTTGGTACTAGACCCGACGTACGCCAGCGGGTGACACCCGAGTTCGAGTATCCAATATACTCTGCCAATGTGCACATACCTCGCCACGTACGTACCGGGCGGGTGGGGTGCATCCGGAAACCGCATACCTGGCTTGGGGGCCGGACCGTCTACCAGACCGTATTCCGGGCCTTCGTAAGCTTCAACGTATCGCCATCGGCCTACTTTCGGTGCATCCGTGTCAGGACGGTCCACGGCCAGGTTCCGACAGGCGACGTAATTTTTGGCGACGTAGTCGCTCGTTCCGCTCGGAACGCCGTCCCCCCGCATGAACGCGACATCGACGGCGCCAAACGCCGCCTGCAGGGCGTTGGCCAACTGGCCCACCAAGTTCCGCCGAAGTTTATGTGCCACGTCTGGGGTGCCTGGCCGTGGTATCTCGAGACGGGGCAACAACGACGGCGGCACGTCCGGGACGTCGCTGCCGCTCGATGCAGCGACAGCCGGAACAACCGGCGGCACGGCAGTTGGACCCGGAAGCGGCGGCATATCGGTAATGCCGAGCGAGGCTCCAACGGACTCCGGCACATGTACGGTCGGTGTTATTCTCTTTGACGGCCGTTGTGGGGCGCCTCTTCCGCCCGCTGCCGGTGGCACGACGGCTGGAACCGGGGCCTGTGGTACGTTTGGCGAGACTTCACCCGGCACTCGTACGACTGGTGCTATTCTCTCCAGTAACCGCTGTGTTTTTGTCCTTTCGTCCATTGCTCTTTGTATTTTTTTTAATATGGTGTTGCCACTCAACCTGTTCTTTTCCCCTCCCCCTCTCCTTGCCACCTCTCCGCCACCTGGGTATGCATGCAGTGGAATGTGGGAAAAGGGACAAATTTTCAGGGACGGCCCACAGAACCGGTGAGCGCCACCACCTGGCTTGCCCGTACGTTTGCCTCCAAGTTTTCGATTTTGTGTTCAACTTCGTTTGCACGACCGCGATTCATTTCCAGCCGGATGAGAACGTAGATGTCGTACACGAACCTGAAGGTTTGGGTCACGACGGCCACGGCAACCCAGAAGATCGCGGTCGCCGCGACGTACCCGACGAGGACGAACGTGACGGATTTCGCGAAGTACAGACCCCACAGCTGGACGTACGCAGCCTCGTCGCCATGCTCGGCTACGACACTGAGGCGGTAGCACATCTCCTGCGACAGCGGTATCCACCACGTCATGCCCGTGTCCGTGACTGTGCAGACGGCGGTCGCCAGCCAGCTCACAACGTCAGGATACGCCCAGATCAGGCCACCGTAGACGAAATACGCACCGTAGACCAGCCAGAATGCGACGTTGTACGCAATCGACACCGCATACCAGACGATGACGGTCAGCACTGCCGGCCAGAGAACCCCGCTGACGATCGCATACCACGTCGCCAGGGCCCATCCCAGCACGGGCACCGCTGGCTGTATCAGGCCGGCGAGAGCCCCGACGAATGGGACGGCGGCCAGTACCGCGTTCAGGAACCGGGGCACGAAGACGATGATGACGAAATTGGTGAGCCAGTGCACGCGGTCGACGCTGTCTGCCCCCGTCCCGATGCTCGGATACAGCAGTTTGTAGATGAGCACGCCGAACTTGTCGATGAGCATGATCCCGGCGTCGATTAGGTCCATGTGCACAGCCTCTGGATCGTACTCTCGCCGGCACCACGGGGTTGCTGGGCACCCGGTCCGTTGCGGTGTGTACGAATCGTTGTAGTCACAGTTGTCCTTGTGCAACTCCAAATACCTCCCGTAGCCTACGCGGTCTGGCCAATCGTCGTTGATGCACGGCACCACAATGAGTACCGACGCCCACGCGACCTGCGCGGGCGTGAACGGTCCATCGGGAATTGTGCTCGTCACACCCTCTGGGATGCGTGGGAGGCACCACAGGTTGTACGGACGGGTCGTGTTCACCTGCAGCGGATACTCGCATGTCAGTATGTCTACGATCCAGTTACCGACGTCGATAAAGATGCTGCCCCAGCCGTCCGTGTCGATCTTGTCCACGAAACTCGTGAAGATGTCCTTAATCCAGTGTCCGAACAGATCGAAGAACGCGTCCGCGTCGGTCAGGTCCGGCGGTGCGGCCGCGCCAAGCCGCGGTGGCCGTCCGGAGTGGCCGGGTCGCGCGACGACCAGCGCAGTACTCGTGTTGAGCCCCAGTTCGATCTTCAGGTCACCGGTGAGGCTGCCCAGGACGCCGGCGAGCGCCGCTGCCTTGTGAGTGATGATGTTCCCCCCCGTGAACAGACTATCCCGCGTCACTGGCCTGTTGAATACGTAGGGCTCCCCGAACTCTAGCCACGAGTCCTCGGCGGAGTTGGGGGCGCTGGCGCCTCGGACGTGCCTGTTGTACGCGGTCGACCTGCCGCCCGGTCGCGCCGCAGAGTCGGCCCTCGGGCTCGCGCCGCCGAAGAAGTCCGTCATGGTGCGCAGCAGCTCGAGCCGGCTGGTGAGCGATTCTCGCACGGAAGGCACTGGCGCTGCCTGGACGTCTTGCTGCGCAGGTTGCCGGTACCGGCCGCGCCGTTCATCGAGCTGGCGCTCCGCGAGGTCCAGCGCAAGCGACGCGAGCTTGCCCAGGCCGGAGCGACCCTCCGCATCGTACTCGACGCCGCCGCGGCGCACGAGACGTCCTTGTGAACGGAACTTGGGCACGTTATCCGCGGCCCTGAACCGGGGCAGGTTTATGCCGCCGCGTGTGTTCAGTGCCGCGTCGAGGCCGCGAAGCGTGTCGACCGTCCACTCCAGCTCGGCGTCCGGCCCATCGCGTCGCCCTGTCGACGCCCGCGCGTATGCCGTCTCGAGCCACGAGCCGTGGTATGCACGCGAGATACGATCCGCGACGCTGCTAGTCCCCCTCTTAAGGGCTTTCGGGTCCATCGCTGCCCGCATCCGTCGCCTGATCTCGGGTGCATCGGCCCCTAGTAGCGTCTGGAAACTGAGCACGCGGGCCCGCTGGTCGGCGACACCAGCCTCGGGTGTCAGCACTGCCCTGAGCACCGACGCCAGACGGTCGGTGATGGGCCGGCCGGCGTCGTTGACGCACAACAGGTTCTCAGCGTCCGCGCGTGCGGCCTCGTCCGGCGCGTTCTGCATGGCGTCCCACGCACGTGCGCAGTACCGGAACGCCGCTCGCGCCGTCATGGTGCCGTTCCCGCCTGGTCCATACTTCCACACGGCCGCGCTGCAATCTGACAGGTACGCCGCGCAGTAGCAGCCCGAGGCCACGGCTGGACATGGCCGCGCCGCGATCGTGCGGGCGAACACGTCGGAGTTGCTATAGGGCCGGCTTCGGAGTCCTCCCATGCGCGCCTGGTCGTAGGCCTCGGCCGCCATCCGCGTGAACGCGGGATCCGGGTCACCTCGCACCGCGCGGAACGCGCCGCCTGGACCGCGCACGGCGTGGAGGCGCTCGGCGCTCGGCAGCCTAGGCATCGCCAGGCCATCGCCGGCTTCCGCCGGGCCCCGTTTCGCGGACACTGGCAGCGGCGGCTGCGTGAAAAAGTGCTCGTTCACGTA
>JALNYR010000071.1 GCA_023229725.1 Dehalococcoidia bacterium | reverse complement strand
CATCGTTGGGGTAGAAACCGGCGCCAATCATGGCAACGCCCATGGCAAGGTTGTCTACGTAGAACGCGACCTTGTCCTCGTATCCTGCGGTGCGCTTGTCGATGGCGCGGACGATGCGCGCGACGCGGGGGTCAGTTGCGGCGCGCTCCTTCAGGCGGTCGTAGTGGATGAGCGCCATCGGGTGTATGCCGATGTACGAGTTGATGATGAACTCCTCGCGCGCAAGCCCCACACCTTCATTGGGAATCTGCCCCTTGATGAATGCTTCGTCCGGAATGCCAACGTTTATCATGATGCTCGTGCGCGGACGGGGGACGTTCTTGAGGGCGACTTCATCAACCCGGAACTTCAGCAGCCCGTCGTACACTTTGCCCCGACCTTCGGAACAGTCGACGGTGACGTGTTCCGTCTTCGCAAGCAGCCTGGTACCGGCGCCCGTGCCGATGACGCACGGCACACCGAGTTCGCGGCTGACGATGGCCGCGTGGCACGTGCGCCCTCCCTGGTTGGTCACGATGGCGCCGGCAATCTTCATGATGGGTTCCCAGTCGGGATCCGTCATGTCGGTCACCAGCACGTCGCCTTCGTTGAACTTCTGGATGTCGGCCGCGCTGGAAATCACGTTGACCTTGCCCTGGCCGATCTTCATGCCCACCGATTCACCGGTTACGAGCAGCTTGCCGCTCTCTTCAAGCACGTAGGTCGTCAGGACGGCGCCACCCTCGCGGGCGTGTACAGTCTCCGGCCGCGCCTGCAGTATGAAGAGCTTGCCGGTCTGCCCGTCCCTGGCCCACTCGATATCCATGGGCTTGCCATAGTGGTCTTCGATGATGCACGCCCATCGCGCGAGTTGCAGGACCTCATCATCATCGACAATGAACCGGTTGCGGTCGGGTATGGGAACGGGTGCCTGTCGCGTGCCGTGTCCCGAGGGGCGATAGACCAGCTTCTTTGCCTTTGTCCCCAGCCGCTTCTGGATGATGGGGCGGTAGCCGTCACGCAGCGTCGGCTTGAACACGTAGAACTGGTCGGGGTTGACGATGCCCTGCACCACATTTTCGCCAAGCCCCCAGGCGCCGGTGATGTACACGGCGTCTCTGAATCCGGACTCAGTGTCAATGGAGAACATCACGCCGGAACAGGCCAGGTCCGACCTCACCATCTTCTGCACGCCCACCGACAGGTACACGTCGAAATGGTCGAATCCCTTGTCTTCGCGGTAGGAGATGGCCCGGTTCGTGAACAGCGATGCGATGCAGGCGCGAATCTTCGCCAGCAACTCGGCGTCACCCTTCACGTTGAGGTACGTGTCCTGCTGGCCGGCGAACGACGCGTCCGGCAGGTCTTCCGCCGTGGCGCTGCTCCGGACGGCCACGTCGACGTCCTTGCCGTATTCACGCTCCATCGCGCGGTAGGACTCGAGTATCTCGTCCTGCAGCGTCGCCGGCAACGATGCCTGCATGATGGATTCCCGCACTCGCTCCCCTCGCGTGGCGAGGTCACGCATGTCGCGGGTGTTCAGACCGCGAAGAGAGTCCCTGATGTGCCGGTCGAGGCCGGCCTCTTGAATGAAGTAGCGGTAGCCATCCGCCGTCATCGCGAACCCGGAAGGTACGCTGACCCCCTTGCTGCCGAGCGCCCGAAGCATCTCGCCGAGGGAAGCGTTCTTGCCTCCGACGATGCCGATGTCGCCAATGCCGACTTCATCAAGCCTCTTGACGAACTGCATGCGAGACGTCCCTCCCTATCGGACAGCCGTACTTCCGGACGGCTGCGCGGCCGCGCGGTGCGATGGCAACTCGGCGATTATAGAGGATGCGCCAGCCGGCGGCAATCGTGCGTGCGGTTCGTGTTGCTTCGGCGATGTACCCCTGTGATATTATTAGTCAGGTTGCATTCTCGTTCCGCCGGCGCCGGCCGGAGAGGTGATAATATGGTCGAAATGACGATTGACAGCATCAGGGTGAGCCTGATGAACTACCAGCGCGTGGTGATACTGAAAGAGAAGTTCTCCAACCGCTATCTCCCAATCTGGATCGGCCCTGCGGAGGCGGACGCCATCGCAGTGAAGCTTCAGAACGTGGAACTCGCGCGACCTCTCACTCACGACCTGCTTCAGTCCGTTATCGCCTCGCTGGGCGCCAAGCCCGACTACGTTGTGGTCAATGACCTGCAGAAGGATACGTTCTACGCCAAGCTCGCATTGACGAAGAATGGCGAGGAGATTGAGGTTGATTCCCGGCCGAGCGATGCGCTCGCTCTGGCCGTGAGGGCCGAAGTCCCCATCTATGCCGAGGAAGCAGTGCTGTCCAAGGCGGGCATCACGCTCGACGAAGACACCGGCAAGCCCGTTATCGAGGGCAAGGTTGACGAACAGGAGATGGAGGGGTTGTCCGCGTTCAAGGACTTCATCTCCACCCTGGACCTCGAGGACTTTAAGAAGCGGAAGTCGTAGTCCGTCGCCATCGAAGGGCGCTGTTCCCGTCAGTTCGGGGCGCGCCCTTGTGCCGTGTGCTTCCGGCTCGCGACGCGCGCAGGGCGGTTTGATGCGGCGTGCCGCCCTTTGCCCCTCCAGCGGCTTGTGGTCGGCGCTTCGTCGGCTCCCGCGCTTGCCGGCGGACGTTGCGACTCTTGCTCGCCGATCGGTGCGGATGTTGCCCCGGGACTCCAGGCGCAGGCTGGCATGACGAAAAGCAGGCTCGTCGCGACGATGGCTCTTCTGGCACTCGCTGCTGCCATTGCCAGCTTCATCGGCGGTAGCGTCGGCTCCGCGATTGCCGGGCGGGAGCCTGTGTCGCTTCTTGCCATCGGACCCCCTCACCTCTCACTGCCGCCCGGGCGCCCGTTCCTCTCGTTCCCGCTGACCAATACGCTGCTGGCTTCGTGGCTGTCGTGTGCCGTTATCATCGTCATCTTCCTCCTCGCGGCTCGCCGCGGACAACTCGTGCCGACCGGACTCCAGAACTTCGTGGAATACCTGTGCGAGTTTGCCTCCAGCTTCATCGAGGAGATGGTCGGCAAGGAGCAGGAGCGCAGGATGTTCCCCATTGTGATGACGGTGTTCCTCTTCGTTGTCGTGAATGCCTGGTTCGGGCTCGTGCCCGGATTCGAGACCCTCAGACTGAACGGAGTGCCGTTGCTGCGCTCGGCGAACACGGACATCAACGTGCCGATCATGCTCGCCCTCGTATGTGTCGGGTGCGTGGAGTACTGGGGATTGAGGAGTCGCGGCCGCGCCTACCTGGGGACCTTCCTGGACTACCGCGAACTGTCGACCGGGCTGCGGTGTCTCGCGAGGGGACGTGTGCGTGATGGACTCGTCGGGTCGTTCTACGGGCTGTTGTACATGGCAGTCGGCTTCCTCGAGCTCGTCGGACACGCCACCCGCATCGTGAGCTTCTCGTTCCGTCTCTTCGGCAACATGACCGCCGGCGTCGTGCTGACAGGGGTGGCGCTGTTCATCGTTCCGCTCGTTGTGCCGACGCTGTTCTACGGTCTGGAAGCACTGTTCGGATTCGTGCAGGCGCTGGTGTTCGCTGGCCTGACTGCTGTATTTGCCTATGCCGCGGTGAGTCCACCGCAGCACTGAGGCCGGTTCCTTGAAGGAGGACGAAGCATGGAGATATCGGCTGAAGCCGCCAAGCTCTTAGCCGTGGGTATTGCGATGGGTATGGGCGCCATCGGCCCCGGCATCGGGATCGGCCTCATCGGCAGAGGTGCCATGGAGGCTCTTGGGCGCAATCCAGAGGCGCGGGGGCCGATTCTGACCAACATGATTCTGGCCATCGCGTTCGCCGAGTCGATTGCAATCTATGTGCTGGTGGTTGTCATGTTGCTCATCTTCGTGATCTGAGTGTAATGGCGGGACTGACGACAATGGGATTGGGACTTGATCTGCCTGCGTTCATCGGCCAGTTGGTCAGCTTTCTGCTGCTTGTTGCGATTCTGTCGCACTTCGGCTATCGGCCCATCCGGCGCATCATGGACGAACGCTCAGCAAGGATTCGCGACAGCGTCGAGAGCGCTGAGCAAGCACGGCTGGACTATGAGCGCGTGCGAGCGCAGGCCGAGCAGGAGTTGAGCGACGCTCGCCAGGAGGCCCGGGGCATTCTCGTCAATGCGGGCGCAGCGCGGGACCACCTGCTGGAGGAGGCGCGAGCCGAGGCGAAACAGGAGGCGCTTGCGATTGTCGACGACGCACGCGCACAGCTTGGGGAAGAACGGCGAGCCATGGTCGCTGAGTTACGGCGACAGTTTGCCGAGGCGGCCATCCTGGCCGCGGAGTCGGTCGTGAGAGAAACGTTGGATGTCGAGAGGCACAGGAAGCTGATTGACGCGGTGCTCGATGAACGCCTGCCTCTTGAGGAGGACCAACCCCGGCCGTGACATCCCTCAAGTCAGTCGAGTTCTATGCGCGCCGCGCGCTCGAGTCTGCCGCGAAGTCGAATCAGTTCGAGCGGTGGCGCGGCGACTTGAAGGCTGCCGCGTCATTGCCTGCCGGCGAGGTGGTCCAGTGCTGTCGCTGGGTCGGGGACGACTTCGTCGCGGAACGGTCGGCCGTGCCGGAGCACGTGGGCGATGTGCTCCCGGAGGTGGCGGACTTCGTGTGCCTGCTTGCACGCCATGGCAAGGAGACGTCCCTGCCGGACGTGGCAATCGAGTACTCGAAGCTCCTCGATCAGTACTACGGCATCCGCCATGCGCTGGTGGTGACTGCTATCCCGCTGGACGACGAATCGCTCCGCCACGTGGCAAGGCGTTTGCAGGAACTGACGGGCACCGAGCACGTGCTCGACGTCCGGGTTGACCCGTCCATCCTCGGCGGGCTGATAATCCGAATCGGCGACAGGGTCATCGATCGGAGTGTGAGGGCGCGCCTGTCGACGCTGCGCCAGCATGTACTTCAGGACGACACCTCGGCGCAGTGCTGACGAAGGATGTGGCGCCGACGGCCTTGACGTCATCGTGACATGAGTATGACAGGGAGAGAGAGTCCGGATATCGCGGGCGGCTTCACCGACAGGGTGCGGCGGCACCGCGACGAGGCCGTGGTGAAGTCGGTCGGCACGGTAACCCAGGTGAGCGATTCTGTCGTGCGCCTTCGTGGCCTTTCCAGCGTGGGCTCGCAGGAGTTGCTCGAGTTCTCCGGCGGTGTCATGGGCATGGCCATGAACCTTGAGGAGGACTCGGTCAGTGCGGTCCTGCTGGGCGACAGCCGCGAGGTGTCCGAGGGCGACGAGGTGCGGTCCACGGGGCGCGTCGTTGAAGTGCCCGTCGGAGAGGCGCTGCTGGGTCGCATCGTGGACCCACTGGGGCGGCCTCTCGACGGCAAGGGCCCCATCAAGGCCATCAAGCATCGTCCGGTGGAGCACCTCGCTCCGGATGTCACGAAGCGCGCGCCGGTGAACGCACCGCTCCATACGGGATTGAAGGCCATCGACAGCATGGTGCCCATCGGGCGAGGACAGCGCGAACTGATAATCGGTGACCGCTCCATCGGCAAGTCCGCCATCGCCGTGGATACCATCAGCGCGCAGAAGGACACGAACGTCGTGAGTGTCTACGTGGCGATAGGCAAGAAGCTCTCGCAGGTGGCCTACATCGCCTCGAACTTGCGCAAAGTAGGGGCGTTCGATACCTGCATCGTCGTGGCGGCCGGAGCGGCCGACCCTGCCCCGCTGCGGTACCTGGCGCCCTATGCAGGGTGTGCTATCGCCGAGGAGTTCATGGAGCACGGAGGCGATGTACTCGTCGTCTACGATGACCTGACGAAGCACGCGTGGGCGTATCGTGAGCTGTCGCTTCTCCTTCGGCGCCCTCCCGGTCGCGAGGCGTACCCCGGCGATGTGTTCTACCTGCACAGCCGCCTTCTTGAGCGTGCCGGACACCTGTCCGCGGAGCTCGGCGGCGGGTCGATGACGGCTCTCCCCATTGTCGAGACGCAGGCCGGAGACTTCTCCGCCTATGTGCCGACGAACCTTATCTCTATCACCGACGGCCAGATATACCTCGAGACGGCTCTCTTCAACGCCGGAATGCGTCCGGCGGTCAACGTCGGGCTCTCGGTGTCGCGGGTCGGAGGTGCGGCGCAGCGCAAGGCGATGCGTCAGGTGGCGGGGCGACTGCGGCTGGAGTCAGCCCAGTTCCGGGAACTGGAGGCGTTCGCCCAGTTCGGCTCGTCCGACCTCGACAAGTCGGCGCGACAGCAGCTCGAACGTGGCCGGCGAATCACCGAGGTGCTCAAGCAGCCCCAGTACTCGCCGATGGGCTTCGGCCACGAAGTCCTCATCCTCTTTGCGGTCACGAACGGGTATGTGGACGACGTCCCCGTGCATGACGTCAGGGCCTGGGAGAACCGCCTGCACGATTTCGTGGATGCGGCTCATCCCGAGGTGATTCGGCTCATCGAGCGCGACGGAGAGATCAAACAGGCGACGGAGACGTTGCTCAGAGCGGTTCTGATGGAATACAAGTCGGTGCCCGCGTAGAGGGAGAGAATGCCAGGGAATAGCCGACAGCTCCTGCGACGGCGCATAAAGGGTGTGCGCGAAACCTCCAAGGTCACGAGAGCCATGGAGATGATTGCCAGTGCGCGCATGCGTCGCACCGAGCAGCGCGCACTGGAGGCTCGACCCTATGCAACTCGAATGACCCATCTCATGGGGCTCGTCTCGGCCGATGCTCAGGTGCGCCTCCTGCATCCGTACCTGCGGAATCAGGAGTCGGCGCGGGCGCTCGTCGTCCATTTCACCACTGACAAGGGACTCTGCGGCGGTCTGAATTCCCGCCTGAACCACTCGCTGGGAGCTTTCGTGCTTGAACAGCCGACTCCCGTGGATGTCGTAGTCGTCGGGAAGAAGGGACGTGAGTTCGCTGTGCGAGCCAGGCTGGGACTCGTGGCGGAGTTCACGGATCTGGGTGACGCGCCCGGCATTGCGGACTTGCGCCCGCTGTGTCGTCTCGTCACCGACAAGTTCTCGCGCGGCGAGGTGGGGTGCGTGTATCTGGCGTATCCGCGCTTCTCGAGTCTGATGGTGCAGCGTCCCGTCGTGGAACTGTGCCTGCCCGTTGCGCCGGCGCTGGCTGCCGTCAATGCCGGCCAGCTGTTCGTGTATGAGCCGGACACAACGCGCGTGCTGGACGCGCTCCTCATCCGGTACGTGGAGGCCGCCGTGTATCACGCCTATCTCGAGCTGGTTGCCTCCGAGCACGCGGCTCGCATGGTCGCCATGCACAATGCGACCGACAGTGCGACGGAGTTGGCTGACGCAATGACGATGGAGCTCAACAAGTCGCGCCAGGCGGCAATCACGGAGGAGATTTGTGATGTGAGTGCCGGCACCGAGGCTCTCTCCAGTGGAGGCAATCGTGGATAGCGGCCGGGTGGTGCAGGTCATTGGCACGGTCGTCGACGTGGAGTTCGCCGACCGGACGCCTCCGCCCATTGGGCAGGCTCTTGAATTGCAGCACGCAGGGCAGCGCATGGTTCTCGAAGTGCGGCAACACATGGGCGACAAACGCGTCCGTACGATTGCGCTGGCTCCCACCGAGGGACTCGCGCGAGGCGTCGAAGTGAAGGACCTGGGAGTTCCTGTCTCCGTGCCCGTCGGCAGGGCCACGCTTGGCAGGCTCTTCAACGTGCTGGGCGAGCCCATTGACGGTCTCGGCGACATTGAAGCTGCGGCTATGCGGTGGCCGATTCACCGTGCCCCACCACCTCTGAGCGACCAGGACACGGTGCCTCAGATGCTCGAGACGGGCATCAAGGTAATCGACCTCGTGGCGCCGTTCACCCGTGGGGGAAAGGTCGGCGCCTACGGCGGCGCCGGCGTCGGCAAGACCGTCATCATCATGGAACTCATCCGCAATATCGCCACAGAGAGAGGCGGGCTCTCCGTCTTCGCCGGAGTGGGCGAAAGGTCGCGCGAGGGAAACGACCTCTGGCTGGACATGAAGGAGTCCGGAGTACTCCGGAACACGGCACTCGTCTTCGGACAGATGAACGAACCCCCGGGAGTACGGGCACGCGTCGCGCTGACCGGCGTCACCATGGCTGAGTACTTCCGTGATGTCGAAGGGCAGGATGTGCTGCTGTTCGTCGACAATATCTATCGATACGTCCTTGCCAATATGGAAGTATCGGCGCTGCTTGGCAGAATGCCGTCAAACGTGGGCTATCAACCCACACTCGCCAGCGACATCGCGGCGCTGGAGGAACGCATCACGTCCACCAGCCAGGGCGCGATAACATCGTTCCAGGCCATCTACGTGCCGGCCGACGACTATACGGACCCGGGTGTCGTGGCCACGTACAGCCACCTGGATGCAATTGTGGCGCTTGAGCGTTCAATTGCGGAGCTGGGCATCTATCCGGCTGTCGACCCTCTGGCTTCCACGTCGCGCATCTTGAGCCGGGCAATCGTCGGAGAAGAGCACTACCGCGTTGCGCGTGGAGTGCAGCGGACGCTCCAGCGGTACCAGGAATTACATGACATAATCGCCATCCTCGGCATTGACGAGCTGAGCGAGGAGGACCGGCAGGTCGTGCGCCGTGCACGGAAACTGCAGCGCTACTGCTCCCAGCCGTTCCACGTTGCGGAGAAGTTCACCGGACTTCAAGGCAAGTACGTGCCAATCAAGGAGACGGTGCGGGGGTTTGGCGAGATTCTGGACGGGAAACACGATGACTTGCCGGAGAGCGCCTTCTGGATGGTAGGTTCGATTGATGAAGCCGTTGAACGGGCGCGTGGCAGCCTGTAGGGGACGGGGAGCGGACTGTGCCGTTAGTTCATGTCGATGTGGTGACCGCGGAAAGAACCGTCTACTCAGGTGACGTTGACTCGGTTACGCTGACGACCGCGGACGGGCAGATATCGGTGCTGTCCGGTCACGTGCCCCTCGTGACGCTGCTTCAGGCCGGAGAGATGGTTGCCCGCCTTGGCGACGACGAGACGTTCTTGGCTGTCAGCGGCGGCTTCGCGCAGGTCACCCGGGATGGCATTGTGGTGCTGGCGGATACCTGCGAGCGAGCCGAGGAAATCGATGTGCAACGGGCGCAGGAGGCTGAGCGACGGGCCAAGGAGCTGCTTCGCACCGAGGCGGACGGGACGGTTGCGGCGGTCGCGGAAGCGGCTCTCCTCCGTTCAGTGGCGCGGCTTCGTGTGGTTGACAGGTACCGGCTCAGAACGCGCCGCAGACTCGGTCACACGAACGAGTAGCTGGTGTGTCACCATGGCGGCCTTGAGCGCACACGCTGCTGTGGCTCGGGGAGATGTGATAGACAGGACACACCCCGGTTCCGGAAGGCCCGGCATGCCGGCCTTCCTCACTCTTGGGACCGAAGTGGATTCCGCGTAAGACTACACGATCTGCAGCCGGACCCTGGTCTCTTCCTTGGCGGCCTTCACCCGGAGAAGAGTCCGGATCGCTTCGGCTACTCTGCCCTGCTTGCCGATGACCCTGCCCTTGTCCTCGGGCGCGACCTCCAGCTTCACGAGCAGCCCATCCTCACTCTGTTCCTCTGTGATGACTACCTTGGTCGGATCTGTGACGATGGACTTGACGATGTACTCAACTAGTTCCTTCATCGCATCTCCTTACACGGCGGCTACGAGCCGGGGAGCTGGCTGGAGCTGGGGGTGATTCCCGCCTTGGAGAGGAGACCGGAGACCGTCTCCGTGGCCTTGGCTCCACGCGAGAGCCACAGCAGCGCCTTCTCGCGGTCGATATCGACCGTTGCAGGCGTGGTCAACGGATTGTAGTGTCCAATCACCTCGATGAGGGTCCCGTCTCTGGGTGATCGACTGTCTGCGACGATGATTCTGTAGATGGACTTGTGTGTGCGGCCTACTCGGCTTAGTCTGATTTTGACCATAAGAGTCCTAATTATTCCCCATTTCACGTTGTTTGTCAACGAACACGGGACTCGTCTCCGGTTCGTGCAGAGAACGCATACTGTGTGGTGGTGCGCAGCCTCTTGCGGAGGAGACCCAGCTGCGGCCTGTAGATACGGACCCTGCCGGGGCGCTCGAACTCCACCGGCATGCCAAGGACCTGTGAAAGCACCTTCAACTCGACATCGCTCGTGCACAGGACGGAGGCTTCGTGTTCGCTGCCGCCGGCGACCTCGATGATGATGGGCAGCAGCAGAGCCTCCTGCTCGGACTCATCGAGCATGCCGGCGAGGAACCGCAACTCCGCGCGCTTCAAGGCCTGGTCGCTGCCATCGCTGCAGTGGACCGAAGGGTGTTCCTCGCGCAGCAACACCGCCAGAGGCCGACGCTCGCGCGCCAGCCCTGAGTTGACCAGACGAAGTTCGCCGCTGAGGTACGCCTCGAGGAACCTCTCATAGCGTGACTGCGCTTCCTCGGAGACAGTCGGTGGAAGCAATGTGTCTCTAGACCTTCTTCCTTGCGAGCAACACCTTGACGCGCTTCAGGCGGGACTTCTCTTCGCGGTCGCGCTCCTCGAACTTCATGGATAGGAACCGTATCGTCGCCTGAAGGCTCGGAATCAGGATGTATTCTAGCGCGTTTGTGATGCGCTTGGTCCGGCTGATCTCTCCACCGAGCAGCTCCAGACCCCGCTGCAGCTCGGCCAGCTCCATGATGGCCCGGAGTGCCTCTCGCGCGGTGTCCGACGCGCTGTCGACCAGCGATGACGTCTCAGTGAGGTTGTAGCCCCTCAGTCCTCCGGTGGGTTCGTTCAGTTCGAGAGAAGGGAGCCGGACGCCGGCGACACTCCTCGGTCCGGCGGTGACCGTGATGTCGGCTTCGCTCGCCACGAGCTCCTTCTGGAGCGCCACGTAGCCGTGGTAGCCGCTGGCAATCGTCATTGCCTTGTAAGCTTCGTTCATCGCGTCTATCGTGTGCTTCTTGGCATTGACCGTCTCCCTCGCAGCCTGGAGGAACTCCATTGTCAGAATGGAGAGACGGTCCTTCACGATCTTCTGCACGCGCTGCGACAGCTTCAGTCGCCGCTTGAGTTTGACAAGCTCGATCTTGGTGGGCCGTACCTTGATCAGTTGTGCCATTCGAGTCCTACTATGCGCCGCTCTGCTGGTGCTTCGGGTGGTACTTCTTGATGTAGTCTTCCTTGATGAGTTTGAGGTCCTCTTCCGGAAGCGTGGAGAACAGCTTCCACCCGATGTCGAGGGTCTCTTCGACCTTTCGCTTTTCCTGCTCGCCCTGCGCGATGAACTGCCGCTCAACGTTGTCCGCGTTGCTGAGGTAGAGCCGGTCGCGGTCGCCCAGCGCATCGGCGCCGATGATTGTGGAGATCTCGCGGAGGTACACTCCCTCTGCATAGGAAGCGTAGAGCTGCATGAATACGTTGTTGTGATCTTCGCGCGTCTTGCCCGGTCCGATGCCCTCCTTCATCATCCGCGAGAGGGACATGAAGACATCGATGGGAGGGTAGACGCCCTTACGCTGCAGGTTCCTGGACAGCACGATCTGGCCCTCGGTGATGTATCCCGTGAGGTCCGGGATGGGGTGGGTGATATCGTCGTCCGGCATCGTGAGTATGGGCATGACCGTGACCGAACCGTCGCGGCCGATGATTCTGCCGGCCCGCTCGAAGATGGTGGCAAGGTCGGTGTACATGTAGCCGGGATAGCCACGCCGGGAGGGAATCTCTTCGCGCATGGACGAGAGTTCCCGCAACGCCTCGCAGTAGTTGGTCATGTCCGTGAGGATGACGAGGACATGCATGTCCTGCTTCCACGCGAGGTACTCGGCGGCAGTGAGGGCCAGGCGCGGCGTTGAGATACGCTCGATGGCCGGGTCGGACGCCGTGTTGATGAAGGCCACCGCGCGCTCGAGCGCTCCCGTGCGCTCGAGGTTGTTGATGAAGAAAGAGGCATCGTCGTAACTGATTCCGATGGCGCCGAAGACGATGGCGAACTTCTCGCCTGTTCCCTTGACGGCCGCCTGCCGGATAATCTGCGCTGCGATGCGGTTGTGCGGCAGCCCTGAGCCGCTGAACAATGGCAGCTTCTGTCCCCGGACCAGCACGTTCAGTCCGTCAATGGACGAAATGCCTGTCTCGATGAACTCAGCCGGGGGTTGACGGGACGCGGGATTGATGGCCTCGCCGTTGATGTCGAGGTACTGGTCGGCGATGATGGCAGGGCCTCCGTCGATGGGCTTGCCCATGCCGTTGAAGATGCGGCCGAGCATGTCCATCGATACCGGCAGCTTGAGAGTCTCGCCCTTGCAGCGAATCTTGGAGCCCTTCAGGTCAATCTCGCTCACTCCGCCGAACACCTGGACAACCGTCGCATCTTTGCTGATGTCGATGGCCTGGCCGCTCTTCACCTCGCCGTTGCTCAGAACGACATCGACAATCTCGTTGTACATGATGCCGGGAATCGCCTCGGCGATGATAAGCGCACCCTGGGCCTTGCTTATCGCCCTTCCTTCCCTCACGTAGAGTCCTGATAGCTCCATGAGAATCCTCCTTACTGTGCTTTGACGGGCTCCGGTGAGTGCCTACGTGCGCTTGCGAGCCACGAGTGTCTCGTCCATCTCGGCCCACAACTCCTTGGACTTCGCGGTAAACTCCTCGTTGAATATCTCCTTCATACGTGCGATGCGGTAGACGATGGGCGAACTCCGCACGGTATCGTACGGGATGCCCGCGCTCAGCATCTCCTGCGCCATCTCGTGGAACTTGAGGATGGTCTTCAGCATGAGGCCGGCTTTGGCCGGCGTG
>JALNYR010000070.1 GCA_023229725.1 Dehalococcoidia bacterium | reverse complement strand
TGCGTTCCGCCGTGTCTCCACGCAAGGCCCAGGTGACGACGGACCAGTCGTCCCACCCACCTTCTTCGGGAGCGCGACGGGCCTGATTGGGATTCCAGCGGGAGACTCCCGCACCATGTGTCACCTTGTCCTCCCCATTCCCCAGGGCTGGACCGCCATAGCGAGCGGCCATGAGTTCGAGTTCCAGGCCCCCGTCAGGGCCGGCATGACGCTCGTCTGCCAGGAGCGGTTTGAAGACGCGTATGAGAAACAGGGAAGGACCGGCCGGCTCATCTTCTTCACGGTCGTGAAGTCCTTCTCGGCGGACGATGGCGTGACGCTGCTTCGCCGCAAGCTGCGCTGCGTCGCCAGACCACCGCAACCCGAAGCCACGCCGGCCGGCGGCGTGGTTCCCAACTCAGAGACTGCGCCGGACAGCCAGTTGCCCGCCGTCTCGGCAGGGCCCGTGACGATCCGCTACCTGGCGATGTTCGCCACCGCGACCGCCGAATTCGTCGACATCCACTACGATGCCGACTTTGCGCGCTCGCTCGGTTTGCCAGGCGCCATCATCCAGGGCCTGTACAAGACCGCGCTTGCGGCGCGGATGTTGAAAGACTGGACCGGAGACGCAACGGCGCTGCGCCATCTCTCCGTGCAGCACCGGCGAATGGACCTCGCAGGATCTACGCTCACTGCAGGCGGTGCTATCATCTCGGACATGCCTGAGTCGCTGCCGGCCGAGGTTTCCTGCCGCATCTGGGTCCACAATCAGCACGGGATGGTCACAACCCAGGGCACTGCCGACTTGACGCTGCCGGCCAACGCCCGGACAGCTGCATGGCTGAACAGGCCGTCTACGAAGGAGCACGTATCAGCATGAACACGGGACGCAGGGTCGTCATCACGGGTGCGGGCGCCCTCACACCCCTGGGTATCGGCGTCGAAGAGTCGTGGCAGAACCTCTGCGCCGGCAAGTCCGGCATAGGGCGCATCACGCGTTTCGATGCATCCGCCATGGCGACGCAGATCGCGGGCGAGGTCAAGGGATTCGACGCCTCGCGGTTCATGGACCGCAAGGTGGCTCGCCGCTCCGACCTCTTCGCGCAGTATGCCATCGCCGCCACGCGGATGGCCCTTGACGACGCGAAACTCCAGATGAACGAGACGGTGGCTTGCCGCACCGGCGTGATACTGGGAAGCGCCGTCGGCGGCATCGGCACGCTGTCCCACAATATGAAGTCCCCGGCCGAGGGCAACCTCGAGGGCGTCTCGAAGATGCTCGCTTCGATGTACATCCCGAGCGCCGGAGCAAACGACGTCAGCGTCGTATTCGGCATCAAGGGACCGAGCCGCGGCATAAGCACGGCGTGCGCTACCGGCGGGCACGCGATAGGCGACGCCATGAGATTCATACAGTACGGCGAAGCGGACATCATGGTCGCCGGAGCCTCCGAAGCACAGATCGTGCCCATATTCATCGACAGCATGGCCCGGTTGAAAGCATCCTCAACGCGCAACGACGAGCCGGAGCGCGCCAGCCGCCCCTTCGAGCTCAACCGCGACGGCTTCGTGAATGGCGAGGGCTCAGGCGTGCTCGTGCTTGAAGAGCTCGGCCGCGCGCGTGAGCGTGGCGCGCACATCTACGCCGAAGTCACGGGGTTCGCTTCGAACATCGACGCCTACCACGCGACCAAACCGGAGTACGAGAGCCAGTCGCGCTGCATTCTGCTGGCGTTGCAGGACGCAGGCGTCACGCCGCCCGACGTGGAGTACGTCAATGCGCACGGAACGGCCACGCAACTGGGCGACCTCTCTGAGACGATGGCGCTGAAGAAGGCGTTCGGTCGCCACGTGAAGCGGCTCATGGTGAGTTCAAACAAGTCGATGCTGGGGCACATGTGGAGCGCTTCCGGAGCCGTGGAGGCCATCTTCACGGCGTTGACGCTGGAGCACGGCGTTGTTCCTCCCACCATCAACTACGAGACGCCTGACCCCGAGTGCGACCTTGACTACGTGCCGAACCTGAAACGCGAGATAGCCGTGAAGATCGCCATCTCCCAGTCCTTCGGGTTCGGCGGCATGAACGCGGTGCTCGTCTTCAAGCGCTGGGAGGGCTAGGGCGTCTGGCCGGGTCGCGCCTCGGCGGCCGGCGTTGCGGCGCTCTCTGCGGCTTGTCCGCCCGCTCCCCTTCTGCGCCTCTTGCGCCGGCGCGTCGTCCACAGGTTCGTGAAGAACGACGCATCCAGCTGGTGACGCGCGTCGGCCACGTTCAGCAGCTCCCGAGCCGTGGCTCCCTCAAAGTAGGCCACTTCAACGTGCTTGCCCATGTTCTTGACCGCCTGCAGAGCATAGGCGAAATCCGCGTCCCCGCTCACCAGCACGGCCGTGTCGTAGAAGTTGTTCCAGGCGAAGTACAACAAATCGGTGGCGAGCATTATGTCAACGCCCTTCTCTATCTGCGTCCCCTGGGTGGTCTTGATGATGCCGAGGCGGACCTCAAGGTACGGCGTCTTTCGCAGGGTGTCGAGAAACTCCTGCTGCTCACGAAATGCATCAGGCCGCGCCGCCACATCCTGGAGCGCGTTGTAGTAGTACGTCCGAAACAGCCCGCGGTCGCCGCAGAGCGTCTTGACGAAGTCGGCGTAGTTCAGGTCATGGCGCTTCACGGTCGCCTCAAGCGCGTGGTAGAGGTTGCTGCCGTCGATGAATATGGCAACCCTCTCAGTGGGCATGTCCGCAGCCTCCCGTTTCATCAGCATATTCCCTAGTATACCGTCTGAGAAGGTCAAACGCATGAGCCGCAGGGCCGAGGCTCGTCGCCTTCGCACCGCCGGCCGTGCGGCCGCTCCCGAGGGGCGGCCTGGTTATCTCCCACCGGCACGTCTGCTACCATATCCTACTGTTGGAGCGCGGGCCGCTTCCTGCTCAGGTGGCCCGCCGCACATGGGAGCCACATGAACCTGACGGCATACCTCAAGGCCAACAACGCCGACTTCGAGTTCGTCGAGAAGAGCACCACGCACCACGCAAACGAGGCCGCGGAGGCGACCGGATTCCCACTCGCGGCGATTGCGAAGACTATCGTGTTCGTGAGCGATGACGAGCGCCTCGTCGTGGGTGTCGTCCGGGGAGACCACATGGTCAGCAAACACCGGCTCGCCCTTGCCGCCGGCGTTCGGCGTCTGGAGGTTGCCCCCGACGTCATCGCGGAGAAGGCCACGGGATTTCCCACCGGCGGCATCCCTCCCGTGGGGCACAGGCGCCGCTTGAGCGTCTATGTCGACAAGCAGGTCGCCTCGATGGAGCACGTCTGGTGCGGCGGCGGCGTGCGAACCAGGCTGGTGCGTCTCAAGCCGCAGGACATCCTCCGTCTCTCAGGCGGAACAATTTCCGACATCGCCGTCGCCCAGGAGTGACGGCCCACCCGGAACGCCCCCCCCCGCTACAAGTCCTCGAAAACCTGCGGCGCTTCCCTCTTCATGATGGCGCGCAGCGCCTCGGCGACGTCGCGGATCTCAGGAAGCGCCCTCGGCGATGTCCGGAGCCTGATGATGTGCCGCAGTTCGCGGAAGTTCCACGTACAGACGATGTCCGTGTAGCAGGAGTTGGGCAGAACGTAGCGCGCGATCTCCGGCTTCAGGCCGGACTTGAGCAGTGCGGCATACGCCTTCCAGGCGGACTCCATGGCGCTCGTGTACGCCTCGACGGCAGCGGCCGAAGCCCGTACTTCGGGAGGAACGAGGTACGACGGTTCGGTCTCCCGCACGTACCGCTGACTCCGCTGACTGTAGCTCGCAAGGCGGTGCCGCACCAGCTCGTGGGTCATCGCCCTGCTGCCGCGAATCAGAAAGGAGGCGGATGCGTGCTCAACCATCGACTCGTGGCCTATCTCAAGCCATCGCTGAATGCGGTCCGGCACCGTGCCCGTCTTGTCCTGGGTGGCCCAGCAGAGGCGACCGGCTGACTCTATGAGGCGCTCGGCCTCCGGGGTGATGGCAAGGAGGGTTACCTGCACGTCGTACTTCTCAGCCATGTCAACCTCCCGTCTGCAGCACGGTTACGAGCGACGGTGGAGCACTGCAGAAGCTGGCGCCATTATACACAGAGACGGGCGGCTGAAGCCGCCCGTCTCGTGTCATCACAAGCAGGGAAGACTAGTCGGTCAGCTTCTCGCGTTCCTCGATGCCGGCGAGCTTCCTGGCCAGTTTCTTCTTCTGTTCCATGTTGGATTGGCGCTCGATCATGACCTTCTGCGCCTGAGGCGAGCCCGCTCCGTGCATCGACTCGGTCCGGTAGCTCGGTGCCGTGAGCCCGAATGTCATGCTGTTGATGAGCGACAGCATGCGCAGGCGCTCCTCGGCCGACACGCTGCCGGCGCCCTTGAAGTACTTCTGCACGTACTTACCGACTTCGGGACTGCGCAGGTCGCACTCCGACGGAATCGTGACGAGAGCGCCGCCGGCCAGATCTTCCGCGAGGCGGCACAGCTCGTACGGGTACCGCGTCACGTTCATCTTGCAGACGTTCGCCAGCAGGATATCGGGCTGGTAGTTGCCCGCCTTCGTCTTTGTACCCTGGGTCGAAGCAGCCAGGCCGCAAGCATGCAGAGTCTCGATGAGGTGATTCATCTCGGCGATCTTGTCACGCACGTGCCCTGCCTTGGCAACGTTGTTGTAGTCGGTCATGGCGGCGGTGGCGCCCACCAGCACGTCGCCGATGCCCGGCTTGCAGCCGCCATAGCTCTGGCGGTGGTAGCTCGCAAAACGTTCGACAACCATACCCGAGAAGTCCGTCTCCCCGCACATGAAGACCCTCTTCCACGGCACGAACACGTCGTCCAGAACCGTCAAGGCTTCCTGGCCGCCGAACTGGTAGTTGCCGACGTCGATGTCGCCTTTCTCCAGCTTGCGTTTGTCGCAGGACTGGCGGCCGTAGATGAAGTGCACGCCCTTGGAATCAGACGGCAGCGCGCAGCACACGGAGTAGTCCTCATCGCCCTCCCTCATGGTGAGGGTTGGCATGATGAGCATCTCGTGCGAGTTGACGCTACCGGTCTGGTGGGCTTTGGCGCCCCGAATGACGATGCCATCTTTGCGGCGTTCCACGATATGGACAAACATGTCCGGGTCCGGCTGCTGACTCGGCCTCAGGGCCCTGTCGCCCTTCACGTCCGTCATGGCGCCCTGGACGCAAAGATCATTCTGCTGGATGTACTTGAGCCATTCCTTGAAGCGCGCGTGGTACTCCGTCTTGTGCTTCTCATCCGTCTCGTACGTCGTGCTGAACACCGCGTTGATGGCATCCATCCCGACGCAGCGCTGGAAACAACAGCCGGTGCGCTGCCCGAGCAGTCGCTGCAGCTTCACCTTCTTGACCAGATCGTCCGTGCTCATGAAGAGGGAGGTGAAGCGGTTGATCTTCTCACCCGTGAGAGTCGACGTGGTCGTTGCCAGGTCTTCGTACTCCGGTTCGTGCGCCACCTTGTAGCTGAGTGCGATGGCGTTGATGGAGGGACGAACAATCGGATGGTCGACGAAGTTGTCGATCCTTTCGCCGAAGAGCCAGACATCCGACTTCAGCTTACGCAGGCTGTCGATGTACTGTTGAGCTGTCTTCAGTGCCATTGGGTGCCTTCCTCCTTGTGCGCTGTGGCGCGCTCTGGTGCAGTATTATATTCGCTGCGGAGTCGACCGGCAACGCAGCGCTGAGCCATCCTCCGGTCGTTCCCGTCGGCAGTCGGGTCGCCCCGCGCCGACGGTGCGCGTCGCGGCAGTCGGGAATACGCCGATGAAAGAACTGCAGCTGGGTCCGACAATGCTGGTCCTCACACAGGGAGACATCACACGTGTGGCAGCCGACGCCATCGTAAACGCCGCCAACTCAGGCCTTCTCGGAGGAGGGGGAGTCGACGGAGCGATACACCGGGCCGGGGGTCCGGCGATACTCCAAGAATGCCGGACCATCCTTGCCTCGCAAGGACGATTGCCTCCGGGTCGCGCGGTGGCGACTACGGCCGGCAGGCTGCCAGCCCGCTTCGTAATCCACACCGTCGGACCCATCTGGCAGGGAGGGACAAGGGGTGAGCCGGACGTCCTTGCCGGCGCCTACCGGAGCTCTCTGGAACTCGCCCGCGGCCTCGCGCTCACAACGGTGGCGTTCCCATCGATAAGCACCGGCGCGTATGGCTACCCGGTGGACCAAGCTGCGCGAGTGGCCCTGCGCACCGTCGCTCGCTTCTTGTCGGAGCGCCCGCTTCCCGTGCAGCGTGTGACCTTCGTGCTGCATGACGAACACACGCTGGATGCATACACCCGGGCCATGGAAAACCTCGCCGCCGCCCACGAAGACCTCTGACCCTCGTCAGTTCTCCGCAGGCGCGTTGAGGCGATTCCCGCTGTATACTACAATCCGTTGTTCGACAGCAAGGAGACTCCCTGATGGCCTACGAGAAACTCGACAGGATGCTCGCACGATACCGCGAGATTGAAGGACTGATGGCCGACCAGGCTGTCGCAACCAACCCTGCAAGGCTGCAGGTCCTCGCCAAGGAACACGCCTCTCTTGAAAGCGCCGCTGCCGCCCACGAAGCCTACCTTGCGGCGGAGCACGAACTCCAGGAGGTTCGCGAGCTTCTCCAGGAGACAACCGACGCAGAGATGCGCCACGTCGTGAGAGATGAGTTGACCGCCGTCGAGGCGCGTTATGCCTCAGCCGAGGAAGCGCTGCGGCAGTTTCTGCTGGAGACAGACCCCAACGACAGTAAGAACGTCATCGTCGAACTGCGCGGAGGTACCGGAGGCGAGGAAGCGTCTCTCTTCGCGGCCGACCTCTTCAGGATGTACTCTCGCTACGCGCAGCGCAGGGGTTGGGAGCTCGAAGTTGTCGATAGCACGCTCAGCGGAGCCAAGGGATTCAAAGAGATCATCTTCGAGGTACGCGGCGCCGGCGTGTACAGCAGGCTGAAGTATGAACGCGGTGTGCACAGGGTGCAGCGCGTTCCCCTCACGGAGGCATCGGGAAGAATCCACACGTCCGCCGCAACCGTCGCCGTGCTTCCCCAGGTCGAGGAAATCGAGGTCGAGGTGAACCCCGACGACATTCGGACAGACATCTTCCATTCCGGCGGCGCCGGCGGCCAGAACGTCAACAAGGTCGCCACCGCGGTGCGTCTCACACACATCCCCACCGGCATCGTGTCGGTGTGCCAGGACGAGCGCTCTCAGCTGAAGAACCGCGTGAAGGCGATGGCCGTCCTGCGCGCGCGCCTCTTCGACCTCAAGAACCGCGAGCAGATCGACAAACAGGACCGCGACCGCCGCAGTCAGGTCGGTACCGGCGACCGCTCCGAGAAGATCCGCACCTACAACTTCCCGCAGGACCGGATCACGGACCACAGGCTCGACCAGAACTTCCACAACATCGAACGCATGCTCGATGGGGAACTGGATGAACTCATCGACGCGCTTGCCGCCGCTGCACTGCAGCAAGCTGCCGTTGTGTCTTAGCATACAGGCAGCTCTCTGCTGCCTGTCCGATGCACTCTCAGCCGCAGCAATCGACTCGCCGCAGCAGGAGGCCTCGCTGCTCTTGCAGCACGTAACCGGACTGACCCGGGAAGCGCTGCTGTCATCCCTGAGTACACGGCCCACCGCTGATTCACTAGCACATGCCTCTCGACTTCTGGAGCGGCGCCTGCGCGGCGAGCCGTTGCAGTACGTTCTGGCGGAGGCGTGGTTCTATGGTCGCCGCTTCGCCGTGGACGCCCGAGTCCTCATCCCGCGTCCTGAAACGGAGCTTCTCGTGGAGGTCGCCAGGACACTCTCCGAGGGCATGCCACGACTGGAAGGAACACTGCGGCTTGCCGACATCGGAACAGGGAGCGGCGCGCTCGCCCTCACGCTCGCCGAGGAGATTCCCGGCTGCCGTGTGGCGGCCTGCGATGCGTCACAGCCGGCACTGGACGTCGCCAGAGCGAATTGCGGCAGCTTCCCCGCCGGGAAACGGGTCCAGCTCGTACGGTGCAATCTCGGTGCGCCCTTTGCCCGGGTATTCGGCGGCGTGCTGGCCAACTTGCCGTACGTTCGGAGCGCGGACATCCCACTGCTGAGCGGGGAAGTGCGCGACCACGAGCCGGTCTTTGCGCTCGATGGCGGATGCGACGGTCTGTCGACCATCCGCCGGCTGGTCGCGGATGCACCTCGCCTGCTGCTGCCGGAAGGTTGGCTGCTGCTTGAGGTCGGCTTCGGACAGGCGGACGAAGTGGCAGGGCTGCTATCCAGTAGCCATTGCTGGAAGGACGTTCAAGCCATCCCCGACCTCGCCGGCATCCCGCGCATCGTCCGCGGACGCCGCTGCGAGACGGCTGGCTAGTCGACAGTCTCCCTGAGGCGCTGGATATCGACGGCTCGGCCGGTGGCGTCATCAATCGACACCACCATGGCAGTGAAATCAACCGGTCCCTTGCCCACCGCCAGTCTCCCGGGAATCTGAGTCAGGAACCGCTGGATGACCTCTGCCGGGTCGACACCGATGACGGAGTCGACAGGCCCCACCATGCCGATGTCGGTCACGTATGCCGTGCCGCCCGGAAGGACGCGGGCATCAATCGTTCCGACGTGCGTGTGCGTTCCCAGGACTGCTGCGACTCTGCCGTCCAGGTAGCGACCAAGCGCGACCTTCTCCGAGGTCGCCTCGGCGTGGAAGTCGACGACGATGACCCGTGTGCCCTCGGGAGGCGCCGCCAGGAGAGCATCCATCGCACGGAAAGGGCAATCGTAGTTCGCCATGAAGGTGCGCCCGATGAGACTCACCACGAGCAACCCACCGATGAGATGCGTGCCTCGGCCCGGGGCGGCCGGGGGGTAGTTCAGAGGTCGGACAATGGGGTGGCTGTCCGCAAGGTAGTCGATGATCTCGGGATGGTGCCAGATGTGGTTGCCCGAGGTGACGACGTCCACGCCTGCGGCGCACAGCTCAGCAAGAGTGCTCCTGGTGATGCCAAGCCCGCCGGCGACGTTCTCGCCGTTGGCGACGACGTAGTCTATGTCGTAGTCACGCCGGAGGCCCGGTAGCAGGTGCGACACTGCCCGCCGTCCCGGGCTGCCGATGACGTCGCCGATTACAAGGACTTTCACGCGTGATTCCGGCGACTTCTACTTCGCATACTCCACGGCAGTCGTCTGCCGGGCCACGACGACACGTATCTGCCCGGGGTAGGTCAGGCACTCCTCGATTCTCTTGGAGATGTCACGAGCCAGCCGCATCGCGCCAAGGTCGTCGGTCTCTTCCGGCTTGACGAGAACGCGAACCTCGCGCCCGGCCTGGATTGCGTATGCCTTGTCGACGCCTTCGAAACCGGTCGCGATGTCTTCCAACTCTCTGATGCGCTTCAAGTACTGGTCGAGGGACTCGCGACGCGCGCCTGGTCGTGAACCGCTGATGGCGTCCGCGGCCGCGACGATGAATCCGAGCGTGCTCGTAGTAGAGACTTCTCCGTGGTGTTCGCCGATTGCCTGTGCGACCTCTTCGGACTTGTCCCACTGGCGGGCCAGGTTCGCCCCGATGGAGGCGTGCGAGCCTTCTACCTCGAAGTCGACAGCCTTCCCGATGTCGTGCAGGAGGCCTGCCTTGCGCGCCATCGCGCCATCAGAGCCGATTTCATCGGCAATCATGCCGGAGAGGTACGACACCTCGAGGCTGTGCTGCAGAACGTTCTGACCGTAGCTGCTGCGGTACTTCAGTTGCCCGATGAGCTTCACCAGCTCGGGATGTACTCCGGGAACGGCTGCTTCGAAGCAGGCGTTCTCGCCCTCGGTCTTGATGGTCGCTTCCACCTCGGCCTTGGCCTTCTCGACGACCTCTTCGATCCGGGCAGGATGGATACGACCATCCAGGATGAGCTTGTTGAGCGCAATCCTGGCAACTTCGCGTCTGACGGGAGCGAAGCTGGAGATGGTGACCATCTCCGGCGTGTCGTCGATAATGAGATCGACTCCTGTCGCCTGTTCGAGGGCGCGTATGTTCCTTCCCTCACGACCGATGAGCCGTCCTTTCATCTCATCGGAGGGCAAGGCGACGGTCGATACAGTGGTCTCGCCGACAACATCGGCCGTGCAGCGCTGAATGGCAGTGGCGAGGATGAAGTGCGCCGAGCGGTCCGCGTCCTCGCGTACCTGGTTCTCCCAGGTGCGAACGCGCCGCGCCGCATCGTCCTTGACCTCGGTTTCGAGCGTCTCAAGCAAGAGACGCCGCGCTTCCTCGGTCGTTATGCCCGATAGCTCCTCGAGCTTCTCGACTTCCTTCCCTCTCAGAGCCTCGATCTCGTCTCTCTCGTGGTCGAGCTCCTTGGCACGGTCGTCGAGTTCATGCTCGCGGCGTCCGATGGCGGACAACTTCCGCTCTATGGCTGCCTCTTTCTGATCGAGGCGATTCTCGAGTCTCTGGAGTTGGAGGCGGTGTTCCTTGTTCTCCGCCTCGGCGGCGTTGCGAACCTTCCTTGCCTCTTCCCGGGCATCGCGCAGCAATTCGCGGTGCCGGGTGGTTGCCTCAGTTAGAAGCCTTTCGGCCTCCTTCCGGGTGCTGCGGATCTGCTGATTGGCAACGAGTTGTCGAACGTAGTATCCGACAAGGCCCCCCAACACGAGGGAGAGCCCCACGAGTATATATATGTAGTCCATGTTCCCTTCTCATCGGTCTATTGTCCATAGGGGCGAAGCCCCGGTTGACCGAATGGTACGACCTTTGTAGACAGCAGGTCAACAGAGGGAACGGGGGAATGAGGCATAGACGGCCAAGGGACAGCATGATAGGAAGGCAGAGAAGGCGGGAAGATGACAAACAAAAGCGCACCTTAACTGCTGAATAGTGGAAGGAAGGAAGTTACAGAGTACACGACAGGTCGAAGACCCGTCGAACGACCTGGAACTCCGGGACAGCGTCCCGAGAATCCCTAGAAAGGAGGTGATTCAGCCACACGTTCCCGTACGGCTGCCTTGTTACGACTTCGTCACAG
Source organism: Dehalococcoidia bacterium (assembly GCA_023229725.1). Classification (GTDB taxonomy): domain Bacteria; phylum Chloroflexota; class Dehalococcoidia; order GIF9; family AB-539-J10; genus SKVJ01. Next base: position 2,067 of record JALNYR010000070.1, on the reverse strand, counting down.
TCACCAGCTCCACCCTCGGCGACTGCCTCCCGTAAGGGTTGGCCCATCGACTTCAGGTGTATCCGGCTCCCATGGCGTGACGGGCGGTGTGTACAAGGCCCGAGAACGTATTCACCGCAGTATAGCTGACCTGCGGTTACTAGCAGCTCCGGCTTCATGCAGGCGATTGCAGCCTGCAATCCGAACTGAGGATGGTTTTAAGGGATTAGCTCCGGATTGCTCCGTGGCAACCCTCTGTACCACCCATTGTAGCGTGTGTGTGGCCCAGGGCATAAAGGCCATGCTGACTTGACGTCATCCCCACCTTCCTCCCTGCTGTACAGGGCAGTATCCTATGAGAAATCAACATAGGACGAGGGTTGCGCTCGTTGCGGGACTTAACCCAACACCTCACGGCACGAGCTGACGACAGCCATGCAGCACCTGTGAAGGCTCCTGACTGGATACAGGTCGTCGCCCTTTCGGGTCCCTACTTCCAACATGTCAAGCCCTGGTAAGGTTCTTCGTGTAGCATCGAATTAAACCACACGCTCCGCTGCTTGTGCGGGCCCCCGTCAATTCCTTTGAGTTTTAGCCTTGCGGCCGTACTCCCCAGGCGGAACACTTAAAGCGTTGGCTTCGACACGAGGAGGGTCGATACTCCCCATATCTAGTGTTCACCGTTTAGGGCGTGGACTACGCGGGTATCTAATCCGCTTCGCTCCCCACGCTTTCGAGCCTCAGCGTCAGGAACAGCCTAGGAAACCGCCTTCGCCACTGGTGTTCCTCCGAATATCAACGCATTTCACCGCTACACTCGGAATTCCGTTTCCTTCTGCCGCCCTCGAGTCACCCAGTATCGGATAGCCCCTCCTGATTGAGTCAAGAGATTTCGCACCCGACTTGGGAAACCGCCTACGCTCTCTTTACGCCCAGTAAATCCGGATAACGTTCGCCTCCTACGTATTACCGCGGCTGCTGGCACGTAGTTGGCCGAGACTTATTCCTCAGGTACCGTCATTATCTTCCCTGAGAAAAGGGGTTTACGATCCGAGAACCTTCATCCCCCACGCGGTGTCGCTGGGTCAGGCTTTCGCCCATTGCCCAATATTCCTTGCTGCTGCCTCCCGTAGGAGTTGGGGCCGTGTCTCAGTCCCCATCTGGCTGGACATCCTCTCAGACCAGCTACCGATCACTGCCTTGGTGGGCCGTTACCTCACCAACTAGCTGATCGGCCGCAGGCCCATCCGTGAGTGCCTTGCGGCTTTAGTGAAACTGCTTGAGCAGTTGCACACCATGCGGTATTAGCGTACCTTTCGGTAAGTTATCCCCCGCTCACGGGTAGGTTACCCACGTGTTACTCAGCCGTCCGCCACTGAACCGTGATCCGAGAACCATGGTTCCGTACGACTTGCATGCATAAAGCGCACCGCCAACGTTCATCCTGAGCCAGGATCAAGCTCTCAGTTTAAAGAACCTTCCTTCCACTATTCAGCTGTTAAGGTGCGAGCCCGGATATAGTACAGAACGCGGCCAGGGCGTGTCAAGCGGATCTCATTCGTGGCGCGCGATTCTCTCTCTCTGTTCGCTCTGAACTTGCCGGTGATACAATACCCGCGTCGTTCATCAGTGCGGAGAATCGCCAAGAATGTCTATAGCTGAAGACCAGGAACTCAGGGTTCAGAGCATCTCCGAGGGGAAGCCCACCTGGGTCTACATAGAGAAGCCCACCGAGGCCGAGGGCGAGTACCTCGAGGAGAAGTACGGCTTCCATCCGCTGGAAATCGACGACGTCCTCAGCCGCGCCCAGCGCCCGAAGATAGATGAGGACGACGACCACCTCTTCATCGTCATGCAGTTCCCCGTCTTCGACAAACAGAACCGCATCACGCGTCCGAGCGAGGTCGATGTCTTCATCGGCGAGGACTACGTCGTCACGGTTCACTGCAACGGCGACCTGAAGCCCCTGTCGGCACTCTTCCGCGAATGCCTGATGAGTGACGAGAGCCGCGCCGCCTACCTCGGCCGAAGCTCGGGATACCTTCTCTACCACATCATCGACCGCCTTGTGAACTACTGCTTCCCCAT
>JALNYR010000069.1 GCA_023229725.1 Dehalococcoidia bacterium | reverse complement strand
CGCGAGGAGCGCGGCGCCCGTCTCTACAAGGAGATCCTCGACGTCGCATCGGGCAAGATGACGAAGGCCGAGTCGCTCAAGATAGGCATGTACGTCGACATCTGGACAAGGGATGTCGTCCACTAGGCCCATGAGCGAACGGTGAGGAGAACCATGGACGAGAAGGCGAAAGAGCAAGTCCTGCAGAAAGCCTACGACCTGGCATACCACTACGAGCAGACCTACCGCGGTTGCCCGCAGTGCGTCCTCGCGGCGCTGCAGGACGCGTTCCACATGCCCGATGACGCCGTGTTCAAGGCGCTGAGCGGCTTCGCGGGCGGCAGTGCGCTGATGGGCGACGCTGGCTGCGGCGCCTATTCCGGCGGCATCGCCTTCCTGAGCGGTCTGCGCGGTCGCGAGCGAGGCAACTTCGCCGACCCCGACCGGCTCCGTTTCGTCAGCTTCGCCACGGCACGGAAGTTGCACGACAGGTTCATCGCCAGGTACGGTACCGTCGTGTGCCGCGAGCTGCATTCCAGGCTGTTCGGTCGCCCCTTCTTCATGCCCGACCCCGACGAGATGAGGAAGTTCGACGAGGCCGGCGGCCACAGCACCGTGTGTCCTGAGGTCTGCGGCAATGCGGCGCGCTGGACCGCGGAGATAGCGTTCGACGAGGGGCTCATCTCGGAGGCGCAACTCAAGGCCATCACGAAGTAGAGCCGGACCCACCCACAATCCGGTCCGGTCAGAACGGGTTTGCCCGGAGAAAGGGGCTGCCTCTTCCTCCGGGAATCCGTTCGCGATGCAGAACGCCGGGGCTGCGACGGCCATCGGCGTGCGACACAATTTGCGGCACGCATCATCATCGAGGAGGACTACGGGATGAAGAAGGCAATCACCATGGACCCGCGCGACAACGTCGCGACCGCGCTCACCGAAGTGCGTGCAGGAGACGAGGTTGAGGTGCTGTCCACGACCCGTGCGGTAGTGCAACACCTCCGGGCGAACGATTCCCTGCCTCTCGGCCACAAGATTGCTCTGGCCGACATCGCGGCCGGCCAGAACATCATCAAGTACGGGGCCAAGATAGGCAGTGCATCGGTCCCTATCCACACCGGCGACTACGTTCACATCCACAACGTGGAGAGTGACCGCATGCCGCTGACCAAGAACATGCTCGGCCACAAGCAGGCGGGCTAACACACCGGCGAAGGAGAACAACGTGCAATTCCAGGGATACGTGAGAAGAGACGGGCGCGCGGGCGTCCGCAACACAGTGCTCGTGCTGGCGGTGTGCGACTGTGGAGAGCCGGCGGCACGGCAGATGGCCGAGGGCATCCCGGGCGCAGTCGCCGTGACACACTACCACGGGTGCATCGCCATAGAGGTCGTTCCCACGATTGTCGGCGTATGCATCAATCCGAACATCCACGGCGTGGTGCTCGTCGTCATGGGATGCGAGGGACAGCGGCCTGAGCCGATGGCCGAGCAGATAGCCAGGACCGGCAAGCCGGTCACCATCATCAACATCCAGGAGATAGGCAACACCCGCGCCGCGATTGCGCGCGGTCGCGCGGCAGTCGAGGCCATGGCCCGCGATGCCGCCCGGGAGCGGCGAACGACTGTCGACATCGGCAAGCTGGTGGTCGGCGTCAAGTGCGGCGGCTCCGACACGACGAGCGGTATAGCAGCCAACCCGTCCATAGGCGTTATGTCAGATAGAATGGTCGATGCCGGCGCGAGGGTGCTCATGATAGAACCCATCGAGGCCATCGGGGCCGAGGAAGAGCTGGCGAAGAGAGCCGTCAACGAGAGCGTGAGACGAGACATCCTCAACTGGGTCGGCGACGAGGAGAAGCGGTGGACGGTGCCCGGGGCAAGCGTGGACTTCATGTGCGGCGGCAACGTGCTGGGCGGACTCACCACGCTTGAAGAGAAGTCGCTGGGCGCGGTCCACAAGAGCGGCCACCGGCCGGTGTCCGGCGTGCTCAAGGTCCGTCCCGACATCCTCGAACAGGTGCCCGATGCTCCGGGATTCTACCTGCAGGAGGGCATCCACATAGAGCTGCAGGCCATGACCTACCAGGCGGCAGCGGGCGCCAACATCATCGTCTTTGCCACGGGCAGGGGCGGCAGCTTCGGCCACGCCATCTGCCCGCTCGTGAAGGTGACAGGCCACCCGGAGACGTGGGCGCGCATGTCCGAAGACATGGACGTGAACGCCTCCACCGTCATGGACGGCACCGAGTCCATCGAGTCGGTCGGCCAGCGCATCTTGGACGAAGTGCTCGCAGTAGCTTCGGGCAAAGTCACGAAGGGCGAAGCGCTGGGGTTCTACAACTTCAACATCTGGAGGCAAGACCCGCGGCTGGAGGCCTTGCTCGGACTCAAAGGGAAGTAGTTCCATGGCGAACTGCCTCATCACGGGAGGGGCGGGCATGGTCGGCCGCCAGCTCTCGCGGCTGTTGCTGGCGCGAGGGGACACGGTCTCCATAATGGATGTCGCACCGGCGTCTCGGCTGCCGGCGGACATCCGGGACCGCGTCTCCGTTGTGCGGGCGGACCTGTCCAACTGGGCCGAAGTGACGGACGGCGTACGGACCACGCGCCCGGACACCATCTACCACATCGGAGCCCTCATGCCGCCCGCGAGCGAGCAGGCGCACGCCACGGCCTATGCGGTGAACGTCGGCGGCACCGTGAACGTGCTCGAAGCCGCACGGCTGTTCAACGTCGGCACCGTCGTCTACTCGAGCACGACGGCGACCTTCCCGCCCGGCCTGCCGGAGGACTGCCCGAACAACTACGCGCAGATGCCGGTCACCATGTACGGCGTCACCAAGGTGTGCAGCGAGCGCCTCGGTGAGTACTACCACCGGCGCTACAACGTCGACTTCCGCGCCGCCAGGTTCCTCTCCATCCTGGGCCCCGGCCGGGTCGCGGGTTCCGGCTGGAGCGCCTACACGTCGCTTGTCATCGAAGAGTGCGCGAAGGGTAATCCGTACGTGCTGAAGGTCAGCAGGGACCTGCGCCTTCGCTTCATCTACGTCAAAGATGCCGCGCTGAGCCTCATCAGGCTTGGCGATGCGGCCGACTCCTCACTCACGACCCGCTGCTACAACCTGGACGGCTTCTCGGCCTCGACGGAAGAGATAGTTGACGCGGTGCGGAGGCATGTGCCCGGTGCCCGCATCAGCTACGAGTTTGACGCCGACTACCAGCGCGTCATGGACACGCAATACGGCAATATCCAGAGAAGGATGGACGACCGTCTCGCCTGCCGCGATTGGGGCTGGCAGGCTTCGTACACGCTCGACGAGGCGGTGCGAGACCTCGTCGAGACCGTGCGGCAGGGACTCACGTAGTGAGGGAAGGAGGCATCATGCGGTTTGCAGGCAAGAAGGTGCTCGTAACGGGAGGCGGCCGCGGCATCGGTCAGGCGATTGCGCTCGCGTTCGCACGCGAAGGCGCCTCGGTAGCGGTCAACGCCGCGCACATGGCCACGGCTGAGGAGACGGCGGCGCAGGCGCGTGAGTTCAAGGTCAAGGCAATCGCCATCGAGGCGAGCGTCACCGACGAGGAGCAGGTCAAGTCGATGGTCGACCGTGTCGTCAGAGACCTGGGTGGGCTCGACGTGCTCGTGAACAACGCCGGCATCAGCCAGCCCATCATGCCACTGCTCGAACAGTCGACTGCCGACTGGGACCGCGTGATGGCGACCAACCTCCGTGGCACTTACGTGTGCTCGAAGGCCGCGGCAAAGTGGATGATCGAGCAGAAGGCCGGGAAGATAGTGAACATCTCGTCGATTGCCGGCCTGACGGGGCAGATATACCGAACCGCCTACGCGACCTCGAAGGCCGCGGTCATCAATCTCACGATGGTGCTGGCCGTCGAGCTGGCGAAGTACAACATCAATGTGAATGCGGTGGCCCCCGGCTACGTGCTGACCGACCTGGTCAAGAACTTCGTGAAGCAAGGCAAGGTGAAGGAGGAGGCGGTGCTGCACCGCACGCCGCTCGGGAGGATGAGCACGCCTGAGGACATCGCCTTCGCCACGCTGTTCCTCGCGTCGGAGGAGGCAAGGAACATCACCGGCGTGAATCTGCCCGTCGACGCAGGCTGGACCGTGAACGGCTGGTACATGTAGCAGCGCGAGGCCACAAGAACGCCTCACCCGAGGAATCCGTTCGCGGCAGCCGGAAGAAGGAGGAGAGAGATGGAGTTCATGGGATTTCCCCGACCGGATGGGAGCGCGGGAGCGCGCAACTACGTCGCCGTGATACCGGCCGTGCAATGTGACAACGAGCTGGCCGACCGCATCGCCTCCGAGGTTGGAGGCGGGGTCGTCGCACTGCCCCACAACGGCGCCTGCGTCAACATCCAGCCCGACAAGGACATGATAGAGCGCACGCTCATAGGCCTCGGCCGGAATCCCAATGTGTCCGGGGCCATCGTGGTGGGCGTGGGGTGCGACGGCATCCCGGCCGACCGTGTCGCGGAAGGCATTGCCTCCTCGAAGAAGCCGGTCGAGCTCGTCACCATCGACCGAGAGGGCAGCTACGACAACGCGCTGGCGAAGGGTGTCAACGCCGCGAAGCGGATGCTGTCCGATGCCGCGCGGTTGAAGCGGGAGGGGTTCGACATCAGCTACCTGACCGTCGGCTCCAAGTGCACCGGGTCAACTCCCGCCTCCATCATGGCGTGCAACCCGGCGGTCGGCTGGGCAGCCGAGAAGCTCGTGGAGAGCGGCGGCACGTTCCTCTTCTCCGAGACGGCGGAGGCTATCGGCGCCGAGCACCTGCTCGCGCGCAGGGGCAGGACCCCCGAGGTCTCGCGCCGCATCCTCGAGGTCGTCAACCGCATGGAAGACCGCATCAAGGCCACCGGCATCGACATACGTGGCTCACAGCCCGTGCCGGCCAACATCATCGGAGGCATGACGACGCTGGAGGAGAAGTCGCTCGGCGCCATCGCCAAGAGCGGACACGGCAAGATAGACGGCGTGCTGGAGTGGAGCGAGCGGCCGTCCGGCCACGGCCTGTACTTCATGGACGGCTCGGCCAACACACCGCAGATATTTCTCGGCTTCGCCGCCGGCGGCGCGCAGGTCATGACCCTGAACTACGGCGCCGGCCTCCCGACCAAACTGCACAACTACACGGTAGCCGTCGGAGGCCTTCCCATCGTCCCCTGCCTCAAGATTTTCAGCAGCCCGCAGGACGTCGAGCAGATGGAGTACTTCGACGTCTACGCGGGCACCATCATCGAAGGCAAGGAGACGGTGGCGGACGTGGGACAGCGCATCCTGGCGGAGCTGGCGGCGGTGGCATCCGGGAAGCCCGCGAGGCAGGAGATGAGCTCACGCTACCGTGAGCTGCTCGTCATGTACTACACGGGGCCGCTGCTGTAGCAGCATCGGAGGGAGGAACACGATGGAGTTCATGGGATTCCCGCGACCCGGCGGCAGCGTCGGCGCGCGAAACTACGTAGCGGTCATACCAGCGGTGCAGTGCGGCAACGAACTGGCGGACCGCATCGCCACCGAGGTTGGGGGAAACGTCGTGGCGCTGACCCACAACGCCGCGTGCGTCAACATACCGTCGGACAAGGCGATGGTACACCGGACGCTCGTGGGGCTGGGCTGCAACCCCAACACGGCCGCCGTCATCGTCGTAGGCATCGGCTGTGACGGCCCGCCGGCCGCGCCCATCGCCGAGGGCATCGCCCGCTCCGGCAAGCCGGTGGAGCTCATCACCATCGAACGCGAGGGCACGTACGAGAACGCCGTGGCGAAGGGCATCAGGGTCGCCCGGCAGATGCGTGCCGACTCATCGCTGCTGCAACGCGAAGCATTCGACCTCAGCCACCTCGTGTACGCCTCGAAGTGCACGGGTTCGACGCCCGCCTCCATCATGGCCTGCAACCCGGCCGTGGGCTGGGCGGCAGACGCACTGGTGGCGGCAGGAGGTACGTTCATCTTCTCGGAGACCACCGAGATAATCGGAGCGGAGCACCTCCTCGCCCGGCGGGCGGTCAACGACAAGGTCGCGGCACGCATCGTGGAGTTCTCCGACAGGCTGGAAGCACGTATCAAGGCCACGGGCGAGGACATCCGCGGGTCACAGCCGAACCCGGGCAACATCCTCGGAGGGATGACCACCCTTGAAGAGAAGTCGCTCGGAGCCATCGCGAAGAGCGGTAAGAGCCAGATTGCCGGAGCGCTCGAATGGGGAGAGCGCCCCTCGGGTCACGGCATGTACTTCATGGACGGCGCGGCCAACACCCCGCAGATATTCCTGGGCTTTGCCGGCGGCGGCGCCCAGGTCATGAGCCTCAACTACGGAGCGGGACTGCCCACCAGGTTCCACAACTACACGTGCGCGGTGGGCGGCATCGCCACCGTGCCGGTGATGAAGCTGTTCAGCAGCCCCCAGGATGTCAGCCAGGGGGACTACTTCGACGTCTACGCCGGGACCATCATCGAAGGCACGGAGACTGTTGAGCAGGTCGGCCGGCGCCTGCTCGAGGAGATTGTCGCTATCGCTTCAGGCAAGCCCGCGAGGCAGGAGATGAACTCCCGCTACCGCGAGCCCCTCATCATGTACTACACGGGACCCATTCTGTAGTCGGTCCCGGGACAATCCAGAGAACGGGAGGCGCGCCGCGGCGCGTCTCCCGTTCTCGTGTGCCCGGCACGGAATGACCGTCTATCGCGCGAAGCGTCCTCCCGGTTCGCGGCGGTGCGACTGCTGCGGGCCACACGGTCCTCCGCGCACCGTGCCCGCGGGCCGGTCCGGTCGACGCGGCGTCCTCCAGTGCGTGTTGACGGTCGCAGACTCGGGAGTTACCATTCGGCGTCCGGCCACCCCAATGTGCCTCGGCGCACAGAGGTGTGCCCTCGTGTCGTCACTACATCTCCGGCCCCGCTGGAGCACAGAGGAGGATTCGACGTGTCTGAATACAACAGGATAACCGATGTCAACGCTCGTGAGATTATCGACTGCCGCGGCACACCCACCGTCCAGGTAGACGTGTGGGTGGACGACGAACTGCGCGGACGCGCCGACGTGCCCAGTGGGCGCTCTACGGGCAGCTACGAAGCCTACGAGATGCGCGACGGGGGCACGCGGTACGGCGGATACGGCGTGACGAAGGCCATTCACAACGTGAATACCGCCATCGCCGACCTGCTGCTCGACCGGGACGTGACGGAACAGCGCGCGCTGGACCTCGACATGGTGGCGCTCGACGGCACGCCCAACAAGAGCCGTCTCGGGGCCAACGCCATACTTGGCGCGTCGCTCGCGGTCGCGCGGGCGGCCGCCGCCACGCTGGAGCTCCCGCTCTACCGCTACCTCAACTCCGAGGCGCACGTGCTGCCAGTGCCGATGATGAACCTGGTGAACGGCGGCAAGCTCTCGTCCAACGACCTCTGCTTCCAGGAGTTCATCATGATGCCGGTCGGTGCCGAGACTTTCAGCGAGGCGCTGCAGATAACGGCCGAAATCAACGCCATCCTGCGGCCGATGACCGCCGCGCGTTACGGCAAGCTGGCCGTCAACGTCGGCGACGAAGGCGGCGTGGTTCCGCCCATCGTCGACGTCCGCGAGGCTCTGAACCTGCTGCGCGATGCGGTGAGGCAGTCCGGCTACGAATCGAAGATAGTCTACGCGTTCGACTGCGCCGCCACGCACCTCTACGACCGCAGGAGCGAGACGTACCAGTTCGAAGGCAAGCAGCTCAGCCGCGATGGCGTCATTCAGTTCTTCAAGAACCTCGTCTCGGAGTACCCCATCGTCTCAATCGAGGACCCGCTGCAGGAGGACGACTACGAGGGCTTCGCCGAGATAACGCGCGCGCTGCCCGGAGTGCAGATCGTGGGGGACGACCTCTTCGTCACCAACAAAGCCCGCCTTGCGCGGGGTGTCGAGATGGGGGCGGCCAATTCCGTGCTGTGGAAGGTCAACCAGATAGGCACGCTCACCGAGGCGATGGAGACCGCGACGATGGCGTTCCGCAACGGCTACGGTGTCTGCGTCTCCGAGCGCTCGGGCGAAACTGAAGACCCTATGATTGCCGACCTCGTCGTCGCTCTCAACGGCGGCCAGATCAAGACCGGCGCGCCGGTTCGAAGCGAGCGCACGGCGAAGTACAACCGGCTGCTGCAGATCGAGGAAGAGCTCGGCCCCGCCGCGACCTACGCCGGACGCTCGTTCAGGCGGCCAGTCTAGGCTCGGTCGCGTGCGCCGCAGCCCGCCAGTGTGCCAACGATGTACGTCAAGAACAGAGAAGAGCTGCTGTCGCACGGGAACCGCTCCCTGCGGGAGAAGGCGCTCGACATCGCCGAGTACACGCTGCAACGCGTCGACCCCTACCGGGTCACCCGGGACCTCGTGCGATTGCAGGGCGATGTGCTGAGCATCGGCGACCTCAGGTACGACCTCTCCCGCGGACGGCGCGTCTATGTGCTCGGCGCCGGCAAGGCAAGCCTGCCGATAGCCCGCGCGCTCGAGGACGTGCTTGGCGACCGCATCACGGACAGCCTCGTCATCGTCAAGGCCGGACAGGAATCGGGCACGCGCATCGTCCACCTCAGGGAGGCCAGCCACCCGCTGCCGGACGAGCGAGGGTTCGCGGCGGCACAGGACATGGTGCGCATGGCGCGGCAGATGCGGGAGGGCGACCTCGCCATCTGCGCCATCACGGGAGGAAGCTCAGCGCTCGCGCCGTACCCGGTCGCTGGCGTCACCCTGCAGGAGAAGCGCGAGGTGCACCGCCTGCTGCTGGAGTGCGGAGCGAGCATCCGGGAGATAAACGCCGTCCGCAAGCACCTTTCGCAATTCAAGGGCGGCCGCCTGGCGCTCGCCATCTTCCCCGCCGAAATCGTCAATCTCACCGTCTCAGATGTGACGGGCGACCCCTATGACTACATCACCTGCCCTACGGTGCCGGACACATCCACGTTCGAGGATGCCCGGAGGGTGCTCACATGCTACCACCTCTGGGAACGAATGCCGGCTTCGGTCGTCCAGTACCTGCGCGAGGCGACTCCCGACCTGGAGAATCCGAGGGACTTCGGAGACCGGCCGGTACACACCTTTCTGCTCATGAAGACCGGCGAGGTGTGCCGTGCGGCTGCAGACGCGGCCGCACGCCTGGGCTTCACGCCTCACGTTCTCAGCTGTGAACTGGAGGGCGACAGTACCGAGGAGGGCCGGGCCTTCGGCGCGAGGCTGGCAGCCATGCCCGCCGGCGCCGCGGCGCTCATCGCAGGAGGAGAGACAACGGTGACTCTTGACACGCCCGGCGGCGAGGGCGGCCCGAATCAGGAGTTTGCGTTGAGCGCCGCACTGGGCATCTCGGCCGCGGGCCAGGTCGTGCTGTCTCTCGACACCGATGGCACGGACGGGCCGACACCGATTGCCGGCGCTATCACCGACCCATCCACGCTGCAGCGAGCGAAGAGCGAGGGACTCGACATCGGCGACGCCTTGCGCCGGCACGACGTCAGCCCCCTGCTCCGCAGACTGCAGGACGCCATCGTGACGGGGCATACGGGCACGAATGTGAACGACCTCAAACTTGGTCTGCGTGCGTGACGCGGCTCCCGCCACGCAGCGCCGGTCAGACACACAGGGGCACAATAGAGAGGAGGAGACACACGATGCAACGCGAGGCCCGCAAGGGGAAGGTTCAGACCGTCCTGGGGCTCATCCAGCCATCCCAACTGGGAATCACGCTCGTCCACGAACACCTGATGAGCGATGGCTCCGGCTGGTTCGTGGAGCCTGCCGACTGCTTCGAGAAGGACATGGCGTACCGGCCCGTGACGCCGGACATCCTCTGGTGGCTGACGTACCACCGCTTCACGAACCTCGACGACCTCACCTGCAACGACGAGCAGGAGGCCGTGGACGAGATCATGCACTTCAAGCTGGCGGGCGGGTGCTCCGTCGTGGAGATGAGCAACATCGGCCTCGGGCGGTCACCGAAGGCGCTCGCGCGCATTGCGAGGAAGACGGGGCTGAACGTCGTCATGGGCTCCGGCTACTACATCGACTCGTCGCTGCCGGCCGACATGGATGACAGGTCGGAGGACGCGATAGTCGAGGAGATAGTCCGCGACATCGAAGAAGGCGTCGACGGCACGGGCATCTGCTCCGGCCTTATCGGGGAGATAGGATGTTCCTGGCCCCTCACCGACAACGAGCGGAAATCGCTCCGCGCCGCAGGCAGGGCTCAGAAGCTCACCGGCGCCGCTCTCAACATCCACCCCGGACAGCATGAAGACTCCGCCATGCAGGCCGTCCGCATCGTCGAGGCAGCCGGCGCGGACCTGACGAAGACGACGATGGACCACATCGACCGTGCCGTTCGCCAGAGGGAGAATCGCATCGCGCTCGCGAAGACGGGCGTCTTCCTGGAGTACGACCTGTTCGGGCGCGAAGGGTACTACCCGATGGGGCACCGCAAGATAGACCTTCCGAACGACCACATGCGCATCAACGAGATCATGGACCTCATGAGCCTCGGCTATACGAAGCAGCTCGTCATCTCGCAGGACATCTGGAACAAGACGCAGCGCCGCAAGTACGGAGGGTGGGGCTACGCCCACATCATGGACAACGTGCTGCCGGTCATGCGGGCGAAGGGTATGTCCGCGGACGACATCAGGACCATCATGGTCGACAATCCGGCGCGGTCGTTCGCGTTCGACTAGCGTCGACAGTCGGAGAGAAGCAGAGAGGGGGCCCCTCAGGGGGACCCCTCTCTCATGCCGTCAAGAGCCGGCCGCGTCACTACTTCGTGAGGTAGGGCACCGTCTTGATGGCATCCTGAATCATGGAGTACTCGCCCCCATCGACGAGCAGGGTCTGGCCCGTCATGTAGCTCGACGCGTCGGAGGCCAGGTACAGAGCGGCCCCGGCCATCTCGATTGGTTCGGCGATACGACCAAGCGTCGTGTTCATCTCCTTGCGGCGGAGATTGCCTTCGTCCTTCCAGAGCGCCTCGGAAAGGCGTGTCCGGGTCACCGATGGCGCGATGCAATTGCAGCGGATATTGTACTGACCCAGTTCTTGAGCAAAGACGGCGGTAAGGTGCTGCACGGCGCACTTGCTGATTGCGTAGACGCTCATGCCGAGATAGGGCCTGAAGCCCGAGTCCGACGAGATGTTGACGACGGACCCGCCTTTGCCCTGCTCTCTCATGCGGGCGGTCACACGCTGGGTGAGGAAGAAGATGGCCTTGAGGTTGAGGCCCATCGTGATGTCCCACGCCTTCTCATCGACGTCGAACACTGACCCGTAAGCAATGCTGGTGCCGGCGTTGTTCACCAGTATGTCGATGTGGCCGAAACGGTCGATGGCCGCCTTCACAATGCCCTCATGCTCTTCGAGGTGCCGGACGTTGGCCGCCACCGGCAGCGCCTGTCGACCCAACGCCTGTATCTCCGCAGCGACAGTCTCGAGGTCGGGCAGCTTGCGACTCGTCAGCACGATATCCGCGCCGGCCTCGGCAAGACCGAGGGCGATGGCGCGCCCGATGCCGCGGCTCCCACCGGTCACGAGGGCAACCTTGCCGTCAAGCCGGAATCTCGCGGCAAGAGACTCGAACTTCTCTTCGTCAGCCATCTGCTTCTCCTTGTCCACGTCAGACGTCGCTCCAGGGTGAGGACTAGGCGTCGCCGAACTCCTCCGGCTCCATGAGGTTGCAGCCGAACGTCGGCTGCCGCGTGAGCTCCTTGGACTGGTCAAGCTCCTTGTCGATGCCGGCGAGGTAGCGGGCCACCTTGCGCCGTGCCTCGTAGTCGAAGTCGATGTTCAGGGCGATGGTCTCCATGATGGGAGAGCCGCCGCCGTGGACGCCCGCTATCTGGTACCAGGAGGTCATCGCCGAGGCGGAGACGTTCTCAACGAACCGCCAGATGCGGTGCGACTCCTCGGCGGAGAGCTTCGGATTCCGGACGATGTACTTGTCCATGTAGGGCTTCGTCTCGGGATTGATGAAGTCCTCCTCGAACGGCATCGTGACCGACAGGCCGCCGGCGATCTCGGTCAGCATGTTGTACTCGTGGTAGATGTTCTCACCCATGAGCCTGCGACCCACATTCGCGAAGATGGTGTTCGGGAAGAACGTGCCGCAGGCCGTCTTCTCGCCGTACATGGCGGCGGCGACGCCGGCCGCGAAGGCCAGCTCGGAGTTCAATGCGAACGCGGACATCTTCTCGCGCACGTGGCTGACCTTCGAGATGTTGTTCGCGTCAGCGGCGAGCAGCGTGGCGCCAAGGATGACGTCAGATACCGCCGGCTTGCAGCCGCAGTAGCTGTGGCGGTGCGAGTCAGCGAAGAGCATGGCCAGTCGACGCCCGAACTCCCACTCGCGGCACATGAAGACGCGCTCCTTGGGAACGAAGGTGTGGTCGAAGATAATCATCGAGTCGGACACGCCGAAGTTGCAGAACGGGGCTTCGATCTCCTTTCGCTCGTGCAACCACACAGGTCGGACAACCTGCTTGATGCCGGGGTCGTCCCCCGGAATGGCGAACGCCACAGCCCAGTCGGCATCGGTCTCCATCATGGCGCGGGTGGGCAGGACTAGTATCTCGTCCGCGTAGGCGGCCATGGTGATGCAGACCTTGCAGCCGCTGACATAGATGCCCTTGTCGGTCACCTCATCGATGTGGACGTACTGGCCCGGTTCAACCTGCTCGCTGGGCCGCTTGGTTCTGTCGCCCTTCATGTCGGTCTGGGCGCAGGCCGCGCAGTAGTCCTTGTCCTGGTACCACGTGAGCCAGTCACAGAAGCGCCTGTGGTACTCGGTCCCGTACTTGTCGTCGATCTCCTTCGTGCCGATGGAGAGAGAGGTGATGGCGTCGTGGCCCATGCATCGCTGGATGCAGCCGCCCACGCGCTGCGCGCCGAGCCGGATCATCTTTTGCTTCTGCATGAGGTCGAACGGGTGCTGCGGGGTATGAGCCCAGCGATTGATTTCGTGACCCGACAACGACGACGTGGCGGTCGCAACGCCCTTCCAGCGCGGGTCCTGGGCAATCTCGAAGGTCGTGGCCATCACGTTCACGCCGGGCAGAATGCGAGGATCGTCGCGCCCGACCTTCTCACCACCGATGTACAGGTTGGGCCGCATCTTGGCAAGGCCGGCCCGGTACTGTTCTGGGGTTCTCATCTGATTGCTTCCTCCTGCATGAGTGAACTGTCCGTTGCGA
>JALNYR010000262.1 GCA_023229725.1 Dehalococcoidia bacterium | reverse complement strand
CCTACGCGGTGGCACCCGCCATCGCGGGCGTGCTCTGGGCCTTCATCTTCGCCCCGTCGATCGGCATCGTGACCTACTTCCTGAAGCAGTTCGGGATCGACTGGAACTGGATCATCAATTCCGAGCAGGCGATGCTCCTGGTGGTGATCGCCTCGGTCTGGAAGCAGATCAGCTACAACTTCCTCTTCTTCCTCGCGGGCCTGCAGTCGATCCCGAAGTCGCTGCTGGAGGCGGCCGCGATCGACGGCGCGGGGCCGTTCCGGCGCTTCTGGACGATCGTCTTCCCGCTGCTGTCGCCGACCACGTTCTTCCTGCTGGTGATGAATATCATCTATTCCTTCTTCGACACCTTCGGCGTGATCGACGCCACCACGCAGGGCGGGCCGGGGGATGCCACGAAGATCCTCGTCTACAAGGTCTACTACGACGGCGTGAAGGCCGCGGACCTCGGCGGCTCCTCGGCGCAGTCGGTGATCCTCATGGCCATCGTCATCTCGCTCACGGTTATCCAGTTCCGCTACATCGAGCGCAGGGTCCAGTACTGACTATGGTAGAAAACAGGCCCTACCGGGATTTCTTCGCGCACGCGGTGCTCATCACCGGCGTGCTGCTCGTCGCCTTCCCGCTCTGGGTGACGTTCGTCGCCTCGACCCTCACCTTCGACCAGATCGTGACGGTGCCGATGCCGCTGTGGCCGGGGGACCATTTCTTCGAGAACTACAAGCAGGTGCTGACCGCGGGATCGGAAAAGGGCTCCTCCGCCCCCGTGGGGACGATGCTCGTGAACAGCCTGATCATGGCGCTGTCGATCGCGATCGGGAAGATCGTGATCTCGATCCTGTCGGCGTTCGCGATCGTGTACTTCCGCTTCCCCGGCCGGTCCTTCTTCTTCTGGAGCGTCTTCGTCACCCTGATGCTGCCGGTCGAGGTGCGCATCATCCCCACCTTCAAGGTTGCCGCCGACCTGGGCATCCTCGACTCGCACGTGGGCCTGGCGCTCCCGCTCATCGCGTCGGCCACGGCGACGTTCCTCTTCCGCCAGTTCTTCATGACCATCCCCGACGAGCTGGCGGAGGCCGCCCGCATCGACGGCGCCGGGCCCATCCGGTTCTTCATCGACGTGGTGCTGCCGCTGTCGAAGACGCACATGGCCGCGCTCTTCGTGATCCTCTTCATCTACGGCTGGAACCAGTACCTGTGGCCGCTCCTCATCACGGCGTCGGAATCGATGTACACGGTGGTGATCGGCATCAAGCGCATGATCGCCGGCGGCGACGCCTCCAACGAGTGGCACCTCATCATGGCCACCGCCATGCTGGCACTCATGCCCCCGGCGCTGGTGGTGGTACTCATGCAGAAGTGGTTCGTGAAGGGCTTGGTAGAAACCGAAAAGTAGGAATTCAAGGAACCCGACAAGACATGGCGGAAATCAGCCTTCACGGCGTGACCAAGAGCTTCGGCAAGACCGAGGTCATCCACAAGACCGACGTCACCATCGACGACGGAGAGTTCGTCGTCATGGTGGGCCCGTCGGGCTGCGGAAAGTCGACGCTGCTGCGCATGATCGCGGGCCTCGAGACCACGACCGACGGCGAGATCCGCATCGCGGGCAAGCGCGTGAACGAGGTCGAGCCCAAGGACCGGAACATCGCCATGGTGTTCCAGAACTACGCGCTCTACCCGCACATGAGCGTCTACGACAACATGGCCTATGGCCTGAAGATCCGCAAGTTCCCCAAGGACGACATCGAGCGGCGCGTGCAGCGGGCGGCCAAGATCCTGGAGTTGGGGCCGTACCTGCAGCGAAAGCCCCGCGAGCTTTCGGGCGGCCAGCGCCAGCGCGTGGCCATGGGGCGCGCCATCGTGCGCGAGCCGGCCGCGTTCCTCTTCGACGAGCCGCTGTCGAACCTGGACGCGAAGCTGCGCGTGCAGATGCGCCTGGAGATCCAGAAGCTGCACCGGGAACTCGCCACCACGAGCGTCTACGTGACCCACGACCAGGTCGAGGCGATGACGCTCGCCAACCGCATGATCGTCATCAACGCGGGCGTGGTCGAGCAGATCGGCGCCCCGCTCGAGGTCTACGACAACCCGGCCTCGCTCTTCGTGGCCGGCTTCATCGGCTCCCCGTCCATGAACTTCATGCCGGGCCGGCGCGCGGGTGACGGCGTCGACGTCGGCGACGGGCTGGTGATCCCGCTGCCCCCCGAGGCCCGCGCCAAGGCGGGCGAGCAGGTGACCGTGGGCGTGCGCCCCGAGCACTTCGTGGCGGGCGCCGGCGGCGGCGGGCCCGTCTTCCGGCTGCACGTGGACACGGTGGAATCGCTGGGCGCGGACTCCCTGCTGCACGCCGGCTTCAACGGCACGCTCCTCGTCGTGCGCATCGAGGGGCATTCGACGCCGAAGGCGGGGACCGCGCTCGACGTCTCGATCCTGCCCGGCAAGGCGTACTTCTTCGACACGGCCACCGGAAAGCGGCTGGCCGCCTGAGCGCGATGGCGGTCGACGCGCGGCGCCTCGAGGA
>JALNYR010000068.1 GCA_023229725.1 Dehalococcoidia bacterium | reverse complement strand
AGCTCGTCCCATCAGGTTACAATTGCGCCCAGCATGTGCCTTGCCATCCCCGCACGCATCATCTCCATCGACGGCGAAGACGCTGAAGCCGATGTCGGCGGCGTGCAGCGGAAGATAGGGCTCATGCTGACCCCGTCCGTCAAGGTGGGAGACTACGTCCTGCTGCACACCGGCTACGCGATAGGCATCATCGACCCCGAGGAAGCGGAGGAGACGCTCGCCCTGTTCAGAGAGCTGGCGGAAGTCAGTGAGATTCGTTGACGAGTTCCACGACCCAGTCCTGGCCGGGAAGCTCGCCAATCGCATCCGGACAGCCTCCACGAAGCCGGCGCAGTTCATGGAGTTCTGCGGCGGGCACACCCACGCGATCCTGCGCTACGGCATCCGCGACCTGCTTCCCCCCACGGTGACGATGCACTCCGGGCCCGGATGCCCGGTTTGCGTCACCTCACCGCACGATATCGATAGCGCGATTGCGGCTGCTCTGATTCCGGGAGTCATCGTCGCCACCTACGGCGACCTCATCCGCGTCCCGGGCAGCCATGACAGCCTGGAACGCGCCCGCGCGAGGGGCGCGGACGTGCGCGTTGTCTACTCCGCCCTCGATGCGCTGACCATCGCCTCGCACCATCCCGGGAACCAGGTCGTCCTGCTCGGCATCGGCTTCGAGACGACCGCGCCCACCGTGGCGGCATCGATCCTCGAAGCGCGCAGGCGCAACCTCGGAAACTACCGCGTGCTGTCACTGCTGAAGCTCACACCACCCATCATGCACGCCCTGCTTGCCCGCGGTGAGACCCGCATCGACGGCATCGTCTGCCCCGGCCACGTCAGCGTTATCATCGGGACACGGCCATATGACTTCATCCCCAGGGACTTCGGCGTGGCGTGCGCCGTGTCGGGCTTCGAGCCGCTGGACATTCTGAGGGCCATCGACGTGCTCGTGGAGCAGGTAGAGAGCGGCGCGCCGGCGGTGGCAAACGCCTATTCGCGTGCGGTGACCACTGGTGGCAATGAGACCGCGTGCCGCCTCATCGGCGACGTGTTCCTGCCATGCGATGCATCGTGGCGGGGCATCGGGACCGTTCCCGGCAGCGGTCTGGCGCTCCGGCCGGAGTACGCCGCGTTCGACGCGGCGGCGGCGTTCGACCTGCGTGTGGAGGAATCCGAGGAGCCCGCGGGCTGCCGCTGCGGCGACGTGTTGCGCGGCAGTCTGACGCCGCCGGAGTGCGCCCTGTACGGTGCGGCGTGCACCCCGACACACCCCATCGGCCCCTGCATGGTTTCACACGAAGGCGCCTGCGCGGCCCACTTCGCTTACGGCGCCGCGTCATGACATACTATGGCGCGCACGCACGTCTCAGGGGAGGTCATTCGACACAATGAGCCAGTTGCAGGACTACTCCGGCGAGTTCCGACCGGATTTCCGCTTCTCTGACCTCTCCCCCGAGTTCCTGGGCAGCCTCCTCTCCCTCTACGGGAAATCCTACATAGCCATCGACGGCTTCTGGTACATGGGAGTCAAGGAGCAGATAAGCAACGAGGCGGCGCTGAAGGTCGACCTCTGGGCGTGGGACAAGATAACCCGCTTCGAGCTAAAGCGCTTCACCGCCCTGGCCGGCATCAAAGGTGACGGTATCGACGCGGTGTTCAAGTTCCTGCAGCTGGTGCCGTGGATGAACGTCACGGAGTACCGCCTGGAGCTGGAGTCGCCGCAGCGCGGTCTCATGACCGTCACAAAGTGCTCGATACTCGAGGCGCTTGAACGCGAGGGGCAGGGTCGGGAAAAGGACATCTGCAGCATCGTGGACGCCGGGGTGCTCCGCACGTACGCCGCCTACTTCAATCCCGCCATGCGCGTGGAGCCGCTCTTCCTCCCGCCGCGTGAGAAGAAGGACGGCCTCTGCTGCCAGTGGGAGTTCACACTGCCGTGAGCGAAACCGACAAGCCCGAAACAGTGCTGCTGGCCCACGGCAGCGGCGGGTCTCTCAGCCACGAGCTTGTCGCCGGACGCGTGCTGTTCCGCATATCGACGGAGGCGACGCCCACGCTGGACGACTCAGCCGTGGTTGAGATGCACGGGTGCATCGCCTTCACGACCGACAGCTACATCGTCGACCCGCTGTTCTTCCCCGGTGGCGACATCGGCCGGCTTGCCGTCTGCGGTACGGTGAACGACCTCTCGATGGTCGGCGCCATCCCGCGGCACCTCAGCCTCGCGCTCATCCTCGAGGAAGGCTTCCCACTGCAGAGCCTCGATGCGGTGATGCGCTCGGTCGGCGACACCTGTCGCGAGGCAGGGGTCGACATCATCACCGGGGACACGAAGGTCGTCAACCGTGGCAAGGGAGACGGGCTGTTCATCAACACCGCCGGCATCGGCCTCGTGCCCGACGGCCGGCACATCTCGGGGAAGCTGGCGCGCCCGGGCGACAGGATACTCGTGAGCGGGTCGCTCGCCGAACACGGGCTCGCCATCATGGCGGCACGCGAAGGGCTCGCCTTCTCATCGGCGATACGCAGCGACTGCGCCCCCCTCAACGGCATCGTGGGCGCGCTGCTGGAGGCGATGGGCGATGCGGTGCACTGCATGAGGGACCCGACCCGGGGAGGGCTCGGCACGACGCTGAACGAACTCGCGTCGCAGTCACGGGTTGCCATGCTCATCGACGAGTCCGCCATCCCCGTCAGACCCGACGTCAGGGCGGCGTGCGAGATGCTGGGGCTCGACCCGATGTACGTGGCGAACGAGGGCAAGTTCATCGCCATCGTTGAGCCTTCGCGTGCAGAGGCCGCACTGCGGGCACTGAGGGTTCACCCCCTGGGGAAGAACGCCGTCGACATCGGAGAGGTCGTCGCGGGGAGGCCGGGCAGGGTCATGATGCGCACGCACTTGGGCCCGACGCGACTGGTTGCCATGCTCTCCGGGGAGCTGTTGCCGCGCATCTGCTGAAGAACCGCCGGCTCCGACGTCGCTCCTGGATTCCGGCTCGGGTCGAGCCCTTCGTCACGAGACCAACCGACTGCCGTTGGACCACGAGAGCAACTCCGCCGGGCTGCCCGTCGCCATGACGCGACCCTTCTCGAGAAAGTACCCGCGGTCGGCGATGTGGCTCACCGCCTTCACGTTCTGCTCAACGAGCAGGGTCGTGATGCCGTGCTGGCGCAGTTCCGAAATGGCTCCCATGACCTTCTTGACCAGGATGGGAGCGAGCCGCAACGACGGGCAATCAAGCAGCAGCAGCCTGGGCCGCGACATGAAGGCCCGGCCGATGGCGAGCATCTGCTTCTCGCCGCCGGAGAGCGTGCCCGCCGTCTGTCCCGAGCGCTCCTCGAGCACAGGGAACAGCGCGAACACGGTCGAAAGGTCCGCCTTGACACCCGCGGTGCTCCGCCGCCTGCAATACGCCCCGAGCAGAAGGTTGTCGTCCACGCTCATGGAAGGGAAGATGAGGCGCTTCTCATCGACGTAGGCGATACCCATGGCGACAAGTCGTTCCATGGACGTGCCGTTGATGGCCTTCCCGTTGAAGCGTATCTCGCCGTGGCTGACCGGCAGGAGCCCACAGATAGCCTTTAGCGCCGCGCTTTTCCCGGCGCCGTGAGGACCGATGAGCGCCGCTATCTCGCCCCGTCCGACGGCGAACGACATGCCGTCAAGGGCGCTGACCAGGCCGTACTTCGCCCGGACGTCCTCAAGCTCAAGTATCGTCACTTCGCTGCCCATAATCAGAATCCGGAACGCTACTCCCCGAGATACGTCGCGATGACGCGCTCGTCCGCTCGAATCGTGTCGGGCGCACCTTCGGCAAGCTTCTCACCGTAGTGGAGCACGACAACCCGGTCTGCCACGTCCATCACGACATCGGTCAGGTGTTCCACCATAAGGATGGTCATTCCCTCGGACTTCAGCGTCCGAAGCGTCATGCTGAGCCGTTCGATATCCTCGGTGTCAAGTCCTCCGTACGGTTCATCGAGCAGCAGCAGCTTCGGCCGGCACAGCAGCGCCCTCGCGAGACCGACGAGCTTCTGCTCGCCCCACGACAGCTCCGAGGGATACTCCTGCAGCACGCCGGAGAGTCCCAGCAGCGCAAGCTGGTCGACCGCGGCACGACGTATGCGGCGTTCCTCGTCGATCGCCGGCCGGAGCCGCAGAGCGGTGCCGACGAGCCCCGCATCAGTCCATACGTGCGCCCCGGCCATCACGTTGTCCAACACAGACATGTTGCTGAAGAGCTGTATGTCCTGGAAGACCTGGGTCGAGCCCAGCGCCGCGATGCGGTGAGCCGGCATGGTGTCGGTCCTCATCCCCTCGAACCATATCTCGCCGGCCGTCGGCCGCAGCAGGCCGCTTGTCATGCGCAGCAGCGTCGTCTTGCCGGCGCCGTTGGGACCGATGATGCAGAGTATCTCCCCGCGCTCGACGGTGAAGCTGACGTTTCTGACCGCCACGAGTCCCCCGTACGACAGCGTAACGCCGACGTATTCCAGGAACCCACCGTGACCACCCCTCGAGACGGTTCGGCCGGACCTGAGCTCCGAGCGGGCACTCATATGCGCCGCTCCTTGCGCCACTCCTCTATCCGTGCCGGCAGAGAACAGAGGCCGGCGGGAAGGAACAGCAGGCTGACAACCAGCACCACACCGTACGCAACCAGTTCGTAGGCGCCCGTGGGACCGCCAAGTATGATGGGGGCCACCTCGCGCAGGAACTCCGTCAGACCGACGATGAGCGCAGCACCCACGATTGCCCCCCACGGGCTCGTGACGCCGCCGACCACGACCATGATGGCCACGAGCACCGACGTCTGCACACTGAACGTGTGCGGCTCGATGACGCTCGTGTAGTGAGCATACGTGCTTCCGGCGACGCCCGCGAACACCGCTGCCACTACGAAGGCAACCAGCTTGTAGTGCATGACGTCGATGCCGAGCACCTGCGCCGTGTCCTCACTCCCGCCGGCCAGGAGGTTCACCGCCTTCAGCGCGCGACCGACGCGCGATGCCGCGATGTTGCACGTGAGTATGAGTACCGTCACGACCAGGAGCCACGTGACGCAGAAGACGAACGTGGTGTACGGCATGACCTTCGGGTACGGAAGCCGGGGTATCTGCACGAGACCCGTCGCGCCCCCGGTAAGGTCCGAAACGCTGATGACGAGGTAGTAGAAGACGAGGTTCACGGTCAGGGTGACGCCGGCAACGATGATGCCGCGCAATCGCAGCACGGCGCGCCCGATGGGCACCGCCAGCAGCCCGCTCGCCGCCGCCGCCGCCGGCATGGCCAGCCACGGAGACAGCCCGAGCCCGAGGCACAGCAGGGCCGATGCGTACGCGCCAACTCCGTAGAAGACTCCCTGGCCCAGCGACACCTGCCCCGCCAGTCCCGTCAGCAGCACGAGCCCCATGGCCACGATTGCGTACAGCCCGAGGCTCGTCAGCACGCTCAGGACGTACGGGTTGCCAACGAGCGACAGCACCGCAACGACAGCGAGCAGCACGAGGGCAGGTCGCGGCACACGCAGCAACCGGTAGGCGCTCATCACCCGAGTCTTCGTGGCCCCGATCACGGTCACTCGGCGGCTCCTCTCGAAGGCAGCAAACCTCTCGGCCGCGCCAGAAAGACGCACAGCAGGATGCCGAGCGCAATGGCGTCGTGGTACCCGGTCGGCATGAGGCCGGCTGAAAGCGCCTCCGCCAGGCCCACAAGCAGGCCTCCGAGAATCACCCCTTCGGCACGATGCATACCGCCCAGGAATGCGGCGAGCAACCCCTTGATGGTCAGAGGCATGCCAACGTTGTAGGCAGTCATGGTCAGCGGCGTAATGGTTGCCCCGGCGATTGCGCCAAGGCCCGCCGCCATCACAAATGACAGCAGCGCCATCCGCTCGATGCTGATGCCCACCGAGCGGGCGCCAAGCGGCTCATCCGCACACGCCCGCAACGCCTTGCCGACCATGGTGTGGCCGAAGAAGTAGAAGAGCCCGGCGACCATCAGGATCGTCATGCCGACGACCCACGGCGCCTGCCCGAATATGGTGGCGCCCCAGAGGTGGATGCTCGAGCTGCCGAGGAAGTTCGTGAGCGAACGGTACTCCCAGCCCCAGACCAGCAGCGTGATGCCCTGTATGGCGAACGCGAACCCCACGGTCAGGAACGCGAGGGTGGAACCGGATGCTCCCCGCGCCGGCTTGATGATGAAGAGGTAGAGAAAGGCGCCGCTGAGCGCGGTCACGAACACCGCCAGCAGTATCGCGCCGATGAGGGGCACCCCCATCGAACTGAGGCTCACCGTGAGCATGCCGCCGAGCATCACGAACTCTCCCTGCGCCAGGTTGAGCACGCGCGTCACGCCGTAGACAACAAACAGGCCCAGCCCGAGCGCAGCGTAGATGCACCCGAGCGTGAGCCCGCTGATGAGCGATTGAAGAACGGTAGAGACTTCCAACGTGACCGAGTCCGCTTAGTCCGTCATCGTCTTAACCAACACCTTCTCACCGTCCCTGTAGGTAACGAGCACCTCCTTGTGCACGATCCTGCCGTAGTGGTCATCCGGGGACATCGTGTGGGTACCCATGAAGAGGCTCAAGTCCTTCGTCTGCTCGTAGGCATCGCGGATCTGGCTCCGAGCCTTGACGACGTCGCCGAGGTCAGGGTCCGCGCGATCGAGTCCGTCCGCGATGAACATGATGAACTGGGCGCCGATGGCCTCCCACATCGCCGGGTGCCGATTGTACCTGGCCAGGAACGCCTCGTCGAACTCCTTACAGAGCATCTTGTCAGGGTCGCTGTCGGGCAACTGCCGCCACATCGTCAGCTTCGAATCGATGGACACAAGCGACGGCTCCATCTCGTAGAACTGCTTGAATGACTGCATGTAGCTTGAAGAAGCCTGGGCCGGCGTAGTGATAATCGGAAGCATGATGCCCATCTCGCGCGCCTGCTTGACCGCGAGCGCACCAGCCGGGCCGCTGCCCCATATGAAGATGGCCTCAGCGCCGGAGGCCTTGATGTTGGCAAGCTGCGGCGTCATGTCGGTGGCCGCTGGGTCGAAGTGCTGCATCTCCACGACCTCGATTCCCATCTCAGGAGCCACGAGGTCCAGGTAGTGCTCGCCTCCCTCGCCGTAGCCGCTGTTCTCTATCATGCCGGCGCAGGTGGATACTCCCACATCGTCCTTGAGATAGCCGAGAGGCAACGGGATGTAGTCCTTCTCACTCGAGGTGGGCTTGAACGCCCATGCGCCGAGGTCGGCGTCGATGAGGCCGGTCCCGGACATGATGAGCCCCGGCGTTTCGTTCTCATTCAGAATCGGAACCATGCTGTGGGACAGCCCGGTAGCCGTGATGCACGCCAGCGTCGGAACCTGGTCGACTTCGATCAACTTCTGCGCCGCAAGCGCGGTATCCGTGGACGTGCCCTTGTCATCGTACAACACCAGCTCGAGCATCTTGCCATTGACTCCGCCCGCCTCGTTGATCTGGTCGACAACCAGCCGGGCCCCGTCGATGGCGGGCAGACCCAGCGCGGTGTACGGACCGGTTTGCGATGCGATGAACCCTATCTTGTACGTATCAGTGTTCCCGCCGGACGCACAGCCGGCAGCCGCTCCGAGAGTGACCAGCACTCCGCACAGAGCGAGCGCGAGTCCCCGTCTCCTGAATCCTTCCATGTACCTTTCCTCCCTGCTCAGTTGCAGCCCGAATCTTCGAGTGCTCCGCCCCGGCTAAAGCTGGCGCCACGGATGGAGACCCACAGTGTCACGCGCGAGCGGCCCGAACGACTACACGGCATGAAAGCCGAAGGTGACGAATCCTTCGCCGTTCTGTATGGCAGTGACCGCACGCCCCTGGGACACGTGCAGCGCTTCCACCTGCAATTCGTCACGCAGCATCTGCTCCAGGTTGCCCGCGTCCTGCGCTGCGTTCATGTGGACGACGGCGCCGTACAGACTCGTCCCGTTCGTCCGTTCAGCGGCGATCCTGACCATCTTCTGCAGGAGTTGCTTCTTCGCTTTCGCGCGGGACACCAGCTGCACCGTGCCGCCGGTCGAGTGGTCCACCTCAATCATGGCCTTGAACCCCGCGCCGTGGTTCCCTTCCGCTTGCGCCCACGGCTTCGCCTTGAAGATGCGCCCCCCCTTGTCCCGGAAGAACAGGGTGTCGAAACAGAAGAGAGCGCAGATGGAGTCGCGGACGTCATACGCCTTCTTCACGACCTCGTCGAAGCCCGCGCCCGCTGCGGCGAGCGTCGCTGACTCGATGGCAATGGGCATCTCGCCGGCCTCTACCGTGCACGAGTCCACCACCTCGATCTTCATGTCGGGATGCTTCTCCAGCGCGAGCTTGCGCGCCTCGAGCGCGGCGTCGTAGCCTTTGCTGAACACCGACGTCATGTGAATCGAGATGGCCGAGTCAGCCCGGTCGGCCGCCCAGTCGTAGGCACGAAGTATCTCGCCCACCGAGGGAGCAGACGTCGTGGGCACGTCGCCCTTCTCCCTGAGCCGCTTCAGGAGCCACTCGATGTCTACCTCAGTCTCGAGGTAGTCCTTGCCATCCACAATGGCATGGAGCGGCACGATGCCTATCTCGAACCTGTCGACCAGGTCCTGTGGCACCGCAGCCGGGGCATCAACGATAACCGCTACCTTGCGCTTCATTCCAGCTCCTCAGACTCCGGCGCTGCGCACACCATCCACCTCGATTCATGATACCTCGGATTACGATATATGTTCAAGGGTTCATGACGGTTTGTCAACGGTAGTACGTCACGGCGGCTTATCAACGACAGAGCCGCATCAACGTCTCATCGAGCCCGCGCAATGCGCGGGCTCGGCGCGCCCCGTCCACCGTCGTGTCGGCGCCACAGGCCTTTCGAAATGGGTTCCCCGGACCGCCTTGCACCCATAACATGTTGCAGTCGTTTGCGGTACAATTCGAAGTCGAGAGACGTGCATCGGAGGTCCGTGATGAGCAATCGCGCATTTCTCGTCCGCGTGCTGCTTCTGGCAGCGCTGATTTCAGCATTGCCGCTTGCAGGCTGCAGCGGCGAGGTCAGCTTCACGTCTGCGAAACTGAGCGAGGCGACGATGTGCCTCGGAGTCGACGGCAACGCGAAACCCGTCAATCCCACCAGCAAATTCGCCGTCAACACGCCTGAGATCTTCTGCTCCGTCAAGTTGTCCAACGCCCCGGCCGACACTGAGGTAGGCTCCGAATGGGTCTACGTCAAGGGCGAGCTTTCGGGCTACGACAACACGGTAATCGACACGCTGGTGCTGCCCGCCGAAGGCACGCAGTATATCCAGTTCTCATTGCCGAGGCCTGACGCCGGATGGCCTGCCGGAGAGTACAAGCTCAACCTGTACGTCGACGGCAAGGAGAGCGTCTCGCTGCCCTTCACCGTCGGCGCCTCTGCGATTGTTCCCGGCGGCGCTTCGCTGAGCGAGGTGACGATGGCCCTCGGGACCGACTCGCAGTCGAAGCCGGTCACCCCGACCAGCGAGTTCCGATCTGACACGCCCGAGATCTTCTGCTCAGTCCTGGTGTCCAACGCCCCGGCCGGCACCGAGCTGCTTTCGGAGTGGTACTACGTGAGCGGGGAATGGCAGGGCGTCACCAATCGACTCATCGGTTCGGTCCCCTTCGTGACGCAGGGAACGCAGTACGTATCGCTCTCGTTGACCATCCCCGCCGAGGGGTGGCCGGGTGGTCAGTACCAGGTCAAGTTGTATCTGAACGGCGCGCTGCAGGAGGCAGTGCCGTTCTCGGTTGAGTCGGCGCCGATCACCGCGGTCATGTCGATGAGCATCGACGCGAAGAATCAGCCGGTCAACCAGACCACAACGTTCCCGGTGGGCGTCGAGAAGGTATGGACAGTCGTGTTCAACCACGGCGTCCCCGCCGGCGCGAAGCTGCTGGTAGAGTGGTATCAGACCGGCGGAGCGGTGGACAAGTACATGTTCAAGTATGAGACCGCGATTGAGGCGAGAGAGTTGCCCTACGCGGTGAACGCGACGGGAGGGACCGGCGGCTGGAAGGCAGGTACCTACGCCGTCGTCGTGTCGATAAACGGCGAACGGCAGGCCGTCTTGCCGTTCACGGTGCAATAGCAGCGCGTCAGCTCAGAAGGGAGTGCGCATTGTCGTGCGCACTCCCTTCTTCTGTGCACGGGCGCACCTTCAGTTCCAAGCGTTCTTGACGTGCGACCGGCGAGACACGCGACTCGTTGATTAGCGCGACCGGTCTTGAGATAGGCGCGCGCGATGCCGCATACTTGTCCGGCGTGCCGGCGTGCGCTCCGGGCCGGAAGCTGGAGGCGCACAGTCAGATGCGGCACGGCCGGCCGCGGCAGACGAGCGACGGAGACGCGAGAGTCATGAGAATCACGAACGCCGCACACCTCACCTCGCACGGCAACACCGCCGGACGAACGGCCATGGTGCAGATACTGGAGGCCGGTCTCCAGGCGGCCGACCCCTACTGGAACATGCGGGAACTGATACGCGTCGATGGCAACCGACTGATTGTCGGCAATCCGCGCTTCGAGCCCCGGGGATGCCCCGTCACCGGCGACGAAGTGTTCGACCTCTCGCAGGTCGGGCGCATCTTCGTCATCGGCGCCGGCAAGGGAATCCAGCGCGCGGTGAAGGCCATCGAAGACGTTTTGGGCGACCGCCTCACCGGCGGCCACGTCATCGACAAGAAAGGCAATCCAGTCACACTCAAGCGGATAGGTGTCACGCTCGGCGGCCACCCCGTGCCCGATGACGACTGTGTTGCAGGCTGCGAACGCATCCTCGAGCTGACGCGGGGTCTGCGGAAGGACGACCTCGTCTTCACGTGCGTCAGCAACGGCGTGTCCGCCACGCTGACGTTGCCCGTCCCGGGCGTGACCCTGGACGACGTCAAGGCCACGACGCGCATTATGCAGATAGAGCACGGCGCCCCCACCCACGACCTCAATCCCGTGCGCAATCACCTCGACATGCTCAAAGGCGGTCGCATCGCGCGGCACATCCAGCCGGCGCGCGCCGTCCACATCATCGCGATTGAACCGGGCTCGTACCACCAGCTGATGTACGAGAACTACTGGCTTCACACGCTCCCTGACGGCACGACGTACGACGAGGCCATCGACAACCTGCGGAAGTGGGGGGCCTGGGACGAGGTCCCCGCTTCGGTGCGGGAGTTCCTGCTCAAGAAGGACCCCGCGTATGACACCGTCAAGGCCGAAGAGTTCATGAAGATGGGCTCGCGCATCTTCGGCGTCATGCCCGGGCCGTACCAGACGGCGAAGGTACCGGCCGCCATGCGCAAGGCCGAGGAGCTCGGCTACCGGGCGTACTTCCTGGCGGAAGAAGTGTCGGCCATCGAGGCGACCCACGCCGCCACCTATCTCTCGGAGATGGCGAAGACCGCCGAACGACGAGGCGGCTGCTTCGAAGCTCCGTGCGCCCTGTTCACCAGCGGCGAGATGGTCGTCACCGTGGGCAGGGAAGGGGGCGTGGGCGGCCGGAATCAGGAGTTCGCTCTCGCCGCCGCGCGGAGGATTGCCGGCAGCAGGCGCATCGTCATGGCATCCGTCGATACGGATGGAACCGACGGTCCCGGGACGCAATTCGTGTCCGGCGGAGAGTCCGTACCGTGCCTGGCCGGCGGCGTCGTGGACGGCTTCACGTGTCAGGAAGCCGCCGAGGCCGGAGTGGACGTCGATGAGGCACTGCGGAAACACGATGCAACACCCGCACTGTGGCAGCTCGAGAGCGGTGTCGAAGCTGAATCGAATATCAGTTTGAACGACCTGACAGTTGCGCTCATCATGGACGATATGGCCAGGGAAGGAGAGACGATATGACCGACGGTTCTGCGATCAAGTCCATCACGGCGTGCCAGGCCTGGAGTTGGCGTGGTCACCCGGCCATCGAGGCGAGGGTTGTCACGAAGAACGGCGCGCTGGGAGTAGCCCAGGTCCAGGCGGGCACATCGGTGGGACAGCACGAGGTGCAGTTCATCCACGATGGCGGGCCGCGCTGGGGCGGTCTCGGCGTGCAGAAGGGAGTCGCGATGGTGAAAGAGACCATCGCTCCCGCCCTCATTGGCATGGACGCCACGCGCCAGAGGGAAATCGACCACCGCATGATAGAGATGGACGGCACGCCGAACAAGGCGAAGCTGGGCGGCAACTGCGTCGCTGCGGTATCCGCGGCGGTGCTTAAGGCAGCAGCCGCCAGTGTCCGTCTTCCCCTGTACCAGTATATCGGTGGTCCGAACGCCTGCGTCATGCCGGTGCCGGGTGTACTTGCCGTGCTCGGGCCGAAGCGCTACGGCGGCGGCGAGCGGGGCGGCGAGAAACCGACCTACTCGTTCTACGCCCATGGCTTCGGGAGCTTCTTCGATGCCTCACAGGGATGCTGGCAGGTGCGCCAGGCGTTCAGGAAGGTGCTGCAGGAGAAGAAGGGGCTCAACACGTTCCGCATCGACCGTCTCTTCATCGACCAGGAAGGCGTCTTCCAGCACGACCGTGAGCTCTGGGGGCTGATGACCGACGCCATCGAGCGTTCCGGCAACGCGGGACGCATCGGCATCCAGGTTGACTGCGCCGCCGGCTGCTACTACGACAAGAAGACCGGCCTCTACAAGGGCCTCTTCTCACGGGAGGACAAGACGCGCGACGACCTCATGGCGCTCTACCGGGACGCCGTGAAGCAGTTCCCCTTCGTCATCCTGGAGGACCCGCTGGACGAGGACGACTTCGAGGGTCACGCCATCCTGACGAAGGAACTGGGAGTCCAGATCGTGGGAGACGACCTGTTCACCACGAATCCCGAGAGGGTGCAGCATGGCATCGACGTCGGGGCGGCGAACTGTGTGCTGCTGAAAGTGAACCAGGTGGGCAGCATCACCGAGGCGTTCGACATGGTCGACCTGGCGTACCGGAACGGATACGCGGTCATGCCGTGCAACAGCCGTGGTGAAGGCGCCGACATCGCCGACTACGCCGTCGGGCTGAAGACGGGCCACATGCGCGAGGGCGGCCTCGACGACGCCACCACCCGCCTGCTCGAGATAGAGGCGGAGTTGGGCAGCCGCGCGAAGTTCCTCGGCAGGAAGGGCTTCAAGCCCTAGCAGGTCGACCGAACTGCGATGCCACAAGAACACATCATCGAGGTCGAAGGTCTCACGAAGCGCTTCGGCTCGGTCACCGCGGTCGACGCCGTCTCGTTCACCGTGGCGGAGGGCGAGTTGTTCGCCTTCCTCGGGCCGAACGGCGCGGGAAAAACGACCACTATCAGCGTGCTCTGTACGCTGCTGGCGCCCGCCGCGGGACGGGCCAGCGTCAACGGATACGACGTCGTGAAGCAGCGCAGCGACGTGCGCCGCTCCATCGGCCTCGTGTTCCAGGACTCGACGC
>JALNYR010000261.1 GCA_023229725.1 Dehalococcoidia bacterium | reverse complement strand
GGGTTGAAGTCGTGGCGACGGCAGGCGCCGCGCAGCTTGAGGACTACCTTGCCCGTCTCCGCAGAGGTCCTCCCGCGGCACACGTGCGCGATGTGACCGTGGAGTGGTCAGACAGGGAGACGGCATTCGCCGACTTCGCGGTCCGCTACTAGTCGTCGCTAGGCGGTTTCGGCGAGAACCTGCCGGCCCCTCTCGATCAACGTCAGATGCTCAGGCTGGACGCCAGCCAGCCGGGCGGCCAGCAGGTCCACCTCATATGGCTCTCCGACAAGCACCTTCCCATAGTCGACGAGCGTGCCCGTGCGCGGGTCGGCATCAAAGTCGAGACGCTGGCGCGCCTCGATGATGCCCATGTCGAACGGAAGAGTGAAGTAGAGGTCAGCCAGGACCTTCTCGATGTCAAGGCCCTTCAGCCCCTGGTACTCCGGCAACTCACGTCCGCGTCGCGGGCTCAGTGGAAGCAGCCCCATCAGGTTTGCGATGGACAGTCGACAGGCTCCGCGCTCGATGTGGAACGGCGCCACACTGATGAGGAAGTCACTCCTGAGGACTAGGTTGGGCACCCAGAACGTCGCACTCGCGTAGAACTCCTGCAGAGGGTTCTCCATCTCGAGGAAGATGGAGTCCTTGACGTCCAGAAGCAGCACGCGATTGAAGTTGTACTGCAGTGACTGGTATATGGGGTAGATGGGCGCTCCGTCACGGGTGCCATCCGCTATGAGAATCTCGGCATCCGTCAGGCGTCGGATGCCGGACACGATGGACTCAATCAGACCCGGGCTGGTCGAGACTGGGTACGGTGCGCCGAGCGAGGCGCACGGCTTGATGAGCACTCGCCGTGCCCACGCAAGCTCCGCAGGCGGTGTGAAGTGGAAGCTCGCAGCTTCAAATACGGTCGCCATGCTCCCTACCCGTGACCAGCTGGCAACATGCAGCGCCTGTCACCACCATGGGAGCGCCTCCAGACACACGCGCCCGATAATGGCGAGGGCACAAGCCCGCCGGGCCCTCCTCTCATCTACTCGCCCTTCACGAACTCGAACAACGTGCGCACCGGCACTCCGGTAGCACCCTTCACCATGATGCCCACGTCTTTCGAGCTGTCCGTCGTTCCCGCGATATCTACGTGCAGCCACGGAGTCTCGCCGGCGAACTCGGACAGGAACAGCGCCGCGGTGATGGCGCCTCCGTAGCGGTTCCCGACGTTCTTTATGTCAGCTATCTGACTCTTGTTCAGCTCGCGATACTCATCAGCGAGCGGCAACTGCCACATCTTCTCGCCCGCCCGAGCTCCCGCGCGAAGAAATCGTTCCGCGAGTTCCTGTCTGTTGGTGAACACACCGCTGTACGCCGTCCCGAGCGCGACGCGGCACGCGCCGGTCAGCGTCGCCACGTCGACCAGGGGACTGAACCCTTCCTTCACAGCATACCCGATGGCATCGGCGAGGATGAGCCTGCCTTCGGCATCGGTGCTGATGACCTCGACGGTCTTCCCACCCACGGTGCGCAGGATGTCGCCCGGTCGGAACGCCCGGCCTCCGGGCAGGTTCTCCGTCGCGGGTATCAGGCACGACACATTTGCGGGCACCTTCAACTGGGCGATGGTACTGAGGGCCGCAATGACGCCGGCGCCGCCGGCCATGTCGTCCTTCATCTCCTGCAACCCCTCCGACGGCTTGATGGAGATGCCGCCAGAGTCGAACGTGATGGCCTTTCCGATGAGGCAGAGCGGTGTCGCGCCCTTTGGTCCGCCCCTGTAGTCCAGGCGGATGAACTTCGGAGGTTCAGCGCTCCCCTGGGCGACGCTCAGCAGCCCACCCATGCCCATCTCTTCCATCTTCGGGCGGTCAAGAACCGTCACACCGAAGCCGTGCCTCGCGCCAAGCTCCTGTGCCATCTCGGCCATGCGCGTGGGAGTCATGTAGTTGGCCGGTTCATTCGTCATGTCGCGCGAGAGGTTGGTTGCGGTCGCCAGGATGACCCCGGCATCAGCCGCCGCCCGAACCCGTCCGACCGCAGCCGGGTCGCGGACGACGATAGTCACCTGCTCGACACTCGCCACCTCGGACGCCTTGTACTTCGAGAACTCATACAGGCCGAGGACCGCCCCTTCGGCCATGGCGCGGCCCGAATCGACGTCACTCAGTCCGCCGGCACCGGCGCCCATGAGGGTCGTCGCAATGGTGCGACAGCCGAGTTTCCGCAGGGCCCTGCAACCCTCCGCCACGGCATCCCGGGCACGATCCACGTTCAATTCAGAGCGACGTCCCAGGCCGCAGACTGCGATGAGCCTCGCCGGCAGATTGCCCAGCGAGTGGAGCACTCCCACCTCGTTCGGCTTTCCTTTCAGACCCTTGGAGTCGAGCAGCGTTCCAATGGCGCCGCCGATTAGCGAATCGACCGCGACGACCGCCGAGCTCGGCAGGCCGAGGCGCTCGGAATCCTCGCACAGGCTGATGAGAATCCCGTCAACCTTTGTCCTGGTGATGTCGCCGGCAGAGACTTCGATCTTCACGCCAATTCCTCTCATAATCGCCTTTCGAA
>JALNYR010000067.1:9559-13530 GCA_023229725.1 Dehalococcoidia bacterium | reverse complement strand
TTTTTTGTCCAATGATATCATCGAACGGATTCTCGATACCTTTGGTAGAACTGGTGAAGAGATGGGTGACGGGGGTAACGATGCCCACGAAAGCGGAGATCGAGGACGCGGTTTACAACCGGGCGATGGATGCGATGGGGATTGCGCTAAATGTGGAGGAGGCGGCGCACCTGCTGGTGCTGTTGCTCCGTGAGAACATGCGCGCCCAGTACAGCGACCGCACGCCGCGGCGCAACCGGCAGATTCGGTTGGTGTCGATGCGGCTGCCGACGGGGGAGGGGGTGCTATGAGAGCGATTGAGCGGTTCATGCGGCGAGTCGACGAGTCGCTGGTCGTTGAGCGCTGGCTGGCGCAGTTGCCGGAGGCGCTGGTGGCGGTGGTGATGCTGCTCGGGCTGCTCGCCCTGGCCTGCCTACCGGCGATCCTGGAGGGGGCGCTGTGAATGAGTGGGACTGGGAAGAGATCGAGGAACAGCGAACGCATCAAAGCCGTGTCAACAGAGACCTGTGGCGAGAGATAGTTGGGTTGCGTGCGATAGTGACCGGGCAGGGAAAGGAAATCGCGCAACTGAGGGAGGCTATCTATGCGCTTAGTGGCTTACGATGGGACGGGAGCCATCCTCTGGCCCCGGTGGATAGCGTTGCGGATCGGCAAGTGCGTCAGCACCGCGGCTGACGCGATGGACGTGATCGCGCGTGAGGATCGCGAGTGGGCGGCCGGCGAGGGACGATTGCCAGTGACGCCGGCGGAGATCGGGTTCGCAGAGGCAATGGAGACGGGGGGAGACAATGACTGACTTGGTGGTACAGGAACGGACGCTGCCGACGCTGGTTCCGGCCCAACAGTGGGCGGAGCGCCGCCGCGACTTCAACGTGTTTGTGAACTCACAACTCCGTGAGGGTATCGACTACGGGAGAGTGCCGGGCACTGATAAGGATACGCTGTTCAAGCCGGGTGCCGAGAAGATCGCCCAGGCTTACGGGTGCGCGCCGATGCTCGACATAACCGTGCGCGACCAGGACCCGGAGACGGGATACCTGTACATCGAGGTGGCCGTGCGGCTGGTCTCTATCACGACGGGCGCGGTGGTTGCGGTGGGCGTCGGCTCGGCCTCGTCCTATGAGAGCAAGTACCGGTATCGCTATGAGTGGTGGAACGCGCGCGGTGATCCGCCTGGTGACGGCGGTTGGGAACGCACTCGCAACGGCAAATGGCGCCGGCGCACGCTGAACCCCGACCTGATCGACGTGTGGAACACCGTGCTCAAGGTGGCTAAGAAGCGCGGCCTGGTGGACGCCGCGCTGACCGTGAGTGGAGCGAGTGAGAAGTTCACGCAGGACGTGGAAGACATGCCGGACCCGGCGCCCGTAGAGCCGGAACAGCGGCCCGTCCCGACCGCGCCGGTATCCCCCGGGCCCGTTCACGTCGAGCCGAAACCGATTCCCGACGACCTGAAGGAACTTTGGCGGGCGCGTAAGGATCTGTTCACCGCGGAGTACGAGGCGGCCAGTCTCACGCGCAATGAGGCGCTGCGACTGCTCGGCAAGGCGGTGGGGCGCAAGTTGACGGGGTTCACCGAGAGCGGCCTGACGCCGGACTTTGCGATGGCGGCCATCCGCGAACAGCGGGACGGCGAGATCGAGACCGAGAGCGTCGGCATGGACAGAATCGTATGAGCGGGGAGGGAGGACTGGTGAACACCAAGAAGGGGCTCCGGGAACACGTCGCCCGCGTATGTCGGGCGGACACACTCCTATCGCGCAAGCCGTACACGGTGATGCAGGTGACGTATGGCTACTACAAAACGATCGGGGTAGCCAAGTGCAGCCCGAAGGATCAGTGGAACGAGCAGTTGGGGCGGACCATCGCCATGGGACGGGCGGTCGCGGAGATCGCGGCGGTCCTTGACCGGCAGGGGCAGCGGGTATGAACGCCATCTGCTGTCCATCCTGTGACGGTGCCGGCTGGGTGCCGGCTGCCTGGCAGGGTAGTGATCCCGAACCCGACCCGGAGGAACCGTGCTTTGTCTGTCACGGCACGGGGAAGGTGCCAGCGCCGCGGCACGTGTCCACCTGCTGCATGAGCGAGGCGGAGCGCGCCGAGGCGCGGTACTACGAGCTGGTCGAGCAGTACCAGCGCGAGCACCCGGATCTCGACGAGGGGTACGCGGAGGACTGGGCACGCGAGATGCTGGAACCGGACGAGTTCAAGCGGAGCACGGTCTAGCGTCGCTGGCGCGTCGGGGCACCGGGCTAGTTAGCCCAGCCGTCCAACTCGGCACGCGCCTCTGGTCGGTAGCAGTAGCAGTGTGGAGGGAACGATGGAATACATGCAGGGACTGGAAGCGGTGCATGAGAGCGAAGGCACGTGGGTCAAGGCGGGGAAAGAGTTTGTGAACATGGCGAGCGTTGTGACGGTATTCCCGAAAAGAAGTGCGGCCGGCGGATACGAGGTGTACTTTACGGCTGACCCGGACTGTCTGGACCTGACGGACGATGAGGCCGCCAACATCCTGGCCTACATCGCGTCGCACGCATGGACGGGTGCTGCGCACGTCTGGGAGAAGAAGGCCGAGTGACGTGACCACTACCCTGCACGCGACTTTGAAGGCCAAGATCATGAGAGCGCCGTAGCTCGCGGCCAATCCCGGCTAGACGGCAGGGTGGTGGGAATAGATTGGCGGGTATCCCAAGTGGACAACGGGAGCTGGCTCATAACCAGACGGATAACACCTTCGCAGGTTCGAATCCTGCCCCGCCAACTGGCTCGAAGGGCATATGGCAGTCGCACATGGCACCAAGCGTGGGGTGCCACCGCGAGCCTGGGGCTGGCCGCCGATTTTGGTGCACGGCGGCCAGCCACGAATAACACAGAGGAGGGAAACGTGAACGAGAGAGTGCGATGTGGTGGGAGGACAGCGGAAAATCGGTGCACGTGGTGTCTACACTACCGGGACGCGGTGAACGTGTACGGCCAGTGGCGCGAAGCCTCATGCGGATTCTTTGCCATGCCCATCGATGACCCCACATTGACATGCTCGTTCTGGAAGGAGCGCCTTCCAGAGAACGCAGAGGGGGCCACCAATGACTGACACAGAGCGGTTGGCAGAGATACGGGAGCGAGAGCAGGCGGCGACGCCGGGGCCGTGGATAGAGGAAGATGGCTTCATCCTCACGGCGGACGGGAAAAACACGGTGGCGGATTTCGTGCCATACAGCGCGAACAGCGTATTCATGGCGGCTGCTCGTGACGACGTCCCCTTCCTGCTCGCCGAGGTAGAGCGGCTGACGCGGCTGCTGGAGGGGCTGACGCCAGGCGGTAGCGAGTTTCACGGTGCCACTGACCGGTGCGCGGAGTTCGCCAGGGACAGGATGGAGGGGGCTGCCAGGCAGGTGCTACTACGCAAAGCCGCCGAGGCCGAGGTAGAGCGGCTGACGGCGGAGCGGGACCGCCTCCGTGAGGCGCTGGTGAGATTGGAGCGGGACTATTCCTACAACCTCACCTCCTACAACATTCCGGGCAAACCTGACGCGCTGGTATGTGCTTGCAGAGCGTGCCACCAGTGGGAGGACATCACGGGCACGCTCACTCACGCCGCAGACTGCCGGTTCGCTGTGCTGAACAAGGAGGCCGCCGATGCCAAGTAACCGCATCTGCAAGACCTGCACTCGCTACATGGCCTTTGACGGCGGCCTGGACGTGAACACGAACGGCGACGTGGTTGGCGGTATCGACTCGAATATCGGTCAGTGCCTCGGATTGGGGCACATCGTGGAGGTGAAAGAGGCGGACACCTGCCCACACTGGGAAGGCGACCCGCCGGACAATCAGCGGCGTGCTCGCCTAGAGGCCGGCGTGGTACAGGCGGCGCTGGCAGAGCGGCGTCTGCGTGACCCCGACGTCGCCTCCTTAGCGATCTGGTATACGGCACTCACAGCGTACAACGCAGCGGTTGGTGAGCTGCTCGCGTT
>JALNYR010000067.1:3122-9549 GCA_023229725.1 Dehalococcoidia bacterium | reverse complement strand
GAACACGATCTGCGGGACGAGTTTGTAGACGCAGTGTTGGCAGAGGCGCGCCTGCGTGATGGATACCCAGAGGGCTGGTATGCGGCACAGCGAAGGCTCGACGCCGCCGCCGACGCGCTGCTCGCGTTCCTGGGGGAGGGCACCGATGACAAGTGTGGCTGCTGAGTATGAGCGAGAACGACAGCAGGTTTACTTAGAAGCCGCCGTTGTGCAGGCGGCGCTGGCGTGGAATGACACGGTGAACTATGAGCCCAACGCCGACCCGGACGAGTGTGAGGCTTTATGCGACGCGCTCGCGTATGCCTGCGATTTGCTGTTCGAGCACACGCGCAAGGAGGCCACCGATGACTGACGAACGCTGCGAGACGTGCGCGCACTGGCGCGCGTCGTGGGGCACGGGGCGGGGCCAGTGCGCGCACTGGGGCTACGTGACCGGCATGGAGGCGAGTTGCGGATTCTGGGCTGAGCCGCTGCCGTTCGACGACGAGCCGGTGGAAGAGGAGTAGGGGATGTCCTGGGTGAAACTGGATGACCAGTTTTTCATGCACCCGAAGGTGCTCGCGGCCGGCCGCGATGCTCGGGACTTGTACCTTGCCGGCCTGACCTACACCGCCGGCCAACTCACGGACGGGTATCTGCCCGGCGAGGCGTTGCCGCTTATCGCCGCGATGGCAGGTGTTGCCGATGCTCAGGGCTTAGCCGAACGGTTGCTCGACGTATATCTGTGGGAAAAGGCGCCGAGCGGATACGTCATTCACGACTACCTGGACTACAACCCGACGGGCGACGATGTGCGCGCCACCAGGGAAGCAAGAGCCGAAGCCGGACGGCGCGGCGGGCTTAGCAAATCGGCTGGCAAAACTCTAGCAAACCCTGTAGCAAAAGACGAGCAAAAGTCTGCCCCGTCCCCGTCCCCGTCCCCGTCCCCGTCCCCAATCCCCGTACCCGTAGAAGAGCTATCGGGTTCGCCAGGGCGCGAACCCGAGCCAGTACCGGCCCCGAATCGCCGTTCTGATCCTCGGAGCAAACATCCGGCCATAATCGCTGCGCGTGCGGCTACAGGGGCGAAACATTATCCGCCGATAGAGCTCTATGACGGCCTGATTCAGGCGCTCGGAGAGAATCCGGATACCGCCAAACTAGGTTTATGCCGCCAATCGTGGGTAGAACGCGGCTACAACCCGGGCGCCTGGACGTGGGCGACAGAATGGTACGCGCAGGGCGTGCCGGCGAAAGGCGCGCGCGCGTCGCCCGGGGGCAACGGCAACGGCCTGTCGTACGGCACGGCGGCTATCGAGGCATATCTGAAGAGGGGGGGCCATGGCAACACGTGAGGCGATTGCGAAAATGTTCGCGATACTCGGCCAGGTGTGGCCGAAAGACGCGGAGCGCACATCGGACCTGGGCATGGAAATCTACGGCCGATGCCTGGCCGATATACCCGACGACCTGCTACAGGCGGCGACTGTCCAGGTGCTGGCTGCGGCCACGTTCTACCCGAAACCGGCGGAGATTCGCAAGGCAGCGATAGGGTTGCGCTGGCCGGACGAACTCACCGGCGCCGAGAGCGTGGCGGCGCACCACGAGCCAGGGGCTGGTCGCCGATTTTGGTGCACGGCGGCCAGCCACGAATAACGAAGAGGAGGGGAACGTGAGCGAGAGAGAGCGATTGGTGGAAACACTGCTCGCCGAGGTGACGCGGCTGACGGCGGAGCGGGATAGCGTGCTGGCTTTGCTTGGCCGACTCTACACCGCATCGAACAGCGACGACTGGGACTACGACTGGTACAGCGGGACTGTCGACGGGCTGCTCAATGAGGTTCGCGCTGCGCTCGGAGAGGTTGCACTTGGAGAGGAGGCCACCGATGGCCAGTGAGGAACGCGCCGCGCTCGAGGCTGCCATCATACAGGCGGCGCTGGCAGAGCGGCGGGCATGCAATGCGCTGTATAAAGCATTTGCTGACGTTACGCGCACAGAGTATTCACCGGAAGACGACGAAAGGGACGCGACGCGCACTGCCTACGAGGCTGCCGTCGACGCGCTGCTCGCGTTCCTGGGGGAGGGTACCGATGCCAAGTGATGAGCGCTGCGAGACGTGCGCCTACTGGGTGCACTGGGTGACACCGATGGACCCGGAGTGGCGTATATGCCGCAAGTTCAGCCACACGACCGGCGCGTCGACAACCTGCGGGTTCTGGAAGCCGGCGCCGCTGCCGTTCGACGACGAGCCGGTGGAAGAGGAGTAGGGGATGCCGCAGTGGCGCAAGTTGCACACCAAGATCACCGAGAGCATGGACTTTAACGACATGCCGGACGATTTTACGCGACTCTTGTGGCTACTGTTGCCCACGCAGCTCTGCCGCGAAGGTCGGGGCGTCGACAACCCGACGTGGGTGCGCTCCAAGGTATTCACGATGCGAGACGACCTGCCGCTCAAACAGGTGGCTGCGGCGATGGACTGGTTCGCCAATCGCGGCATGATCGTGCGCTACCAGGTCGACGGACGCCGCTACTTTTACGTGCCGACATGGGCACGGTACCAAGGCAAGACCGAGAAAGAGGCCGCGAGCGAGTACCCCGCTCCTCCGGACCTTGTCGAGAGTTACGCCGGACCTGCGCCGGACCTTGTCGCGAAAGGGTCTGGCTCAGATTCAGATTCAGATTCAGATTCAGATTCAGATTCAGAGACAGATACAGATGCAAGTAATAGTGGCGCTAACGCGCCATCGGCGCCGCCTGCTCCTGAGATTCCTGTTGTCTCTGAGTCTTCGAAGATACCGGCGGGGCTGACAGTGGCAGGTCGTGAGTATTTCGCGCAGTTTCACCGCGCCAGGTGGGCTACGAAAGAGCAACGCGACCAGTTCGAGGCGTCCGAGCGCGACGTAGGCACCAATATCATGCTCCGGGCCGTGAAATGGGCTGCAGCCAACAACATCTCTGCGGTGCCGAAGATATGCAGTGCCGCAGCGAAAATGAAAACGAACGGAAGCGCGCGCGCGTCTCCTGGGGGGAACGGCCACGATATGCCGCACGGTGAGGATGCTATCGAGGCGTGGCTGAAGAGCAAGGAGGCGGTACCTCATGGCGAGTGATGGGTGCATCGGGAATATGTTTCGCCTGCTCCGGGACGTGTGGCCGAAAGATGGCGCCGCCATCTCCCCGGTGACGGTGGAAATCTATTCGCGTGTGTTGGCCGATATACCCGACGACCTGCTACAGGCGGCGACTGTCCAGGTGCTGGCTGCGGCTACGTTCTGGCCGAAACCGGCGGAGTTGCGCAAGGCCGCGATCGGCCTCCGCTGGCCGGACGAACTGACGGGTGCCGAGGCGTGGGGGCGGGTCCATGCCTACATTCTCAAATGGCCGGCAGGCGGCAGGTTCGTCGGCGATCATCACGTGGATCCGCCGGCGCTGCCCGAGAGGATTCAGCGCGCGGTGAACGCCGTCGGCGGCCTGGCCTATCTGCGCACGAGTGAGAACGCCGTGGCGGACAGGGCCCGTTTCTGCGACGTATACGACGTGTTGGTCCGGCGAGCGACCGAGCACGCCCAGATGTTGCCGGAGGTTCGCGCGGTCGTGGAGCGGCTGCAGGCGCCGGCGTCGGCGCAGTTGGAGGCGGGGGGATGAACGATCTGGAGAACGTAGAGGCAGGTGACGAGGTTGTCTACTGGCCAGGGGACGAATGGTTGCCGCCAGAGATTGTCGTGGTAGACCGCACGACAAAGACCCAGATTATGGCGGCGGCCAAGCATTGGCGGCGCAAGACAGGACGCGAGGTCGGGGAAGAACCCGCCGTATGGAGCCGCAACCGCGAACGTATTGAGCCGGTGAACGATGAGACTCGGAGGCAGGTCGCGGCCCTCATTGCGCAGCGGGCTGAGGACGATCACCGCCGCAATCTGAGGGACGCCATCGTCGGAACCATCCGGAGAGAGTGGGAATGCCTGCCGCTGGAAACGCTGGAGCAGGTTGCCGAGATGCTGAAGGCGGCGCAGTTGGAGGCGGGATCATGAGAATCGGCGGACTGGAAAACGGGGTCGACGTGTCCGTGGAACTGGACTGGCACGAATGGGGCCTGGGGTTCAGCGTCTTCTATAACGGGCGTGGTGACGAGTACGAACGGGGGCACGCCGTACTGAGCATCTACGTTGGGCCAGTTGCCGTGGGCGCTGTCGTTTACTGGTCGGGATCGTGAGAATCGGGACGCGCTGGCTGCACTGGCCTAGCGGGACGCTGTTTTGCCTCACGGGGCGGAGCCGCGACGGCCTGCTGTGTGGGATCGAGGACGGCACGCGCGCGTTCGTGCTGTGGCCGACGGCGGAGTGCTCGGAGGTGGGGGAATGAGCGAAGACAAACAGGTCGTGTGGCTGGTGTGGGATTACGGCTGGGGAGACGACGTGAGGCTCTGGGGGGTCTACAGCACGCGCGAATTGGCCGAGGCGGCCTCGCGGGCAGAGGGCGGACCGTATTCGCCGAAGATACGGGATGTCCTGGTGGACGGCGGTATAGACGGGTGGGTGCCATCATGAGCGTGTGGGGGTTCGCGGCGGTATTCGTGGTCGGCGCAGTCTGGGGCGTCTACGTGGCACTGTGCTGGGCGACGGGGGACGGGCGGTGAGTGAACTGATTTCGTTCGGTGCCGGTGTGAATAGTGTGGCGATGGCGATCCTGCTCGCCAACGACGGGTGGCGCGGCCCGATTGTGTTTGCGGACACCGGCTGTGAGTGGCCGGAGACGTATTGCTACCTGGAATATTTCGAGCGCGAATGGCTGGCACCGCGGGGACTGAGCGTAACGCGGCTACAGGGCCTGCCGTGGCAGCGGGTACATGGCGGGGCAACGCTGATCGGCTACTGCGAGGAACGGCACGTGATTCCGGCGAGTGGTGTGCGATGGTGCACGATTGAATGGAAGGTAAACGCGATTGGCCGATGGGCCGAGCAACACGCTGTCGACACGCAACTCATCGGTATCGCCGCAGACGAAGCGCATCGGCAACCGCTCAAGCTGCGACCGCTGGTGGACAGGAATATCACGCGGCAGGGCTGCATCGACATTATCGTCGCCGAGGGACTGGATGTGCCGCAGAAATCGGGTTGCCATATCTGCCCGTTCCAGCGAGACAGCCAATGGCGGGAGTTGTGGCACCGGCACCCGGACCTATTCGAGCGCGCGGCGGCGTTGGAGGAATCAACACCACGCACCAAGTCGGGGAGAACAACGGCTACCCTTGATCCTGCCGGGAAGGTGACCCTCAGGGATCGTCAATATCGGTACGAGCACCAGGGCGGCCTACTGGAGGAGAGCGATTGGGACGAACTACTCGCCTATCGCCCGTGTGTATGCGGAATATGAGCGCCGGCCTAGAGGACCTGCTCCTGTTTCACCTGCGCGTCGTGGGACTGCCCGAGCCGGTGAGGGAACTCGCGTTTGCACGACCACGCCGCTGGAGATTTGACCTATCGTGGCCCCAATACTTGGTTGCAGCCGAGGCGGAGGGCGCGACGTGGATTCAGGGGCGGCACACGAGCGGGGCGGGGTTCGCCGCAGACACAGTTAAATACAATACGGCGGCGGTATTGGGTTGGGCGGTACTGCGATTCACGCGCAATCAGATCGAGTCGGGGCTCGCGGCGGAGACGGTACGGCAGATGTTGGTGGCGAGGGGGTGGAAGAATGGCGAGTGACAACGACCTGCTGCCGGCGCGGATCGTCCCGCCGGGCCGCATTATTGCGCGCGAACTCGCGAGGCGCGTCTGGAGCTGGCGCCACTTGGCGTACCTGATGCGCCGGCCTGAGGCCGACGTCCTCACCCTGATACGGGGGGAGCGCGGTATCGGGATAGACGACGCCATAGGGCTGGCGAAGGCGTTTGGCACGTCGGCAGAGTTCTGGGTCAACCTGGAGGCGGACTATCGGGAGCACCTGGCGAGGAGGGATGACAAGGATGCCGGCTGACCTGACCGATCTGCGCCGCGAGTGCCTGCGCTGTCATTGGCGCTGGTGGACGCTAGAGCGTCACACCAACGGCGGCGAGACGCGCGACGACACGCTGATATACGCGCTGTGGTCGCGGCGTCAGTCGGCGAAAGAGGCGCTGTACGACGTGATCGAGGCGAAGAGGAGGGCAGCGTGAGGCTACTGACGGGTGCTGAGATGCACGACGTGTACGAGGTGGCGGCGTTGGCGAACGAGCTCGCGGCGGGTTACGACTACCTGCTGGATGCGATGCAGGCTGCCGAGCCGCATGCATTGGCGGACGTGGCGGCGTTGCGTGAGGAGAACGAGCGGCTGCGTGCGCGCATCGCCGAACTAGAGCCGGCGACGGCGAACTGGGCACTGGTATCCGGTGCGCAGGAACCACTGGTAATGCAGTTTTCACCAGCCGCCGGCTGGGTTGCCTACGCTCGTGCGGGGTGGGCACAG
>JALNYR010000067.1:0-3112 GCA_023229725.1 Dehalococcoidia bacterium | reverse complement strand
GATGCCGGCGGGAATGCGGTTTGAGCATGGACCGTCTCAGACGGAATGGCAATGGATGGCGTGGCAGGACGACTGCAACTGGCATATCTGCCGCACACCTGCCGCCGCTCTCCGTGCCGCTCTCGGCAAGCCGGCGGGGGAGGGGGAATGAGGCTGCACGTCGAGGACTGGCGCGGCTGCGGCAGCGTGTGCCTGGGGGGCGCGGTGGACTGGGCCTACCACCGCGTCGCGCTGCACCTGCTCCTGTGGACGATCTACCTCTACTGGCGAGGGGAGGGGGGATGATGGGTGGAAATTACCTACTCGACGTCATGAGGCTAATCGGCAGCGGGAGGCTGGAGCCAGGGAAGACGTATAGGGTCGACGTCTATCATGATGACTGGTGCGCCGTCTATCGCCACCTCCCGTGCGATTGCCACCCGGACGTGTGTCTCGTGCCAGCGGAGGATGCGAAAGCCCCGGCCGAGGGCACCGGGGCGGGGGAGTGAGGGCGGGGCGGGGGGAGGCGCTAGCGCCTGTTGACCAGGTACTCCATTGCGTTACGGATGATCTTCAGGTCG
Source organism: Dehalococcoidia bacterium (assembly GCA_023229725.1). Classification (GTDB taxonomy): domain Bacteria; phylum Chloroflexota; class Dehalococcoidia; order GIF9; family AB-539-J10; genus SKVJ01. The sequence goes on along the minus strand of JALNYR010000067.1, from coordinate 2,552 downwards.
TAGGCGTCGGTGATCCGGGGCCGGCGCGTCTCCACGTCCATTGCGGCCTCGCTGGTCAACCAGTCGAGATAGGCATCGGGGGTCATGCCGGCCGCCGTGGCCTGGCCGAGCGAGTAGGCGCGGCTGTTGGAATAGTAGGCGTCCTCAGCGAGGCGCTCAAGGGCCTCTACGCGGTCAGTCGGGTCGGCAGGAAGGTGGTTCTCGGTCATGATGCTCCTCTCTGCGGTGTAGGCTCTGTCAATCGTTGCGATCAGGGCGGCGGTCTGGTTCCCGTTGTGGAACGCGTCGGCGAGCCAGGTGAGTTTGGCCCTGGTAGGGGCCGGTAATCGGAAACTGGTGGACTTACTCACGGCGATTCTTTCTGCCGGCCTACAGCCCGACCGGCGGGGGTGTGACAAGATTAGTGGCTCTTGACTATGCCAACGTCTGGCATCGTCATGCGCTCATCGGCACCGGTGAATGGATGGTTGCCGCAGCATATGACCACGGGCCCATCAGTCACGTCGATCAACTGGCCGCAGATGTCGTGGCCCATCCTGTGTTGGCAGACCGTGAATCGGCGGGCGTTGACCGTGATGATCGCGAAATCCTTGTCCGAGTGAACATGTTCGCCGTTACAGATTGTGCCTTGCGCCGTCTTCATTGCCGCATCCTTCCTATTTCTGTCTCGATTCTGCCCACATTGTAGCACACTACGCGCTACAAGTCAAGCCCCCAGGGGCATGAGTCTCGCGGCAATCTGCCCACTTGTTCCACGATACGAAACCGGGGAGGCCTGCCTAGTGCATAACGTGGCTGACGCGGACCTGCGGCTGGACCTGCGGCGTGCGTGCGAGCGACTCACCGAGAGGCAGCGCGCCGTGGTGGTGCTGGTGGTGGAGGGATATACGCAGACAGAAATCGGAAAGCAGTTGGCCATAACCCAAGCGACGGTATTCCATCATTTGGTCGCTATTAGGGCGCATGTCGAGGATTTCCCGCGGTAACACGTATAAATCTGTTTGCGGATTGTCAGGATGGAGAGTGAGGGGATATGAGGCGATGTGACTGGCGGACGGCTCCCTACATTATGCTGGCCGAAGACGGCAAGTATACGCTAGAGCATCGCATTGTTGCCGAGATGGTGCTAGGAAGGTCATTAACGGATGACGAGGTAGTTCACCATAGTGACAGAAACAAGCACAACAACGATCCGGCAAATCTGCGCGTCATGACTAGATCAGATCATGCCAGACTTCATGCGCGGCAGCGTTGGCAGAGCAACGGCAACAATGGGCGTTGCATCATCTGCGAGAAGTGGGGAAGACCGCCTGGCGTCTGTCTCGAATGCCAAGCCGAATACGGGCTTGAGGGATTGCACTATAGCCAATACCCGGAATGGGTAAAATACCTCTTTCGGGCCAGGCGCAAGGATACCTATCGGCGTGCGGTGTACGATCCGCTAGAGGTCTCGCTTGATGGACTTATTGAGGACGGCGGGGACATCGACGATCACGGCAAAGCATACGGATGTGATGAAGATAGGTTCACTGATGAGTGCTTGATGAACTATGCACCCTATGCCGACGAAGTTACCAACAGGGAATACCGCCGGGCCAACGGCATCAAGGAGCGAAAAGATTGACTGAGCGCGTCTGCGGAGAAAAGTGCGAGGTTTACTCGCGCGTGTGTGGCTATCTGCGGCCTGTGGCGCAATGGAACCCGGGCAAGAAGGCGGAGTACGAGGACCGCGTAGACTACGCCGCACCGCGCACGGTGGACGTGGATGGCGATACGGTGGCGGACGTGTTCGAGGCGCTCATGGCGCGCATCACGGGCCACAAGAGCGGCGGGCTGCACACGGAGGCCGACGCTCTCAGGACGGGCGGGCACGAGATCGCCGGGGAACTGCTTGAGATGATTGTGACGGCACGCGACCAGATTATGACACTGTGAACATGCGCAACGACTGAGGCGCGAACTCTCCGGGATTTCCGGATAGTTGACGGTGAACCTGCGGCCCAGCGCCGCTATTGATAGAGGTGGGTTATGGGCGAGTGGGCCTCGTGGGTTATCCCGTTCGGTGTATCCCTGGTGGTGAGTGGGATGGGCGTGGTATATGGCTATTCGCGGCTGGTGTCACAGGTGGCGGACTTGGCGCGTGCGGTTGACAAGATTTGCAAGGATCGCGAATCGGACCAGATAAACGGCGTGGGAACGCGCGTTGCCATCGCGAGCATTCAGGCCGACCTGGCATGGATCAAACTGCATATCACGCAAGCGCCGCCGGTGTGGCCGTATAGGCCGCCGGAGATAACGGGGGGGAAGTGATGGAAATCCCTATCACGATTGAGGCGCTGGCCTCGTTTGCCGGTGGCCTGTTCCTGGCCGTAGTGGCGGGGCTGTGGCTCAAGGGATTCCTCCAGGACTGGCGATTCACGCCGATCCTGGTGCTCGCCGTGACCGTCGTGCTCGTGGAGGCGGCCAACTGGCTAGCCTACGGGGCAGAGTTCACGGCGAGAGAGGCAGGCCTCGCAGCGTTCTTGGCGCTGTTCGCGGCCACTCTCGAAACC
>JALNYR010000066.1 GCA_023229725.1 Dehalococcoidia bacterium | reverse complement strand
TACTTCGTCGAGGCGCTGACGAACGAGATGGAAGAGAAGGCCCAGGAGTACTTCGACAAGATCGACAGCATGGGCGGCATGCTGGCGGCAATTAAGAAGGGCTTCCCTCAGACCGAGATTGCCGATGCAGCTTATCGGTACCAGCGGCAGCTCGACACGAAAGTGAAGACGCTGGTTGGAGTCAACAAATACGTTGCCGAGGAGAAAGCCCCCATCGAGACACTCAAGATAGACGAGAACCTGGAACAGGAGCAGGTCAGCCGCCTGAACGAGGTGAAGCGTACCCGGGATAACCGCGAGGTGGTCCGCGCGCTGGGCGACATCCAGCGAGCGTGCAAGAGCGGAGAGAACGTGATGCCGTACGTCATCGCGGCCGTCAAAGCCTATGCCACTGAGCAGGAGATCTGCGACGTCTACCGTGACGTGTTCGGGAGATATCAGGACCCGGGATTCTTCTAGAAGGCGGCAGAGTACAGGAAGACAATCCGATTGGTCCGGAGGCGGTACGAAATGGGCGCACAAGGGAAACTGAGGGTTCTGGTGGCCAAACCAGGGTTGGACGGACATGACCGCGGGGTGAGAGTCATTGCCCGGGGCTTCCGCGATGCCGGGTACGAAGTCGTCTACACCGGCGTCCATCAGACGCCGGAACAGATAGTGAGTACAGCTATCCAGGAAGATGTCGACCTCGTCGGCCTGAGTTGCCTCTCCGGGGCTCACCTCTTCCTTTTCGGCGAGGTAGTCAGGCAACTGAGAGAGAAGGGAGCCGGCGACATCACGGTGGTTGGCGGCGGCATCATTCCTGAGGAAGACATCTCGAAGCTGAAGGATGCCGGCATCAAGGCGGTGTTTCTTCCCGGCACGTCCCTGGACGAGATTGTGAAGTGGACGGACGAGAACGTGCATCCCGGCGGAAGGCGTCAGGAGTCTGTGAGGTGAGTGTGGAGCTGGTCGACCGGATTGTGGCCGGCGATGTCCGGTCGGCGGCGCGGTTGATGCGCGGCATTGAGGATGGCGACGCCGGCGCCTTTGAGACGCTGGAGAAGCTCTACCCTCATACCGGCCGAGCCTACATAGTGGGTGTTACCGGCGCGCCCGGCAGCGGTAAGAGCACGCTGGTGGGCGCCCTGACAAGCGTCCTCCGCCAGAAGAGAATGACCGTCGGCGTGGTGGCCATCGACCCCACCAGTCCCTTGACGGGCGGGGCCATACTTGGCGACCGCGTACGCATGCAGCAGCACTGCACGGACGAGGGCGTGTTCATTCGGAGTGTGGCCACCCGAGGCTGGTTGGGGGGACTTGCCCGGGCCGCGGCTGCCATCATCCACGTCATGGATGCCATGGGCAAGGACATTGTGCTGGTGGAGACGGTGGGCATCGGGCAGCAGGAAGTGGATGTCACCCGTCTGGCCTGCACCTCCATCTTCGTTTTGACCGCGGACTCAGGAGACGCCATCCAGATGATGAAGGCGGGCATCCTGGAGATGGCGGATATCTTCGTCATCAACAAGGCAGACCTGGACGGCGCTCTCCTTGTGAAGAAGGAACTCCAGGCTACGTTGACCATGAACGTCTGCCCGGCCGGAGGGCGACTGCCGCCCGTGGTTCTCACCGAGGCGGTGAACGGCAGAGGCGTCGAGGAGCTGGTCGAAGAGGTGTGGAGGCATCGCCAGTCTCTCTCCTCCGATGGTGGTTTGCAGAAACGCAAACATGAAAGAGCCCGGCTGGAACTGACCGAAGCCGTGGAGAGCTCCCTGAGGGAACTCGTCAGCCTGGGCGTCGACGGAACCTCGCAGGACGAGCTTGTGGAGGACTTGGTGCAGAGGAGGATCAGCCCCCGTGCAGCAGCCTCACATATCATCGCTCAATTGATGAAGCCGAGGTAGCGTCGTGCCGCTGCACCGGAGGGCTAGTCCAGATGACTGCCGTCGCAGAACGGCTTGTTGGAGCTTCGGCCACAGCGACACAGAGTGACGCGATTGCGAACCTCGTAAGCTGCGCCGTCCGCCGATTCCACCGGGATGCCCCCTCGCACCCAGATGGGTCCCTTCTTCCCGGCCTGGGTATCGTCCACCAGACCGATTGAAGGCTGGAAACCGGGTTCGAAGGCTCTGCGGTCCTTCTTGTCCCAGGCAACCAGTCTTCCTGACGGACAATCGCAGGCTTCCTCTATCGCCGTCTGTCGTGATTCCGAATTGCCGGACTCTCTGGTGAGTTGCCACGTTCCTCCGGCGCGATGACAGAAGCGAGCGCTGGCACAGAGGTCCTCAGCATCGGTGAGAGTGAGAGCCGGGCCGTTCAGTGCAGATGCCTGTTCCAGGTACGGAGTGTGAGAAGCCACTTCCGTCCCGTCGAACTTGACCTTCACATGCGTGCCGTCGCAATACGGCTTGTTGCGGGAACGACCGCAGCGGCAGAGTGCGTACTTCTCCTGCGCCGGATACGCCTTGCCTTCCTTCCAGCCGTGGCTTTGTCCGTCCGCATCGACGCCTATCACCTGTTCCGAGAGAGGCACCCCGCCCGATACGAGGTAGGGACCGTTCTCGGTGACTTTCACGTTCTGCCGGGACTGCTTCTGAGCGCCACTCATTGATTCTGTCCTCCCTGTGTCGCCTTGCGGTGCCCCGTCACGTGCGCCCGTATTGGGACCGCCGTTCGTCGGTCGACGCAGAGGCGGTGTGCCTCGCAGGTACAATGGCGTCGACCGGCGTCCTGTCGCGTTTGCAGGAAGGCGCACTGGTCCGATTCTATCTCACGACAGGTGCCGGCACCAACCGAGGTCCCAATTGTCTTGCCCTGCACCAGTACCCACGGGGCGCAGAAGAGTGTATCTTTGTTCATGGTTTGGCCCGCTCCCCACCGGCGGGATTCGGCCAAGGAGCCGGGCGAGTACGCGGCCATTGTTGCGGACACGAGGTGGGACGGTCATGCCTGAGGCGTTTCTGACAGCGGAGAACCTTCACAAGAGCTTCAACGACCACAAGGCTGTGAACGGAGTCTCCTTTACCATCTACAAGGGCGAGAACTTCGGCCTCCTTGGCCCCAACGGCGCGGGCAAGACGACGACGATACGCATCCTCTCCACGGTCCTGCAGCCTGACAGGGGCGATGTCACTGTAGGCGGACACTCGATGCGGAACGATGCCGACGCCGTTCGACGCCTCATCGGAGTCTGCCCTCAGGAGCTGGCATTCTATCCGGACATGTCGGCTCTGGAGAATCTGGTCTTCTTCGGCCGCATGGTGGGACTGGGTGGCACTGAGGCCAGGGCACAGGCGACGACCTACCTGGAGTTGATGGGGCTGACGGAGAGGGCCAAAGGGAAGGTGGACAAGTTCTCGGGGGGCATGAAGCGGCGCATCAATCTTGCCATCGCACTGATGGGCCATCCCCAGCTGTTGTTCCTCGACGAACCTACCGTGGGAATCGACCCCCAATCACGGAACATGATTTACGAGACTATCGAGCGGCTCCGGGACGGTGGAATGACCATCCTCTACACGACTCACTACATGGAAGAGGCCGACCGTCTTTGCCAGCGCGTTGCAATCATGGACGGAGGCCGGATAGTCGCCCTGGATACTCCCCGTGGGCTCAAGAGCATCCTTGGAGAGCCGGAGCAGGTAACCCTTGAGGAAGTCTTTCTGAAGCTCACTGGCCGCGGCCTTCGCGATTGAGACTGGCATGAGCAGAGTCCTGACTATCGCCTTCCGTGAGGTGCGCAGCTATTTCCAGGACCGGGCCGACCTGGTCTTTGGCCTCCTGCTGCCAGTCGCCATCTTCGCCCTGATGTATGGCGCCTTCAGTGGACAATCGCTCTTCAACGGCACCGCCTACGTCGTGAACGAGGACCCCGACGGCATCTACTCCCGGATGCTCATCGAGCGACTCAACGCGAAGGAGAACCTGGAGGTGACTCTCTTGAGCCGCGAGGAAGCCGATGCCAAGCTCAGTGGCTCGGACATCCTCCTGGTATCGATCATCCCTGGAGGCTTCTCCGAGCGGCTCGCCGAGGGGTGGCCGACGCGGATCACCTTCCGGCAGCGGGGCAACGGGGGCATGGAGGGGCAAATCGTGGCCGGCCTGGTTCGCGGAGAGGCTGATGCTTTGAGCCAGGAGTTGCAGGCGGAGAGACAGGTCCGTCTCGCCCTGGCGGACATCGGCATCGGCGGCGACGAAGTGACGACTACCGTGCACGGGCTGCTGGCGCGAGAGAAAGAGAGTCCCATCATCACCGTGAGGGAGACGACCATCGGCGGGGAGGGGAACCTGGTGCATCAGTTCATGCCCGGCATCGTGTCGATGTTCGTTCTCTTCGCCGTTACCCTTGGCAGCCGGGCCATCGTGGAGGAACGTAAGAAGGGTACGCTCGAGCGGTTACTCACGACGCGGGTCGGAGTAGGTGAGTTGTTCGCCGGCAAGTTCGTTGCGGGAGCCGCCCGCGGGTTCGCACAGACCTTCATCCTCCTCGTCCTGGCCTACGCCGTGTTCCGGCTGTTCACCCCGGTTTCGTTCCTGCTGATGCTCGTTGTTGCACTTGTCTTCGCCGCGGCCGCAAGCGCAGTGGCGCTGGTCATAGCTTCCGCAGCGCGCAACGACGACCAGGCCGTCTCCATCAGCGTCGTCTTCACCATGGCATCAGTCATGCTCGGCGGGACCTTCTTCGAGATACCAGAAGGCTCCTTCCTTGAGATTGTCGGCAGGGCCTCGGTCAACACATACGTCAACACCGCCTTCAAGACTGTTACGACGCCCGGTAGCGGACTTACCGATGTTGCGTACGAGTTGACCGTACTTGCGGGGGTGGCGGTGGTTGCTCTCGTGCTGAGTCGCAACCTCTTCCGCGTCGTCCAGGGAGGCCGGTGACTCCGATGAGAGCGTTGAGACACGCGTGGCTCATCGCTGCCAAAGACGTGAAGGGGTCCGCGCGGGACCGCACGACCGTGTTCTTCAATCTCCTGTTCCCGTTCCTGTTCGTGGCCTTGTTCGGCTACATCATGGCCGGCATCGGCAGTGAGGACTCGCGCCTGGAACTGCACGTCGTCACTCAGGAGGACAGCGAAGGACTGGGCTATCACATAGCCCGGGCCATGGAGGCGGAGGACGAGGAGGAGTTGGATGCCGGTGAGCCGCTCATCGTGTGGAATCGGGACTACGACGAGGCGTTCCGCGCAGTCACTGAGAAGCGGTTGGATGGCTTTCTGCTCCTGCCCGACGGGTTCACCGAGGGTATCTCACGCGGCTACGGCTCGGTCATCGAAGTCGTGGCTGATTCCGAGGCCATCTACAATCGGGCGGCGCTGACTGCCGTAGCGGACTCGATAGCCTATCAGATCGGCCTGCAACAGGTGGTGCGTGGGAGCATTTCCGGCCTCATGCTGGATGCATGGGTTGATCCAGCTGGAGACGCGTCTCGAATCGGCGAGCAGTTGCCGGCGTATCTCTCCGTGCAAGCCGGAGTCCCGATGAGACCTTCCCTGGTCGAATATGAGGTCGAGAGGGTGGGCGACGTTGAAGCCGAGGAACCCGCCACGTATGTAATCCCGGGCTACCTCGTGATGTTCACGTTCATGGCGGCGGCCAACTCCGCGGAGATCATCGTTCGCGAGCGACAGAACAGGACTCTGGAGCGCCTGCTCGCCACCTCGGTGAGAAGAGAGGCGATACTCGCCGGAATGTTCGGCGGCATCGCGTTCAAGGGATTGGTTCAGATTGCCCTCTTCTGGACGGTCGGCCTGTTGCTCTTTCACCTCGAGCTCGGAGCCTCTCCTGCCGCCGTCATCCTGCTCTCTCTCTCCATGGTGGTTATGTCGGCTGCGTTCGCCCTCATGCTGGCCACGCTGGCGCGTACTCAGCGCAGCGCGGGTTCGATAGCAACGGTCGCCTCGCTGGTGCTGGCTCCGCTTGGCGGCTGCTGGTGGCCGCTGTTCATCACCCCCCGGTGGATGCAATTCCTCGCCAAACTGACTCCTCACGGTTGGGCTACCACCGGGTTCAACAAGCTGCTCATCTTCGGGTCGGATTTCAGCGCGGTGGTCCCGGAGATGCTCGCCGTGCTGGCGTTCGGCATGCTGTTCGGCGCAATCGCGGTGCTGCACTTCCGTACGAGCGCGGTCTAGTCGTCGCCATGACGACGTTGACCTCTTTGGGTGACACATTCGTGTTGACGCCGGAAGCCCGCCAGGGAGATGATTGGGAGTGATGAGCTAGCTCGCCGGAGAATGAATATGCATGACGATGAGAAGACGACGCCGACTCCGTTGCTGGGGTTGAGCACGGAAGAGCTGCGCGCCCTCGTGCAGGAAGAGGGTGAGACAGCCTATCGAGGCGGTCAACTGGCGCGGTGGCTCTACCAGCATGGGGTGCGCACGTTTGAAGAGATGTCCAATCTGCCCGAAGCGTTCCGCGTGCGGTTGCAGGACAAGTACCGGGTTGGTCGCGGGCACGTCGTTGTCTGCCAGCGCAGCAAGGATGGGACGGTGAAGCTGCTTCTCCAAATGGCTGACGGCGCGAGGGTTGAGACGGTCGGCCTGCCGTATCCGGATCGCATCAGTTGCTGCGTGTCGACGCAGGTAGGATGCCCGATAGGCTGCGCCTTCTGCGCCACTGGCTCGAGCGGATACACGCGCAATCTCACTGCCGGGGAGATCGTGGACCAGGTTCTCTCCGTGCAGCAATCCATGCAAGGTGCACCAGCACAGAGTGGCAGCGGTCCGTACCGTGTCGACCACGTCGTCTTCATGGGCATGGGTGAGCCGCTCCTCAACTACGACGCGACCGTGAAAGCCATACAGCTGCTGAACGTGGAGTTCGGCATCGCCATGCGGCAGCTGACCGTCAGCACCGTTGGCTTTGTCCCGGGCATCCGCCGATTGGCACAGGAGAAGCCGCAGTTCACTCTGGCCGTGTCTCTTCATGCCCCCACCGATGACCTGCGCCGGCGGCTCATCCCCGAGATGACCCGATGGGGTGTGGCTGACATCATAGAGGCGTGCCGCGAGTACGTGCGACAGACGGGACGCCGGGTGACATTCGAGTACTGCCTTCTCGAGAATGTGAACGACGCGCCGGCGGAAGCGGGCGAGCTTTCGCGGGTGCTGCACGGGCTGAACTGCCACGTCAATTTAATCGCATGCAATCCGGTTCCAGGACTGGGCTTCCGTGCACCGTCGCGCGAACGCGTCAGGGCCTTCCGCGAAGTATTGGAGGATGCCGGCATCCCGGTGACGCAGCGGCTCGAGCGAGGTTCAGATATCGACGCGGCCTGCGGACAGTTGCGGCGGCGGGCCACCGGGGCAGGCGCTTCTGACTCGTTATCCTGACTTCCGGGATTCCTACCGTTCCTCCGATTTCCGGGCTGACGCCGAGCGTTCCGATTACCTGTCGCTCACTGGCTGTCGACGCGACAGAACGGACAAATCGATGAGCGTGTCCCCGCGCCATGTGAGTCCCGTGAGGCGTGCACACCCGGTCATGTGCCTTTCGTTTCTTGACGCCCGCGACCTCCGCATGAAAACATATCTGCCCGTCTGCTTTGGAGACGGTGGTTCCTGAACTATGCAATGATGACGTTCCCCGGTGAGACGCCGGGTGTATAGCGGTCGCCGCCGGAAGCACCGGTTGCGTGACGGCGATGAAGGAAGGCAAATCATGAAATGTCCGCATTGTCTCGAGAACTTCTTCGAGGCCTGGCGCGCGCAGGATCAGGAAGGGCAAGGCGTCATACGCGATCGCGACGGGTGGTGGACGTTGCAGTACTGCAAGTGCCCGGCCTGCAAGAGGGCCATCATCCGACTGAGCCATGGCGAAGGGGAAACAGTAGGTCCCGCTACAACTCTTTCGACTGAACTTGTAAGACCTAGAAATGTTTCGGCTGCACCATTGGCACCCGAGGTCCCAGCGCCGTTCGCCCAGGACTACCTCGAGGCGTGCACGGTTCTCCAGGACAGTCCGAAGGCCAGTGCGGCGTTAAGCAGAAGGTGTCTGCAGAGGCTGCTGAAAGAGCAAGCCGGCACCCGGAAGGCGAACCTGGCGGCTCAGATTCAAGAGGTGGTGGATTCGAAGACACTGCCCGGCTACCTTGCCGACGGTGTAGGCGCTGTTGCGAGCGTGGGGGACTTCGCCGGTTACCCGCTGAAGAGCACCAACGCGGGGGAGATCGTGGATGTCCGACCTGGAGAGGCGGAGTGGAATCTGAGCATTCTTGAGAGTCTGTTCGACTTCTACTTCGTCCAGCCGAGCAGGCTGCGGGAGAAGGCTGAGGAGCTCACTCGGAAGCTTCAGGAGGCCGGCAAACCGCAGACTGAGGCCAGTGATGGCTAGACAACAGCCCGGTACCTGTGTTCGGTCGAGCGCGTAACGGGCCCGGCCACCATGGTCGGCCGCGCCACTGCCATGTCGGAGGCCGAACAGGAACCATACCAGTCCGGAGCGGCGGGCTGAAGGGGCAGATGAGATGCAGTCCAGTTCGGTCATGGTGTCCTGGCTGACTCTGCCGCAGGCAAGCGCTTTCGACGTGATTCTGATGCCCGGTTAGCAGGAGGAGCGCCGCTGCACGGAGCACACGTGGACGGGCATACCCAACCCCGAGGACACGGCGACCTCGTTCAAGAGCATTGCGAAGCGACACCGCGTCGAGCTTTCCACCGCAACTGGTGTGAGCCCGCAGCCCGTCGTTGGCGCGTGCGCACACGTTGTCTCCCGTTGCGCCGCTCCCGCGCGCCATGACGTGAACCGATCGACAGCGCGAGTCATTCCGTCAGAGCGTTCAGTTCATCGATGCGGCCGATCCCTGCCGGAACCCGCGTCCGAGCGGCCGAACAAACCTGACAAAGAGAGCCGGCGCACCCGGTGAAGAACCGGGAACGCCGGACTTGATTGAATGCGCGGTGTTGCCCCCCGCGGGCGCGGCCGTTAGGTCGGGAGCCTGCCTTTGGCCTGCGCGCTGCCTATGCCGGGGGCTGCCTCCGGAAGAGCACCCTCTTCGGATCGCTAACGAGCAGCGAGACCAGCCAGACCAGGAGACCGACGAGAACCACGCAGACGCCCAGCATCGTTGCGTCGAGGTTGACCTCCAGGAACTCCCCTCCCTCCGCGAGGTAGGCCATCACGTGGTCAACGAGCCACATGAGTGTCGCCCCCCAGAAGATGAGACTCAACAGGCCGAGCTTGTATTGGTCGTTCGGTGCCTTGACGTACCACAGTGCCGTGGCGATGATTGCCGCGAGGGCCGCAATAACCAGGAACATCACCTGCCTCCCGCAACAGAGTCAACGCGCACTTTCGGCAGGGCCCTGACCTTCTGGTCCGCGATTGTCACGATGAGCAACCAGATGATCGTAACGAACACGGCCATCCCAGTGCCGATGGTCGCTATCTCATGCAGCATCGGAGCGACGTCAGCCGGATTCTCCATGGCTGTCAGGAACGGTGGCCAGGGGACGATCTCCCCGTGCCAGAGGTGCTCAAAGGCGAGCAACGCCGTCCCGCCCCAGAGGAGTCTGTTGAGCCAGCCGAGCTTGCGGCTCCAGGTCAGTCCAGGCTCTGTGGCTCCGCCTCGGGGGGCATTTGCTTCTTTGTTCTGAACGACCCTCTGGACGACACTCGTCACGATTGCCTCTCCCATGGGTACAAGGAAACACGCCATACTTCTCTACCTCCTTCTCCGTATTCCGCCCTGCTGACACAGCCACGGCGGCGTTGATTGCGTACGCGTCTCTTGCGGTGCTGCAACGTATCGCAATTGCATCACGGCGCAAGTGTATGCCCGCTCCCGCGTCTCTGTCAATCACCTCCGAGGGGAGCGTGACGCAGCCGGAACCGTATCCAGTATCCCGTTTCCCCACTCGGCCGCACGCTCTCGGCGCGCATGTCGTTGACCGCCGCAGTCGACACACTGCCTCTTCCCGCCTGACACACGCTGCTGAACATGACGTCGGACGAGTCTGAGCGAATCGCCCTGCTCCACCCATTGACGCCCGCGTCGCAGTGCCCGTAGAATGCGGGCTGTACTCAGGCGATGACGATGGCAAAGTTGAGTGTGGTCGTAGCGTCTTTCGGAGCCATGATGATGCGCCCCATGCGCGCGCGCGGGAGGACGCTGTCGCACTTGACGTAGTTTGAGACCGGGAACAGACACACGGCGAAGAAGCCTCCCACGTGGGAGGCTTCTTCTTTTGTTTGAGGGACCGCTGGACGCCGGGGGACTCCCGGAAGGCGGCGGACGACGACGGACAGCTCAACCGAGACGCAAAGAGGAGGAACACGAAATGCCCGAACCCTGTGCCTATTTCAGAGGTGAGTACATGAATCCGAAGGACGCGAAAATCGGAATCATGACTCACGCGTTCCACTACGGGACCGCTAGCTTCGGAGGCATAAACGCGACCTGGGACGAGAACCTGGAGCAGTTCTGCCTGTTCAGGCTCAAGGACCACTATCGCCGTCAGCTCACGGCCTGCAAGATGCTGCACATACGGCTCCCCTACAACGAGGACGCCATGTCCGCGATTACCGTGGAAGCGGTGAGGCGCACCGGTTTCAGGCAGAACGTCTACTGCCGGCCGGTCGCATACAAGTCGTCGGAGTCTCTCGGGGTGCGGCTGCACGACCTGGACGCGGACTGGCTGATGATTGCGACGGTCCTGCCGCCGTTCTCGAGCAAAGGCGGGCTGCGATGCTGCACGTCGTCCTGGGTCCGAACGAGTGACAACCAGATTCTGACGCACGGGAAGATCTGCGGCGGGTATGCGAATGGTGCGCTTGCGAAGACGGACGCACAGATGTCCGGCTTCGACGACGGCATCATGCTCACACCGGAAGGGCACGTGTCCGAGGGCGCGGTGACCAATACGTTCTTCGTGCTGAAAGGTCGACTCGTGACGCCGCCGCCGAGCGACGGCATACTGCTCGGGATAACGCGAGATAGCGTCATGCAGCTTGCGCGCAACGAACTGGGGATGGAGACAGTCGAGCGCAGCGTCGTCCGGAGCGAGTTGTACGAGGCGGATGAAGCGTTCTTCACGGGGACCTACGCCGGCGTCGTTCCTATTGTGGAGATAGACCACCGGCCGGTAGGTGCGGGGACAGTCGGCGCACTCACTGCCCGGTTGCAGGAGCTGTATCGCGAGCTGGCGGTCGGCAGGAACCCGAGGTACTCGGACTGGTACACCTTTCTGCGACCGGAGTAAGCCGCTGCTCCGGCGTTGAGCGGCTCGGTCGCCGGGCACGCCGACCAGGTGGTGCCGCTTTCGGCCTCGGGTTGGCCGTCCTCGGCGGCGCCCCGCGAGTCGTCGAAGTACGACGCTCTCGGCACCGTTCGCCACTGCAGGCACGGAGCAATGGCTCCCTGAACGGCCGGGAAGCGCCGTGGACGTTTATGTGTCATGATATGAAGGGAGTACAGTGTCTTGTCATGAGCGGCCGGCTCAAGGCCGGCGCTTCACCTTCGGGACAATCCTGGTGCGCGGGAGCGGTGGCTCCATCTCAGCGCGGCACTCGAGCAGACCGCTGCAGGCTCGAACGAGAGAACGGACGCGGTCTTCCTGCATCGGCATCGCAGGAGGCGAGAGGAATGAGGCTGACCTGTGGAAATGATCCGAGACACCGGTTCACCAGACTTTCAGGACGAGTTGAGCAACCCGGCCGGCGAACCGCGGGGCGACCCGGAGTCCGACGGAGCAGAGGTCTCCTCTGACAGCGACATCCCCGTCGAACCGGGGCTCGCGCTTGTCGCGGATAGCGTCAAGACGTCGATAGGTCTTCTGGATGACGAGGTCGTCGACGACTCCGTCCGCATGTATCTGCGAGAGATTGGACAGGTTCCTCTCCTGAAGAGTGCCGAGGAGCGCGTGCTGTCGAGTGCCATAGAGCGCCGACGCCAGCTCGCGAAGCTCGAGGACGCGCACGTCAAGAAGTACCGGACGGACCCCTCTGCGGTAGAACTGACGGTTGACCTTATCGAGCGCATTGTGAAGGCCTACCCGGTGCTGGAGGTCATCAGACGACAGCTGGCAATCGATGAAGGGCTCAGCGTGGGACAGCTGGTGTGTATGCACGAGTTGCGCGCCGCCATCGACAATGCCATCGAACCCGGCCTCATCAGCGCAGTCGCGGAGGAGACGAATCGCACGGTCAGTGCGGCAGACGAAGCCATCGTCAACCTGTCGGTGAACAGCGGTATGCTGCCGCAGCGGGCCGGACAGTTGCTCGCCACAGAGTCGCTCGATCGACTGCGCGAACTGCTGGCGGACGAGAGCCTGAGGCGACTGCTTGAACCCTACGAGGATGAACTGGGCCGAGACTACGGCGAGGTGCGACGGGCAGCCGAGTGTGCAGAGGCGCACCTGACACAGGCGAACCTCCGTCTTGTGGTGAGCATCGCCAAGAAGTACATCGGCCACGGCATGCCCCTCCTCGACCTCATCCAGGAGGGTAACATCGGCCTCATGCGGGCGGTCCAGAAGTACCGCCATCGAAAGGGCTTCAAGTTCAGTACCTACGCGACCTGGTGGATACGACAGGGTACGACCCGGGCTATCGCCGATCAATCTCGCACAATACGCATCCCGGTGCACATGATTGAAGCCATGAACCGTCTGCTGCGCACCACGCGACAGTTGAGCCAGGAGTTGCAGCACGAGCCAACCTACGAGGAGATCGGACTGCGGCTGAACATGACCTCCGACCGTGTGGAAGAGGTAATGGACCTGTTCCACCACGAACCCATCTCCCTCGAGACTCCCGTGGGCGAGGAGGGAGACACGCGCCTGGGGGATTTCGTAGAGGACCAGACCAGCCCCGCGCCGGCCGAGATAGCCACGCAGGAGTTGCTCAAGGAACAGCTGGACCGGGTTCTCGATGAACTGACCCCAAGGGAGAAGAGGGTGCTCCAGCTACGCTTCGGCCTGAAGGACGGGCACCCCCGAACCCTCGAGGAAGTCGGCCAGGAATTCGAAGTGACGCGCGAGCGCATACGGCAGATTGAGGCGAAGGCGCTCCGCAAACTTAGGCAGCCGAGCCGGAGTCGCAAGCTCAGAGACTACCTCGACTAGCCACGGCAGTCGCCCGGGGCGCATATCGCCCCCTTTGGGACACGTCAGTCGGTTGCCTCTGGCACGTGGGACCCGGCAGGGTCTTGCCCATCCTCTGGCTCAGCAATCCGGTGCCCCCCGAGTCCCTCCTTTGCCGCGCGTCCCTGTAGGCATCCGGCCTGCAACTAATGTATGGCGGCACTGATACGAAGGTGCGCGCTAATTGCATTGCACCGGCGGAGTGCGACGCCTACACTCTGTTCACGGCAGTTTGTGGCGGCGTGCCGCAATCGAGCGCGGTGGGAGTTCGATTCGTCAATGCTGCGTCCACTGGAACAGTTCCGTTGTGATTCGTGCAACGGCATCATCGACGATGCGCGCGCCGGCTGGCTGGAGTGGTATCAGATCAACCAGACGGGGCGCATCCGCGGCTACCGCATCGTCCATCGTTCCGGGAAATGTGCCTACGACGCCTCTTCGATGATGGCGGCCGGGAAGACCGTCACACGAGTGCCCCTTGGCGAGGTTGCCGGAC
>JALNYR010000260.1 GCA_023229725.1 Dehalococcoidia bacterium | reverse complement strand
GAACGCTGGCGGCGAGTGGCAGTGGGTGACCGTGGTCGGCGTCTCGACCGGCGGCGTGAAGCTCGCCGAGAAGATCGAGTTCGCGTTCTCCAGCGGCAACACGATCAAGAGCCACTCGATGAACTACACGGTGCCCGCCTCGACGGTGGGCTCGATCGCCCGCGACTGCCACGCCGAGTGGACCTACTGGGTCGACGGTGTGAAGCGCCAGGAGCACACGCTCTTCCACGTCTCCCTCTACGCCCCGCGCCTCTCGCTCACCGCGGCACGCTTCGTCGAGTCGTTCCCGCGGGCCAGGCGCATGAAGGCATCAAGTCAGGACCTCGACCTTCTCATCCGCCGCACGTGGCAGCAGCACGTGCTTCCCGACATCTCCAGGCTCTACCGCCCCGGCGCCGTCGTCTCGGGCGAGATGTGCGAGCGGGCGCTGGTCGCCCGCGTGAAGCAGCTCCTCCTCGAGGACGCGAAGGAACGCGAGAGCGCCGACCGCGCCGGCGAGGAGTACACGGCCGAGATCGATCTGCTCCGGGAGGGGCTCATCGATCTCGACGAGGACGGGGCGAAGTCGGACGCCGAGGTCGTGCGCTCGCTCTCGACGCCGCGGATCAGGAGGACATGACACCGTGCCGTCCGCGCTGCCAGACCACCTCGACCGGCTCAAGGCACTCATCGAGGGCACGGAGTCGACCTACGCGAACCGCACCATCCCGGCGCGACGCTTCGTGCACGTCGAGGGCGACGTCGAGGATCACCTGGCGAACGCGGCCGACGCCCCATATCCGGCGAGCGTGACGGACCTCGAAGAGCTTGTGCCCGACGGCGTGCCGACCACGACGAGCCCGGAGCAGGTCTGGGCCGGCTGCCGGTTCACGCTGCGCGTCGGCTACGCCGGCACGAAGAACGAAGTACGCGACCTGCAGGAGCGGCTCGCGCTCGACGGCTACGCGCTCCGTCGCACCCTCGGCGACCCCGAGAGTTGGGACGGCGTGACCGGCTTCAGCCGCACCCGCGCCTACGCCTGGCGCACCATCGAGACCGCGGTGCCCGGCGAGGACAACGAGCGAGACGACACGATGACCGTGCTCGAGATGCCGATCGAGCTCACATACAGAGAGGACCAGACGTCATGACCCTCAAGCAACTCGACGCGATCTGCTGGGGACCCCAGGAATCCTGCGTGGGATTCACCCCGCCGCCCTCGGCGCTCGGCTACCCGAAGAGCTTCTCGACCACGGCGGCCTCGCCGGAGCACTACCTCACAGCGTCGACGCTCGCGGCCTACGGCTCCGGGAATGCCGACTTCGCCGGCATGGTCGTCGAGGTCGTGCGCGCGGCGAACGGGCCGACCGGGGAGAAGGGCGCGAAGAAGCGCGCCGAGATCCTCGGGTACACGCACTCGACGAAGCGCCTCACCATCAACGCGCTCGACTGGTCCAGCGCAGCCGGCGACAGCTTCAACCTGCTCTGGCCGCCCCACAGCTTCTTCTGCGAGGACACCGGCGGCTCTCAGCGCACCGTGCGCGACGCGACCCGCGATGAGGCCACGGACTTCTGGGTCGGCGCCGCGGAGCAGGGCGGGTCTTACGTCCGCGGGCGGAAGACCTCGGCGATCTCGAGCACCGTGCAGGCGCTGGTCTCGAACTTCTCCTCGCTCGGCCGTCTCTCCTGCGCATCACTCGCCGCATCGACCGTGATCGGCGACCTCTTCGAGGCGGCCTGGTGGCCGGAGACGTCGTCGCCTCCGATCCCCGCGAACCAGCCCCGCGTCGACCGCAAGCCCATCACGGGCCGGGCTGGCATCCAGCAAGGGGTGGCTGGCCTGCGCGAGGGCGGCGGGCCGATCGAGCTCTTCTACCGGGGCCCCGGGCGAACGCGCATCTGCCTCGCCCCAGAATGCGACATCCCCTTCGGCGCCGTGTTCGACATCACGGCAGGTGACTCGGCACTCGGAGCCGTCGGCGTCGGAAGCTCCGTCTCCAACGTGGTCGCAGCCTGTGGCGGGACGATCGACGGCATGTACCTGATCAGCGATCGAGACGTCGTGGTCTGCACGGCAACGAGCGCCAGCGCAATCGCCGCGTCCCCTTCGATGCGGACCGCGGCGAAGTCGGGGGAGCTCGTCCGCCTCATGCGCACGTACCGCCCTAGCGAGGGCCTGAACTACGCCATGTTCATCCGGCAGTGGTTCGGCAAGGAGGTCGAGCAGCTCCTGGTCGGATGCGTCCCGAAGATCAAGATCGCCTTCAAGCGCGGCGACTACATCCGCATCACCTGCGAATTCCAGGTCGCCGACTGGGTCGGGACCGACAAGGGCCACACGAACGCGGACATCTCGCGGCCCGTCTCGGCGAAGCTCTCGACCGTCGTGCCGCGCGCAACGAACGACATCCGCATCAACCTGGGCGGCGTGGAGATCGAGCCGCGCGAGGGCGAGCTCGACCTCGGGTGCGACGTCCAGCCACACGAGAACCTGTCGGCGCCGAACGGCACCGACGGCTTCCAGCTCGTCGACACGAACCCGACCGGCATGCTCGACCTCTGGCTCGACGGGGACTCGAAGGAAGTCTAC
>JALNYR010000065.1 GCA_023229725.1 Dehalococcoidia bacterium | reverse complement strand
GCATGTCGGTCACGGTCGCGGCGCCGTGCTTGGCAGTACGCTTGCAAACGTGCTCGCAGCCGCGGGCTATCAGACCCAGAGAGAGTATTACGTCAACGACCTCGGCAACCAGATACGCACGTTCGGCAGGTCTCTCCTCGCTCGCTATCGGGAGGTGCTCGGCATAGCCGCGGAGGTGCCGGCCGACGGGTATCACGGCGAGTACGTTGCTGACCTGGCCCGTTCAATCGTCCAAACGCACGGTCGTCAGTTCCTCGACTTGCCCGATGAAGACGCGGTGGCAGCCCTCTCGTCCATCGGCACAGCCCTGGTCACCGAAGGCATCCGCCGCGATCTCGCCTCGCTGAACGTCGAATTCGACGAGTGGTTCAGCGAGAAGTCGCTCCACGACAGCGGAGAGTACGACCACGTGATGTCCCTGCTGCGGCAGGGCGGCTACGTGGCGGACCGGGACGGCGCGGTGTGGTTCGAATCCAGCCTTCTGGGCGAGGACAAGGACAACGTGCTGGTGCGCACCGACGGCAGCCCGACGTACTTCGCCTCGGATATCGCCTACCACTACGACAAGTTCATCCGCCGCGGCTTCGACCGCGTTATCGACATCTGGGGCGCCGACCACCAGGGGCACATTCCGAGAATGAAGGCCGTGGTGAAGACCCTGGGGAAGGACCCCGACCAGCTCACCGTCATCACCTGCCAGCTGGTCACCCTGAGGCGCGGGAACGAGATCGTCAAAGCGTCCAAACGCAGCGGCGACGTGGTCATGCTGCAGGAACTCGTCGAAGAGGTCGGCCGCGATGCATGCCGGTACAACTTCCTGTGCCGCTCCGCGGACAGCCAGATGGACTTCGACATCGAGCTTGCCAAGAGCCAGTCATCGGAGAACCCGGTGTATTATGTCCAGTATGCGCACGCTCGTATTGCGAGCATCCTTCGCACAGCCGCAGAGAAAGGCATCGCCATCGAAGCCGCCGATGCCCTGTTGCTCAAGGAAGATGCGGAACTGGATCTCATCCGGGTGCTGGCGCGGCTACCGGAGGTAGTCGACGAAGTGGCTCGCACGCTGGAACCGCATCACCTGCCGTACTATGCGCAGGAACTGGCCACGGCATTCCACGTGTTTTACAAGCAGTGCAGGGTGCTGAACGACAATCGCGAGGTCACGCAGGCGCGACTGGCGCTGGTGCGCGCCGCCAAGGTGGTGCTGAAGAGGACGCTCGGCCTGATGGGCGTCGCGGCGCCCGAACAGATGTGAGGCTCCCGGCCCGTCTGTGCCGTTTGCATTCGTGGCCTCCAATATGGTAGATTTCCGGTCCGGGGTGGTGTGGACAGGGTCTGTGGGTAAGCGATCCCAGCGTAATGACTCTAATCGAACGCGCTAGAACGGGCCTCGCCGTACCCGAGGTCGAGCAGGTCGCTCGTACGGAGGGTGTCAGCACCGAGACTGTGTTGAACGGTCTCATCAACGGTACCATCGTCATCCCTGCAAACCCCTTGCACGTCGGCCTCGTGCCTGTCGGCGTGGGTAAGGGACTCCGCACCAAGGTCAACGCGAACCTCGGCACGTCTTCCGACTCGTGCGATGTGCAAGGCGAACTACGCAAGCTGCGCATAGCCATAGACTGCGGCGCCGATGCGGTCATGGACCTCAGCACTGGCGGCGACATCAGCGCCATACGACGCGAGCTGATTGCGGCCTGTTCCGTAACCTTTGGGACCGTCCCGGTCTACCAGGCCGGCATCGATGCTATCGAAC
Source organism: Dehalococcoidia bacterium (assembly GCA_023229725.1). Taxonomy (GTDB): domain Bacteria; phylum Chloroflexota; class Dehalococcoidia; order GIF9; family AB-539-J10; genus SKVJ01. The sequence goes on along the minus strand of JALNYR010000065.1, from coordinate 11,970 downwards.
GCCGCGGCGCCATCGTCAACATGACGGCGGACGACATGTTCGCTGCGGTTGAGGCACATGCGCGCGACGGCGTCGACTTCATGACCATTCACTGCGGCGTCACACAGGAGTCTATCGAACAGCTTCGGACTCAGGGACGCCTCACCAACGTCGTCTCCCGCGGCGGGGCCTTCCTCACCGGCTGGATACTCCACAACGAACGGGAGAACCCCTTCTTCGAGCAATACGATCGTCTGCTGGACCTCGCACGCACCTACGATTTCGCGCTGAGCCTCGGAGACGGTCTTCGACCGGGCTGCATCGCGGATGCCAGCGACCGCGCGCAGTTTCAGGAACTCATCCTGCTGGGCGGACTCGTTCAGCGTGCCCGCGATGCCGGCGTTCAGGTCTTCGTCGAGGGTCCCGGCCACGTGCCGATGGACCAGATCGTCGCAAACGTGCAGATGCAGAAGACACTGTGCCAGGGGGCGCCCTTCTACGTGCTTGGCCCGCTGGTGACCGATATCGGTGCAGGCTACGACCACATCACCGGCGCCATCGGCGGTGCGATTGCCGCCGCGGCAGGCGCGGACTTCCTCTGCTACGTCACCCCGTCCGAACACCTGTCCCTCCCTGACGAAAACGACGTCCGCGACGGCGTCATCGCTTCGCGTATCGCCGCCCACGCAGCGGACATCGTGAAGGGCGTACCCGGCGCCTTCGAATGGGACAGGAAGATGTCGCGGGCGCGCAAGGCCCTCGACTGGAACGCCCAGGCGGAGTATGCGCTCGTGCCCGAGATGGCCCGTCGCGGCCACCTCAAGACGCCGACCAGCGACGAGGCGTGCAGCATGTGCGGCAAGTACTGCGCCATGGCCGTTGTCGACCGGTACCTCGGCACCGTAGCTGCCGAATCGTGACGTAAGAATTACCGCAGACCACGTGAAGGACCGTGGTATGCGCCTGAGAGAAGACACACCGATGCATCTGCTGATGGACGGTTACTCGGACAGCAAGGACATCCTTCAGGATGAGGGTTTTCTGAGAACTCTCCTGATCGAGTACCCGACCCGCATCGGCATGACCCGCATCTCGGAGCCCCACGTCATCCGCTACGACAACTGTGTTCCGGACGAGTGGGGTATCTCCGGTTTCGTCTTCCTGGCGGAGAGCCACATCGCCATTCATACCTTCGTGGAGCGACAGTACGTGAACGTGGATGTCTTCTCCTGCAAGGACTTCGACACCACGCTCGCCGGCGAGGATCTCAAGCGTCGCTTCCGGCTCACCTCGTCGCGTGTCTCCCTGGTCGAGAGAGAATGGACGCGCTCCAGCTCACAGCGGCCGAATCCGAGTCCGTACACATACGATGGACACTGAGGGGGGAACTCCCCAATCCTGGTTCTCTTTCGCGGGCCTCGCCTCATCTCCGACAGATGTGGACGCGGCCCGCTTCATCGTGCTGCCCGTGCCATATGAGTCCACGACGGAGTGGATGCCCGGAACACGCCGCGGCCCCGGCCTCATCATCGAGAGCTCCCGTCTGCTGGAGCTGTATGACCAGGAAGTCGACATCGACATCTCAACCGCAGGCATCGCCACCGCCATGGAAGTGGCCCCCGTGTTCTCCTCTCCTGAGAACATGGTGGCGGCCGTGAGGCGGGAGGTCGCGTCGTGGCTTGCACGGTCGAAGACGCCCGTCCTTCTCGGCGGCGAGCACACCATCACCATCGGCGCTGTCCAGGCCATGAGGGAACAGTTCCCGGGGATGGCGGTCCTGCACCTGGACGCCCACGCCGACCTGCGTGACTCCTATCTCGGCGCACGGTACAGTCAGGCGACCGCAATGCGGCGCATCCACGAGCTGTGCCCGGTCGTCGAGGCCGGCGTACGGAGTCTGTCGCTCGCCGAAAGGCGGAATGTCGACGAGTACGCCGTTCCCGTTCTCTTCTGGCCGCCTGAACCGGGTTCAGACTGGGTGGCAGCAGTCCTCGAGAAGCTCGGCAACGATGTGTACCTGACAATCGACGCAGACGTCTTCGACTCCGCCCTGTTGCCGTGGGTGGGCACGCCGGAGCCGGGCGGCCCCGACTGGTCCGACATCTGGGCGCTGCTGCGCCGCGTCGCCACCACGAGGCACATCATCGGATTCGATGTCGTTGAGTTTGCCCCATACGCGGAAGGGGCCGCGTCGTCAGCTTACATGCTCGCCAGATTGATTTACCGTCTCATCGGATACATCCACCGTCGCAATCTCGCCCAGGAGGCATCGCATAATGATTGAGCCACGTTTCTACAGCATAGAGAAGGCGGCCGTCGAGTACCTCACCGGTCTCGATGCAGCCCGGCGCTCCAGTGACGAGCTCGCCGTACAGAAGTTCGTTCGATGGTTCGGGCGGCAGCGGGGGGTCGATGCCGTACGCACTCGCGACATCGATGGTTACTGCGACACCGCCCTGCCGGCCGAGGCCTCAGCGCTTCGCGGATTCCTGAGCTACACCTACAAGAAGGGGCTCAGCGTCCGCGGGCTGGCCAGCCACGTGAAGTCGCACAAGGATTCACAGCCGTCGACCCCGTCCAGCTCCGAGCCCGATGATGCCATCCACGTGACGGTGGAAGGACTCGCCTCGCTGCGCTCAGAGCTTGCGACCCTGAAGGAACAGAGCATCACCGTCACGGACCAGATGCGCAAGGCTGCGGCTGACAAGGACTTCAGGGAGAACGCCCCTCTGCACGCGGCACGTGAACAGAAGTCGCACATCGAGGGACGCATCCAGGAGATCCAGTCCACGCTGTCGCGCGCAACGACGGTGAACGGCAAGCCCAACGGCACGAGCGTCGTCCTCGGCGACACGGTGCTCCTCACCGACCTGACGAGCGGCACCAGTCTCCAGTACAAGCTCGTGGACAGTCGCGAAGCGAGCCCCGCCAAGGGCAAGCTTTCAGCCTCGTCTCCCATCGGCCGCGCGCTGCTGGGCAGGCACACGGGCGATGAAGTGGAGTGCTCGGCGCCGGCGGGCACGTTCAGGTACAAGCTGGAGCGACTCGACCCCACGCGCGCTTAGCGCCTCCCACACCAGGCAACTCGCCGTCTGCTGCCGCGGCCATCCGTCGACACGCGCAGCGACTGGGCTCCACATGAATGGAGCGCTGTCCATCGTGCGACAGCGCTCCATCGAGCGGCCCGTGAGAGCACCCCGCCTACGTCACGGCAATCTGCAGCAACGCCTGCTGTTGATTGCCGTCCAGGTCTTCGACGACAAAACCGACAACGTAGTCACCCGCCGCAGCGTCCATCGTTTCCCAGGTGAACATCTGGCTGCCAAACGTCAGGATGGTGCCTTCCTCCAGAGAGCGACCGGTCACCTGCCCACTGCTGTTCAGGTCCAGCCACTCCTCCATCACCGTGAACCGGTCGCCTGAGACGGGCGTGATCTCGCGCGGGGCGCTGGCCTCGCTCTCTCCCGTGAAGCCGAACACCTGGCGCATCACGCCGTCAATGAAGAGCAGTCGAGCCTGCAACCGCTCACCGCTGTCCGCAAACGTGTAGATGCCGTCCACGGCGTAGATGGCCTCCTCAGCGGCGCGGCCGTAGTCCTCGGGCTTGAACAACGACGGCACCAGCGTACCTCCATCGCTCATGCCGAAGACCACCGGCTCCCACTCGAATCTCAGCGTGAAATCACCCTCGCCCCAGTCAGGGTAGTAGACGCCGTCGACCAGACGGCTTTCAGCGCTCTCCAGGTAGTCCTGGTCAGCCACAAAGATGGAGTTGGAGGACTGGTCGTAGTAGCCGACGAAGAGGTAGATGTGCCCGATGTTCTCACCGGAGATGTCGGCAGTCAGCGTCACGGTTCCGCCGGGAGCCACTTCGAGGCTGGATGCGTCAAGAGCCGAGACGCGGATGCCGCCGGCAGCCGGGGATTGGACCGAACTGCTGGACGGTACCACCAGCTGGGCATCGCCGCGCGAGAACTTCCGGCCGGAATAGTGGAACGCCATGAAGTCGTCCCACAATGACGTCACGGCAAACCGGTTGGCGATTGCCGTGTAGGATTGCGCCCCCGAGAGCGGGTTCCCGTACAACTCCGAGTTGGGGAAGTAGATGGCTACACCCGTCGCGCCGGCCTTCTGGCGACCGTGCTTCTCAGCGATGACCGACTCGTCGATGGCCGCGAGAACCGCATCGGCCGTCGATGCTATCTCACCACCACTGTTCTGCCTCACGATCTGCACGAAGTTCCCGAGGTCGATGTACGACGGCGGGACGTCGGAGCCGAAGATGCTCGTGAAGTTCTGTGCGTAGCTTCGGCCGCTGGCAAGCATGCGCTGGTCGCCGTTCTGCAGGGCGTAGGCGAATTCATTCAAGGTGCCGTTGAGTTCATCGATTAGAGACAGGTCGACCGCCGCCAGCGTGCTCGTTTGCCCTATCTCGCGTGCCAGCTGCTGGGGCGAGGCATCCGCGGCCGAGCCGAAGAGACCTCCGAATGGAGAGCCCTGGCTCAGGAAGTCGGCACGAGCGCTGCTGTCGAGAATGGTCTCGTCATCTTCGATGTAGCTTTGCACGATGGCCTGCGATAGCTCGGCCCCACCCATGTCGGGGTTCTCGTTCAGGGACCGAAGGAAGTCAGTGTAAGCCCATCCGAGCGCCGGCTCGGTCTCCTCAGAGGCGACGGCATAGCGGGCATGCGGCGCCAGAGCGGTGAAGACCTCCAGCTGGCCCATGAGACACGCGTCGAGACCGATGACTTCGAACTTGTCCAGTCCTGTCGAGGCACGGATGTCGCCAAGGGCGGCATCCAGTTCGTTCAAGTAGAGGTGGTCGCTCAGGCGCGACTGCAGAGGCGTGCTGGTGTCACTCCCTCCCCCCGGCGCCGGGTCGGTCCAGCCCCCCGGCCAGCCCATGCCATGGTCTGACAGTATCAGCACATATTTGTCAGCCGGGTAGCTGTCCATGGCCCACATGACGTAGTCGACCAGCGTGTCTCCGGACGACATGTTGGCCTCACGCACGTCCGCCACTTCGAGTGAACCCAGACTGCCCAGGTCACTGTCCTGGTTGATGAGAAAGCGCTTGGTTCCGGTCCAGTTGCCGTCGCCGCCATAGGCGCCGTTATACCGGTCAATCTGTGACACCACCGTAACGCGCTGGGACGAGCCAGCCTTCTCAGCTTCGTTCAGGTCAAGGTAGATGTCCTCCTCGAGGACCTTGTCGTCGGCATCCTGGTAGAGCATGACGAGCCATGTCTGACCGGCCTTGCTCGGAGACGCCTCACTGACCGCGGGGTAGTTCGTGGCGAAGCCGGCAGCCGGCGCCACATTGGCGATCTGGCCGTCAGTGTAGCCACCTGGTGTGGTTGCAGGCGGCAGGATGGAACCGCCGTCAGACTCGGAGCCGCCGAAGTTCTGGAAGAGATAGATGGCGGCAATGATGATGACTACTACGATGGTCGAACAGCCCGACCGGCCGCCTCGACTGGTGGGGAGTCGCAGACCCGTTCTTCCGCCCGAGCTGGTCCCGCCCCCTGTCCCGCTGCTTCCTCCGTAGGTCTCGCGCCGCGGCGCCTCAGCGCGCGGCCGGCCGCCGGATGGGGCCGCGGTTGGTTTGCGGCGGCGCCCTGCGTCCACAATCCGCCTTCCACCGCTGGCGGCCATGTACAGGCGAGAGGCCGCGTCCGAAGAAACTGAACCCCCGCCGGGCGCGGCGGCACATGTCGCCGGCTCCCATGGGATGAACTGAGGTTGATTGCGTTCCGTTCGCATCGACGGACCTCCTCGACTTTCCTTCAGGCACACTGATTCTCTACCGGCACGTTTCATTGTTCAAGTCCAACGGCAGACCGGGCCGGGGTGCAAACTCGTGACCGGCGGCCGGCGGTCATCACCGGAACAAGCCGGACGCGGCAGGATGTGACAGAATACGAAGTGGGAGCGCGCGGGCGTCGGCGGCGTCTCCCGGCACTGGAGAAGGCGAGGACACATCAGTACAAGGGCGGTATCCTGGAAACAAGTCGTTATAGCTGTCGCGCTCATAGCGGCGGCGTATCTCATCGGAAGTGCGCAGCGAGCCGGCGAGCCCGTTCTGACCGATGGCACCGGGCCATCCTCGCCGGCACACAGCGTCCCCGCGAGCACGGAGGTCATCGATGTCGGCGAATTGCCGCCGGAGGCGAGGACCACGCTGCAGCTCATCGAGAGCGGCGGTCCCTTCCCCTACTCGAAGGACGGCACGGTGTTTCACAACTACGAAGGAGTCCTGCCCGAGAAGCCGGATGGCTACTATCGCGAATACACGGTGGTGACGCCGGGCGCGTCCGACCGCGGGGCGCGACGCGTGGTTGCGGGAAGCAACGGCGAGCGCTACTACACCGACGACCACTACAACACGTTCCAGCTCATCGTGGAGTGATGCATGGAAGACTGGATGACCGTGTTCGGCTCGCACCTCTACTCCGGCGTGCACGTCACGCCGGCAGAGACAGAGGAGACAGCTATTCGCGAGGCGGCGGCCGCGAACGGACTCGACTACACCGCCATCGGGCTGCGGGACGTCGTCGACAAAGCGGGCTTCCTCTCCGCCGTCGCTACGGCGCTGCGTTTTCCGGCGTACTTTGGCATGAACTGGGATGCGCTCCACGACTGTCTCACCGACCTGTCGTGGCAGCCCGCGGCAGGGTACGTCCTGTACTTCGCCGCATTCCGGACATTTGCCCAGGCGGACGGTATGGAAGCCGATGTCGCCAACCACGTACTGCAGTCCGCCGCGGCTTTCTGGAGAGAGAACGAAGTGCCGTTCTTCGCAGTCCTGGCCGCGTAGCGTCCATCCGTCGCCGCCGGCGCGTCGACGTCAGGCGAGTGCAGGCGAGAGAATAGGGAACGAGAGGCTCGTGAAATCGGTTGAAGTCTACTTCCGCGTCGCGTGGGCGTGCCGAACGCCGTTCGTGCTGCTGCTCGACAGGCGCTACACGCCGCTTCAGTTCCAGGAACTGGAGCCGGCCGTCAAGGCCTTCAAGCGTGGCCCCTACGTCCGGGAGACATTCGACTGCGACGACTTCGCAACAGCGCTGAAAGGCCAGCTCGGGCACGCCATCGGAATAGCAATCACTCCCCGACACGCGTGGAACATCGCCCTGTGTACGGACGCAGTCTGGCACATCGAGCCGCAAACGGGCGAGTTCAGAAAGCGGAAGTGGGCGCTGTTCGTCATGATCTGAGCCCCGTTGCCGTGCCGAGACCGCAACCGTAATCCTGGACGGTCACGGCACTACCCCGGTCACACCAAGTCTCATCCCCGGTAGCTCCCATCAGGGCCCGATGCAGTCATGGCGCAGCTCTTGAGGATCCGTGTGACGACCTGCCCGTCTTCCACAGGGTCTTCGAGAGACAACGAAGCGAGGGAGCATCGATGCCCCCTCGCATGTCACGCACTACACGGGGAACCCTGAGCGGCACTACGCCCAGAGCGAAGTACATTCCAGGCAGCTAGACGAGGCCGCTTCCCGCATCCCGGGACTGCCCCCACGGGCGCGCCGGCCTCTGAACCGGCCGATTGTACGTCGCACCGGTGCCGGCACTTCCCATCGCCGCTTCCATTTCATCTCTGTGGCGCTTCTCCATGTCCGCGCGCTCACGGTCGTGGCGCTCGTGCATGGACTCGCGTTCCTGTCCCTGCCGGCGGAATATCGCCTCCCATCCACCCGTTTCCGTCCCCTGAACGGCTCCCCACGTCTGGGACCCTGCTGTGCCCTGCTGGGCGGCCGCAGGGGCGCCCGGCTTCACCTGCTCCTTCGTGCCGGGAAGGGACTGGTTCAAGAAGTCCTTGATCGTGTTCAGCATGGAGCCCTGGTCCACCTGCGGCTGAGCCTGTGGTCTGCCGGTACCGGCCATCGGCTTGGTAAGGGAACCCATCAATGCACCCAGCAGATCGTTGGCCAACCTGTCGGTATCTCTCTCGTTTGCCATGTGAACCTCCTAGCGTTTGACGACCTTGCGCACGATCCACAGCAGCAGCAGCGCGCCAACCAGCGCCACCAGGTACGATACGATAGCGCTCATCGCGAAGAGCGAGGCGAGGCCATAGCCGGCGATGAGAGCTCCCACGACGCCGGTGATGAGGTCACCCACAAGGCCGAACGGACCGGCCTTCTTGAAGATGCGCGGGGCCAGCCAGCCCACCACAGCGCCAATCACCACCCACACAAGCAACGCATACACAGGCATGTTCGTACTCCTTTTCGTTTACTCCGCGTTCCAGCGTCCATTCCCCAACGAAACCACTACTACTTCGAGTCTAGCTTCACGTCATCAGAGTGTCAATTCACTGCAGCGCCGTCTGCACGCCGGTTCCGGCCACAACCGAACCGCGCACGTCACGTGATTCGAGGACGATGCAGTCACCGGCGAAGTCTCTCGATCAGTTCGGACCCCTTGTAGAGGACACGGCCAGTGCCAACGCGATAGCCCCACTCGCGGTCCTCCATGAGCACGAACTCAGCACTCTCAGGTATGAGTCCGAGCTTGATGGCCTTCTCGAACTCAGCTACCTGGCTCTCCCGCTTCCCGGGCACGCCAAAGGTGCTGTACGCCTTCTGGAGCTCCTCCGGCGTATAGGTGTGGATGCCCGTGAGCCGCGCAGCCGTGGGGGTCAAACCATGTCGGCGCGCCTCGCGAAATGCCTGCTCCTCGCTGACCGCAACTACCGTCTTGGGTCCGTTCTCGGTCATCACCGACCAGCGGCCGATGGTCTTCCCCGGCACGATCTGCGCCGCCATGCCGGTGGGTCCGGGAGCCTGCGTCACAACAACAACGGGCGGCCCGACAGGTTTCAAGACTTGTTTCGGAGCTTCACGGCGCAGCCCCATGGCAGTCTCCATCTCCTGCTCGTGGCGCCGCATAACATCCTCACGCTCCCGGACGTGACGCCCATACATCGCTTCCCGCTCGCGCACATGACGGCGATACATCTCCTCCCACTCGACTGTACGTGCGACGGCAGACGCGGGGACGCCCGCTTGCGCAGGCGAGGGAGCATCCGACTGCCCCAGCGGCTTCGTGCCGGGCAGGGACTGGTTGAGGAAATCCTTGATCGTACTCAGCATGGACCCCTGGTCCACCTGCGGCTGAGACTGCGGTCTGCCGGTACCTGTCATGGGCTTGGTCAAGGAACCCATCAATGCCCCCAGCAGCTCGCTCGCCAATCTGTCAGTGTCTTTCTCATTCCCCATGGTTTCCTCCTGCGCTTGATGACTTCCCTCAATAGCCACGGCAGCAGTACGACGCCGACGACCGCAGCCCCAAAAGCATCCGAATCCCAGTTTCGAGTCTAGACTCCCGTTATCGAAAGTGTCAAACCCTGACAAAGACCATCGGCGCCGCACAGCCGCGCAGCGGCCACCTTGCGGTCCTGATGACAATGGCGGGCCGGCAACAGGCGACGGCCGCCTTCAACTTCAACGGTTCGGAGCAGGAGAACCACGCATCGGACGACCGTCCGTTCTACGCCGGAGGCTGTGTATCCGCGCGTCGCCGTGGCGAGGGTGTCGGTAAGAACGTCGGCAAGCGGGAAACCGCGAAGGCTGAGTGAGCTGTGACGAGTGAATCCGCCGGAGAATCTGGTCGGGGTGAGAGGATTTGAACCTCCGACCACCTGAACCCCATTTACCCCGACGCTTCCCCGCTACGTACCCAGCCGTCACACCACGTTGATACTGTCAAACTGACTTTGAACGTGGAGGGACGCCGTGGGACAGCCGAGGACACAGAACCGTCAGCAGAATTGTCAGCAAGACAAACCGTAGACGCGCCGGAGACGGGCTCCCGGCGCTGGAGAATACGCCCAGGGAGATAAACAACATGGCATTCGTGGTTACGTTCAATGCCGAAACCGTCGACCTCAGAGTGCTGCCGGCGATACCTGAGCTCGCGCCTCTGCTGGTCAAGGACGCGGATGAGGAACTACAGCAGGCCTTTGTCGAGTACGTCGCGCCGGTCATGAGGGACTACAACAGCGACGGCGACGGCCCCGAGCCCCTCGCCTTCTACGCGGACATGGCGATTGCCTTTGAGGCGGGCTTCGAGGCTGGCCGAGCGACGACGCAGAGAGGGTCAGAGGAGACCCCGCAGGAACCTTCGGGCGAAAGAACCTTGGCGACGGCTTCCTCCTGACCCGGCAAGAGTATACACTGACACTCCGCACCCGGTCCGGGCGCCCACCACACCCGGGCCGCCGTGCAGTGGAGGAGCGACCGATGGACCGAAAGCGCATGTCTCGCAGCGAGGCTGGCCGCCTGGGCGGGGAGGCGACGGCCTTCAAGTTCGATGCTCTTACTAGATGCCCCTGCTGCGGCCGGCCAGTGCCCACCCACTACTTCCAGGACCTGGGTGCCCGGGGCGGCGCCATCGGCGGACAGGTCACGCTCCGGCGATACGGCGTCAAGCACATGACGGAAATCGGTCGGCGGGGTGGGAGGCCGCGCAGACGGCCCCCGGACGCCGAGAAATGATGCGACGTGACCAATCGGTCACGTCGACGCGGGAAGGGGCTGATTTCGCGCGATTTCGGGGTAGTTAGATTCGGCTTCCTGAACCGCAACCGTAGCCTCACGAATAACCGCCTCTGCGGACCGTCGCCGGAGGCGCATCTCCTCTATGGCCGCCGTCTGGCGACGGATGTGCCCCCAGGAGAAGCCTGGGTTGCCTTCGGTCCACCAATCCCACATCGCCACGCAGTCGCCGCTCACCGGGCAATTGCCGCAGCCGCCCGCCTCTTCAGAACATGCGTCCAGCATGAGTGCCAGAAACGCGCACGCCCCGCCAATCTCGCTGTCGAAAGACCTGGTCATTGATTGAACGCCCGAGCTCCCGCGGGGCTGAGGATGCCTCGCGGGAGTTGCCGGCCGAGAGAGGAGACGGCCGGCGCTCGAGGACTCGAGCGGCCTCAAGCCGCTCGACGGGGCTTGCCTACCAGTGCTACCAGGAGAGGGACTGGCGCGGCCGGCGTGACCCACAGCAGCAGCCAGGCCAAGGACCGCCCCCGCCGGCGCAGCACCAGGCCGTTGAGCGGAATCAGGACCGGGAGCACATAGAACATCCCGGCCAGACGCCCGGCCACTGTGGCTTCTACTCCTGTTGCCAGTAAGGCAGCTCCCCCCAGCAGCAGTATTGCGAGAGCGACGAGCAACGGCCCCCTGGAGTCTGTTCTCAGCCATGCTAACCTCGTCCTCATATCAGCCTCCCTCTCCCTCGGCGTCTCCCCCTGCTCGCAGCCGACGTGCGCCTGTATCGCAGGTGCGGCGTTTCTCGGGCGAAGATGTCTGCGTGTGTTATGCCCATATCGTACCGGAACCACTTGGGCGGGTTGCCCTGATGCGCGAACGTCTCTTCAGGCGAGCCCTTCACCTTGCGGACGCCCCAGAACGGCCGGCGGGAGTAGTACACGTTGCGCTGCCTCTTTCCCTCGGTTGGAGGCGGCTCGACCATGATCCAGAACTTGCCCTGTCGCCACTGGACGCGGCCGGTGCTGTCCGTCGTCTTCCGGTCGGGCTTGGTGCCAACGACCGCCTCGCGGCGGCGACGCCCCGTGGCTTCCTCGTGCGGCGTCGGCGTGACCACCTTCGTGTAGTCGGGGGTGTGAGTGTCGCCCTTCGTGTCGGGGATGTCGCGGTGCTCGCCGATGCGCGGCTCCGGGCGCTGGCGCTCCGGCTTGCTGTGGCTCGTCTGCCGTCTCTCGGGTGTCGGCGCATAGCGGCCCCGGTACGGCTCCGATGATGCCCGGTAGACTTGCCGGTAGTCTCTGATGGCTCGCAACGCTGCGCGCTCGTACTCCTCCCGAATCTCAGGGCGAGGAGCCTCTGGGTTCTGCGCGGAGCGCCGGTAGTAGTGGAGGTATCGCGCGGCGTAGGCGGGTGCGTTGTCGCGGGCCGCAGCGTACAGGGCATCGCGGTACGGCTCGGCCAGTCGGCCCGTCTCGAGCTGGGCGCGGAGCGCGTCCTC
>JALNYR010000259.1 GCA_023229725.1 Dehalococcoidia bacterium | reverse complement strand
GAACATGACCGATCCACGTGGTGCACAACTATACACGCCGACCATGTACACTGTATTTGGTCTGCGCGAGCCGGCAACCGCGAAGTGGGGCCGGGCCGTATGCAATATGACCCCTACATGTGGCGAATGCCCGTGCGTGACCGTGAACTTGCATAGCGCACCGGCGGCAGCCGGCCGCTGCCGTAGGCGCAGCAAATCGGGCAGTGACGGGTCCGGTGATAGTGGCCGTCCGTCGCCCGTGGCAACCGACGGCGGGGGGGCCAATCCCAGCGTGCGGCGGTTTCCGGCATGCGCGATGACCAGCGTGGCCCGTGCCATCGCAGATAATGGCACGCTCGGTGAACGCGCGGGCAGCCCGGCACTCGCCGACGTCCTGCGGTATGTGGATTACACAGCCTCCAAGCCCGCCGAAGCAGGCGGCCGTGTGACCACCACCGAACTGGCGATGCTCGTGCTTGAGGCATGCATGGGCACCGTCGGGACCGTCGAGCCGGCGGTGCTGTACGATCTGGCCGCCGACTGGATAGAGCACCGGGGCTGGGCCGAGCTCCGTGCATCTGTGCCCGAGTTCGGCGAATTCGCATGCGCCAACGCTGCCACCCTGACCGCGCTCGAGTGCACCTGCGCCGAAATCTGTGCGGCGGTCGCCGGCGTGCGCAGGTTCGAGAACTGGATGGGGCGATGCCTTGAGGGCGTCCGCTGCGCCACACGCTGCGTCGCCGAGGGTCGCCAGCGCCACATGCGCCAGCAGACGTTTCCGTACAAACAGCTGGGGCCGCCGGTGCCCGTGGCCACGCAGTTCCTCGTGGCTGGCTGCCGTTTCGGTTCGGCGCATGCATTTGCGCTCTACGCGCGCGCCGAACCCACGGCCCAGTGCCTGCTCCTTCCTGTGCGGGCGCTCGACCACCTCCTTACGTACATGATCGCTGGCGGCGGCGCCCGGGGCCGGCGCTGCTGCATCGCCGTGACCTCGGATCACGTCCTGCTCTGCGTGCCGGGCGACATCGCCGCGACCGCGCTCCCGCCGGTGCATCCGCTCATCGCCGAGCGCGGCGCGATCGCGGCGTGTCAGGTCGATACGATCATCGCGGGCTTCCTTGATCCGGAAGTGGGGGCACCCGAGTGCGTCGAGGCAGCCACCGCGCTGCGCCGGCTTTACGTCTGCACCAAGAAGACTATCGCCGCGGCGTCGCCCGGTGAGACGGCCGCCGCGATGCGCGCGAAGGTGCGCGCGTACTACCCGGACCAGATGGTCTGCCCCGACCGCTACGTCGACACCATCGTCGCGGACCAGACCGATGTCGTGACCGCACCGACCGACGCCGAGTTGGCAGCACACTACCGCACGCTCCCGGCTACGTTGGACGTGCTATATTCGCGCAAGGTCGCCGCGGCCGATGACGGCATCATTAGCGCGCTCGCACGCATCTGGGACATGCCCCCGGCGGCGTTTGAGATCGGCGGTGGTGGTGGCGGTGACGGCGCGGCACTCGCTGGCATACGGATGGAACCGCAGTATTCCACGGGACCGTGCACGTACGAACGCTCGATCGTGTACGAGCTGGTCCCGTCCGACGGCGAGAGCTCGACGACGCATTGCCACGGCACGGCGCTGCAAGGCATTCTGGCCTTCCTGATGCCGGAACGGAGGCATCACCTCGATGCCCCGCTGGTCCCCCTGCTCGAGGAGCTGCTGATCTCTGCAATGCCCACTGACATGCCAGCAGACCCCGAACAGCTGGCCGGGGTGGCGCCTTATGGCCACCTCGCTGTCACGGTGCTCCTGTACCGCGGCTCGCCGGCCGGGCGCGCCGATGCCCCGCTGGTCCTGCGATGCGGTCAGGTCCTGAACGAATATTACGCACTGCTCCGGGATCCCGCGGCCGGGAGCCCCGCGCAGCGGCGTGCACTCTTTTGCAGCGTGACGGTCGTGATGAATGAACTCTCCGGCACATACTGCGCGGCATTTCCCATCCCCGGGGTCCGCGCGATTGGCCACAGCGGGTGCACCGAGCACCAACCAAAGTCACCCGCGTTGCCGGCCACGGCGGATGCCGATTGCCTCGTCCAGTACGATGCGGAATGTGACACGACGGCGGTAGTCCGCGCGGTGGTCGATCTCACGTTTGACGGCGCCAACCTGCCGCTCAACCGGCTCGCCGCAACGCCCGATAAACCCGAGGATTGCGCGGTGCGCTTTGGCGCCGGCGCTGTGATGCGGCTGAGCACCCCCGCGGCCCGGCCGGGTAAGGCACGGCGAGAGCCCGAGGTCGCACCACCGCCGAAGAAGGCACCAAAGGGAAAGGACACTACAGTGGCAGACGATCGTGCGGGGGGGGTCGCCGAAAGACCGACGAGACGACCGGCAAAGATCGGTGACGCAGACGAGATCTACGGCGATCTCCGGACAGCACTCGAAACGAAAACGATGTTCTATTGTCCATTCTTGCCGGAATCATGCAACCGCGTCCTCGCGTACTTCATACCCGACGCCCGCCGGTCGGCCATCTTCGGCGGCCCATGCGTGTCAACGGCGTGGTTCGGCTCGTCGGCGCCAAGCGATACCGGCGCTAGCCCGGT
>JALNYR010000258.1 GCA_023229725.1 Dehalococcoidia bacterium | reverse complement strand
AGGTAGGACACGCCCTTGACGGCTTCGTGCGCCTTACTCATCTGCTAGCTCCTCTCCGTCTTGGTCGTCATGTGTCGCGTCCTTTCACCCCACAGGGACACTCCCAGTAGCCGCCGAGCATGTGCATGCGGGTGCTCTCGGGGTGGCTGCATTGGCCTCCGGGGACTATCAATTCGTCTGTCAGTGATGCGCCCGCATCCAGAGCCGTCAGCGCGTCGCGTGCGTGCTCGTAGATGACCAGCAGATGCGCCCGCAGCTCGTCACTCGCCGACATGTGCAATGAAGGCGTCGAGGTTGCGGCGGGCATAGTTCGTATCCGGGTCCCTGAGCGTGTACTCGTTCTCTAGGGTTACGGGGTTCGACATGGCGAGCAGTCGCGTCCGCAGTGCCGCACAGACCGCCAGCGCCCCTGATGTCGTCGCTGCCCAGCATGAGAACTGGATGCGCGGGCTACTGACGACGACTGTCTGAGCGGACCCGAACGCCTGTGAGCGCGGCGTCGAGATGCGCTGGTAGACGACGCACGGAATCTGCGCCCCTTGCGGCATCGCGTCCGGATACACGCGCGTGCCCACGAGGGTGTACAGGGTCGTGGCGGCGGTCGTGAGCTGCGTGAAGAGGTCAGACTCGAGGCTCACGCGAGCACCCCTTGAACCGTCGTGACCACGGAGCGACCGATAAGTTCCTCGATCTGCTCAGCGTTCTCGTCAAGAGCGGGGCGCATGAACGGCTGGGCGGCCATCTTGTGCGTGCCGACCTCCACATAGATGGAGTACTCGGCGTGGCTGGTCACGTCGGCCTCGCTCGCCGATGGACGTGACGGGGCGATGGCCGCGCGCATGTTCCCGGTATCAACGGCCGCCTTCTGCTTCGCGCTCCGCGTGACCAGGAGCGCGGCCTTGTCAAGCGCGTCGGGGACGGCCTTGGTGGGAACGGCAGTGGCTGCCAGCAGGAACTTGCGGGCGATGATGTCCGCGCCCTCCACCTTGAACGTGATCACGTCGTCACCTGACGCAGGAAGCAGACCGTGCCCGATGCGCCGATAGCGGGCACGCCGAGCACCTCATAGACGATGGGGGTGATTGCCGTTCCGTGCCGCTTCGTGATCTTCACGACGGACGTGATGGACACGGCCGCGTCGTGGGCGATGCGCAGTTTCGCGTCCGCGAACGCGACTGTGCCATCCGCAGTACGGAACTCGGCGCGTGACGAAGTGCTACCGCTTAGCATCTGCAGGCCGCACGCCTGCTCGGCGGCGTAGGCAGGACAGTCGGCATCCACGAGGTCGCCGATGCTGTCCTGAGACGCCGAGAGGGTGCCTATTTGGCAGGCATCGTCCATGAACGACTCTTGGCACTCACGCAGGGCGGCGAGTTCGCTGGCGGTGTAGAGGCTCACTCGTCCTCATCCAGCGGCACGACGTTGGCGATGTAGGTGTCCTCCAGCGTCACCTCGCCGCTATCCCAGTAGGTGGACTGGTAGTCGCGCTCGAAATGCCGCGGAGTCTGCACGCTGAAGGAGCTGGGCATGCGACGTGAGCCGTAGTAGCGCGCCTGCGCCTTGGCGTTCTCATAGAGCTGCGAGCGTTTGAAGTCGCCGCCGTCAGCCTTGAAGTCGTACATGGCAGCGAGTGCCGATGCCTTTCGACCCCAGAGGTTCGCGGCGGCGGCGTTGAGATCGTAGGTAGCGGTCCAGTCCGTTTCGTCGGGCTCGTTACCGCTGGAGTCAATGAGCGGGTACTTCTCAATGACCGTCGAGAGGTCATCATCGGAGTACGTGTCATCGGTGGGCTCGGCGATGTAGTCACGCAGCTCGGCAATGTGGGCGGCGGAGGCTGCCATTAGCAGTAGGCGTCCACGCTGAACGTGTGCGAGCTGTTACCGTCGCCCGAGTCAGCGATTGCCCAGCGGGCACGCATGTACTTGCCCCAGACGGAGGGACGAACAGCGCCGGCTGCGGCGTCGGAGGTCACGGCCACGGTGGACGTGCCGGGGTTCGCTTGGCTGAGCACGGCAACCTCTGTCTTGGCCGCGCCGTCACCGGCTTGCTGTGCGAAATGGGCGACGGGTATCCATGCGGTTCCGTCGGGTGATACATCGACATGGACATCAAGCGTGTCGCCTGCGTCAGTGTCCGAGTTGGTGACGCTAAGGACGAGCAGGCAGTTGCGTGGATAGCCGCCAACCAGCACGCCTGTCCCGCTCGCTCCCGCTGTGCGCGCCGCAGACGCGGCGAGGGTGTATTGCGCCATAGGGGCGTCCTTCAGAGTCGGGGGGAGTGAGGGGCGAGCCGCTAGGGTGCGACCCGCCCCCGGGAGCGGTTAGACGCGGACGTACTCGATGAAGACGCGGCCAGCGAGGCCAGACGAGTCGGCCGAGCAGTAGGCGGCAATGACCTCATCTGTAGCGATGACCGGCAGTGCGTCGGCAGCGTCGCCGTTCGCAAAGCCGGTGACGGAAGTACCAACGGCAGCGGCCATAGCGGCAGCCGCAAACAGGTCGGTAGCGTCATGCGCAGCGGTCGCGGTTGCGCCGGTGCCGACAGTCAGGTTGCATGCGCCGGTGGAGTTCGCCGAGACGTACACGAAGCAGCTGGTGA
>JALNYR010000064.1:9368-13894 GCA_023229725.1 Dehalococcoidia bacterium | reverse complement strand
GCCCACGGTGGCCGCCACCCAACCATGGGCAGGCATGAGAAACTGCCGCTGCGTCGAGATTCTCCATCCCTGCGGGCGGGTCTGAGACCCGCCCCTACATTCGATTCTCGGTGGGGCGGGGGGTATCGTAGGGGCGAGGCATGCCTCGCCCGTCGGGCTATGGCCGGACGCCGCTGACCATGCGACCAAACCCACTCGCGCTCTCCGGTGTAGGGGCGGGTCTCAGACCCGCCCGCCATCCGGTTGTCCCGCGCCCGGCGCGGTTGCCTTCCGTGGAGACGGAGGAGCGCGACGGAGATTCCGGGAAAATCCGGCAAATTCGCCTTTTCGACCGGGAAATCTTGCTCTGGCGGGCGTGTCGTATTCGTGGGCCGATTTGACGATTTGTGCAGCGGCATGAAATGGGCTAAGATGATGCTGGTTGTTGAAGTGCAGGCCGTTTCAGTCCTCGTTCGTTCCTCTTCAATCCGTCGAGCCCTGAATGACCGTAACTCAGACTGCCGTAGTATTTGAGAGAGGAGGTCATTCAGTGAGCTATCAGGACAAGTCAATCCACTGCCGCGATTGCGGCCAGGAGTTCACCTTCACCGCGTCAGAGCAGCAGTTCTTTGCGGAGAAGGGGTTCACCAACGAACCGAAACGTTGTCCGACCTGCCGCCGCGCCAAGCGCGACCGCGGCACGTCAGACCAGTCGGCGCAAAGAACCTGGTAACGTGGCGCCGCCATCGTGCGGTTTTCCACGGATACCAGATACCACAAATCATCGAGTTTTGAAGGAGAAGACAGTTGAAGATCTACGTTGGTAATCTGCCATTCGAAACCACGGACCAGGACCTGCAGGAGGAGTTCTCCGCATTTGGAGAGGTCGCTTCTGCGAGCGTCGTCATTGACAGGGTCAACGGTCGTTCCCGAGGCTTCGGCTTCGTGGACATGCCCACCCAGACTGAGGCCGAGGCTGCCATCGCGGCGCTGAACGGCAAAGAGATGGGCGGTCGGCCCCTGACCGTCAATGAGTCCCGCCCCCGCGAGGGTGGCGACAGTGGCCCGCGCGGCGGTGGCCGCGGTGGCTTTGGCGGCGGCAAGAGCCGCAGGTTCTAGTCGCCCGCATACGTCACGGTCAACCGTGCAGCAACAAAGGGAGGAGGGCCCGCCAGTCGGGCCCCCCTCCCTTTCGCTTTCGGGCGACTCTGCTCTGTCAGCAGCCTGTGGCGCTACAGAGCGGTCGGGCCGGTTATCGCTCGCCGGCGGCCGGCTCTTCGAAGAGCGTCAGCTGCGCCGGCGTGAATCCAGAGGCACGATGGACCCCGTACGTCGGGTCGGCGGTCTGGCCTTCAGCTATCGGCCGCGGTATCACCGGCAGCGGTTCGGGGTACGACGGCCCCGTCGCCGCAGGCATCTGCGGCTCCTCGTACAGGTCGAGCATGCGGCGCGCCGCTTCAGCAACCCTCTGCCTCAGCGTTGCCGGCTGGAGCACCTCCACCATGTCGGACCACCCCAGGACGAACGAAACCAGGTCCCGTGTGAGCGCGAGCTTCATGGTCACCACGGCACAGCCATCCGTCTGAAGCTCCGTCACCTGGGAGTGGTGCCAGACGGTCTCAGTCGCGATTCGTGCAACCTCGCGCCGGAAGCGCAGTTTCACCGTCTTCGGTTCACCCGTCGCAGTGACGCTCCAGTAGGCGTTGAGGTACTCATCGGCGTCGAAGCCGGCGGGTATCTCGTAGTGCGTCTCAAGCGCCTCAGCCTCCATGATGCGGTCGAGCCGGAACACCCGTATCTCGCGTCGCAGGTGGCAGAACCCGATGACGTAGACCGCGTGTTCCAGGGCGGACGGCTGCACGAAATACGGCTCCAGGACGCGCTCCTCCGCCGTGAGGGCGTTGAGCGTCCAGTACCTGATTCTCACCTGGCGGCGTTCCGTCCAGCAGAGGCTGATGATTCTGAGCATCTTCGCCGCGCCACCGTCAGGGCGGTGCCGCCGCATCCACTCCAGCGTCTTCATAATCTCCCCGCGAAGCGCCTGCGGTACGACGGTGCTCAGCTTCGTGAAGGTGGTCTCGATGTCGGGGTTGTAGACACTGCTCTGGGCGAGCAGAAGGCGCGCCGCCATGAAGACGGCCATCGCCTCGGGCGGTGAGAACAGCACGGGCGGGAGCACCGTGCCGGGCATCAGCACCCAGCGGCCGTCCTCTTCGTAGAACTTGGAGTCGTATTCGGCTTCAAGCGCGCGCAGGTCGCGCCGCGTCGTGCGCGTAGAGACGTTGCAGTGTCCGGCGATGGCCTCAAGGGCGAGACCGCGGGGGTGGTTGCTCAAGAGGTGCAGCAGGAAGAGCAGGCGAGCCTTCCGGTCGTATTCCTTCTCCGGATTCTGTGGCATCAGCACCCCATGCACGATGGTCGCACCCGCTCATTCTACCATCGCCGATGCCGCGGGTGTGAGGCGCCGACGGGCGGTATCCGGGCAACGGCTCGGGTGCGGGCTCCGTCTGCGCTGCGGCGCACCGCCATCCCTTGCGCCTGGCGCCGCGTTCGTTTGCTTGCCTGACCATCCAGTCGCGGTGGCCCGGGAACGGGCCCGTACCGCCGTTTTCCGCGATGCCGTGGTGGGGGCAGGCCATGTTGGTTTGGCGCGTGCCCGCGTTGAGACGCGGCCGCGTGCCCGAGGGGGAGGTGCGGTGGGGTGGTGGAGAGGTTCTGTTGTAGGGGCCGTTCGTGAACGGCCCGGCTGTCGACGGGACACACGGGAGAACCGGCCACACAGCATTCCGGCGTAGGAGCACGCGGCTGCGTGCCCGCAACCCGGTGGCCGGCGGCCCGCCGCTGCCGGACGGCACACCGTTGTTGCAGGGGCGAGGCATGCCTCGCCCGCAGGGCTGTGGCCGGACGCCGCGGACCAGGCGACCGCACCCGCTGGCGCCTTCCGGTGTAGGGGCGGCCCTCCGCGGCCGCCCGCCATCGCGATGACGGTTGCCCACCCTTGCGATTTACCGTTTCCCCTGGGCGCGAGGGAGTTGTCCGTTGTAGGGACCGTTCGTGAACGGCCCGGTGATGGTGGTCAGTGCGCGGTTGTTGTGCCGGACGGTACATCTTCCGAACGGGTGATGTCCCCGTTTGAGACTGGACTCGACCGTGGTTCTGCGTGGCGGCCGGGCCGTTCTCGAACGGCCCCTACGGTCGTGCCTCCATCCTGGTTGTGCGTGTGTGGTGGTGTGTCCGAACGTAGGGGCGTCTCAGTCCGTGAACACGTAACTGCCCTTCCTCAGGTACGCATAGAACGTCAGCATCGTGGAGATGAACGCCAGGTACATGAGGGCGGCGAGCAGCAGGTCGGGACCCACTCCGAGGACGGCGACTATCAAAGGCGCCATCCAGAACCAGTAGTTGGCCTTGGCGACGGGAGGAGGGGAGGGGAAGTCGAACACGCGGCTGCGGCGCTTCCACAGGAAGACGGCGACACCGGCGAGCACCGAGGCCCCTCCGGCCAGTGCGGGGATGGCGTAGAAGTAGGGGTTCCACGGGACGAGTCCGTCGGTCCGGGCGAACAGGCCCGCGCTTATCGCGAGGATGAGGCTCGGCATGAACAGCAGTTCATCCGCAACGAGGTCGAAAAGGGCTCCTCCCGGGGTCTCCTGCCCGAGGCGGCGTGAGAGAAAGCCATCGAGCGTATCGGTGCCTCCCGCGACTATCAGCAGGACCCCTGCTTGCACGACGGCGCCTGGCTCGCCCGTGTGGAGCAGGTACCCGATTGCCATCGCCAGCACGACACGTGACGCCGTGACGACGTTCGGGACGTTGAGAGCGAGTCGAAGGCTCCGGCAGGCAGTTGTCTGGTGCGTGCTCGTGACCATCGTTTGTTGTTCCCCTCACCGCGAAAGGCAGTGACACAGCGTAGCAGGTTGACCAGCCGCGTGGAATGGGTGGGCATGCGGTTGTGATGCCCGTCGTCCGGTCGGTTGATGCCGTCCATCGTTGACGCCGGCACCGTTTTCGTAGGGGCGAGGCATGCCTCGCCCGTCGCGCTATGGCAGGAAGCCGCCGACCAGGCGACCGCACCCACTGGCGCCTTCCGGTGTAGGGGCGGCCCTCCGCAGCCGACCGCCATCGCGATGACGGTTGCCTGTTCATCTGGTCCACCGGCCCCCTTGGGCACGCGCAATGTGCCCGTGGGAATCATCCGTTGTAGGGGCCGTTCGTGAACGGCCCGGTGATGGTGGTCAGCGCGCGGTTGTTGTGCCGGACGGGGCATCTTCCGAACGGGTAGCGTTCCCGGTTGAAACGGGACTCCGCCGTGGTTCTGTGTGGCGGCCGGGCCGTTCACGAACGGCCCCTACGCGGAGGTTCAGTACATAACTGCGGAGTTCTGTCGCGGAAGGAGGTTCCCGGGACTGCCGGCCGTCCGAGTGCCTGGCGCGCACCTTTGCTGTTGGCACAGGCCGTTCTTGCAGGGGCCAGGCATGCCTCGCCCGTTGCGGCCATGGCAGGACGCCGCCGACCAGGCGACCGGACCCGCTTGCGCCTTCCGGTGG
>JALNYR010000064.1:0-9337 GCA_023229725.1 Dehalococcoidia bacterium | reverse complement strand
ACCGGCCCCCTTGGGCACGCGCAATGTGCCCGTGGGAATCATCCGTTGTAGGGGCCGTTCGTGAACGGCCCGGTGATGGTGGTCAGCGCGCGGTTGTTGTGCCGGACGGGGCATCTTCCGAACGGGGGATGTCTCCGTTTGAGACTGGACTCGACTGTGGTTCTGCGTGGCGGCCGGGCCGTTCACGAACGGCCCCTACGCGGAGGTTCAGTACATAACTGCGGAGTTGTGTCGCGGAAGGAGGTTCCCGGGACTGCCGGCCGTCCGAGTGCCTGGCGCGCACCTTTGCTGTTGGCACAGGCCGTTCTTGCAGGGGCGAGGCATGCCTCGCCCGTTGCGGCCATGGCAGGACGCCGCCGACCAGGCGACCGGACCCGGTTGCACCCTCCGGTGAAGGGGCGGGTCCGAGACTCGCCCGCCATCGCGATGACGGTTGCCTGTTCATCTGGTCCACCGGCCCCCTTGGGCACGCGCAACGTGCCCAAGGGAATCGTCCGTTGTAGGGGCCGTTCGTGAACGGCCCGGTGATGGTGGTCGGCACGCGGTTGTTGTGCTGGACGGTGCGTCTTCCGAACGGGTGGCGTTCCCGGTTGAAACCGGACTCCGCCGTGGTTCTGTGTGGCGGCCGGGCCGTTCACGAACGGCCCCTACGCGAAGGAACCGCTGTGCGGGCATACGTCCCTGGCGTATGACCGGTCTCAGACCCGCCCGTGGGGGATGTGGGGTGGAGGAAAAGGAGGAGGGGGCCTTGCGGCCCCCTCCGGGGTTGGTCAGGGATTGAGACTGCTAGACCCTGCGGGTGCGGAAGATGAGGACGATGACCACGATGATGAGAATCGCGGCCAGCGCAATCACGATCCAGACCCAGCTGGGGGTGCCGGCAGGCTCGGGGAAGTTGATGACGGTCGGCTCAATCACAGGGGCCTTCGTGGGTTCCATCATGGTGCGGAAGGTGGAGACCTGTGATTCGCTGAGGACCGTGGAGCCCTTCATCGCCGTGACCTGCCACATGTAGGGGGAGTCGTAGGCGAGCTTGGAGGTCAGGACGAAGGAGGTGACGTCGGCCGAGTTGGAGCCGATCTCCTTGCCGGTGGCATCCCACAGCTTCATGCTGTAGGTGGTGGCATCAGAGACCGAGGTCCAGGTGAAGACGACGTTCTGGAGCGGGACGTTGGTTGCGCCGTCATCCGGGGAGGTGAGCTTGATGGCGCCGCTGGGGCTGACTGCGATGGTGAAGGACCACTTGGCAGACCACCAGGAGCGGTAAGCCTCACCGGTCTCGGCAAAGCGAGCGCGAACGCGCCACCAGTAGGTGGTGTTGCTGTCGAGCAGGCCCTGGGGGACCAGCAGTGACGGAGCGCAGGGGTCGGACGGCTTGTAGAAGGAAGCCGGCGACTCGCACAGGTCGATCAGCATGCCCTCGCCACAGGACTCGTGGTCGCTGTTGGCGAACTCGGACGTGTTGTAGACGATGTGCTTGAAGCCCTCGTCGATGGCGATCTGGATGTCGTACTCACAGGCATCGCAGATGCGGTCCCATTCGAGGACAAAGTCGTCGTTTCCGCAGTCGCTGCAGGAGCCGGACGGGATGGTGGCGCCGTTGGCGACACCGATGAGCTCAGGTCCGCTCTTGCTGAAGACGTCGTTGAACTTCCACACGCGACCCATGTCGCTCATGTTGAAGGAGCCGTAGCACTCGTCCCAACCATCCATGTAGCCGTCGGTGGATCTGTAGTAGTAGAAGTCGATGGCCCAGATGGTGGTGGCGCCGCCGGAGGCATCGCCGCAGAGGGCGATGTCGGTCGGCTGGTTGACGAAGTCGGCGTCATCCCACAGGTTGTCGAAGAGGTAGTCCCACGACAGGCTGCCGCAGCAATCCTGGGCCGCGGGGTTCAGGATGCGGGCCACGCCGCTCTCCTTGCAGTCGCCCTCATCGGCTCCCCAGTAGGCCGCGTAGAGGACGCCGCCGGTGGAAGCGCTGGTCTTGGGGTTGCCATCAGCGTCGGAGACGGCGATGCCGTAGTAGCCGAGCTCGTCGCAGGCATCCATGTTCTCGAAGTCGGCGTCGTCGATGGTGGTGCGGTAGACACCGTTGTCGTCACCGCATGAGACTGCGGCGTAGAGGTAGCCGTTGTCATCGAAGTACGAATCGAAGGCTACGTGCACCTGGCCGGTGCCGATGTCATCGAGGACCGTGAAGGAGTCGCCGCCGTCGTCCGAGTAGGAGACGGTGCCCATGTCGCCGCCGAGGACGACCCAGTCGCCCATGGCGATGATGTCGTGAGCAAGCTCACCGGAGTCATCATCGACCTTGGTGTCGACCTGGGAAGACCAGTGGCGGCCGCCGGAGGTGGACTTCACCATGTCGGCGTTGAAGGCCACGGCGTAGATGGTGGACTCATCGAGGACGGCGATGTCCGCGATGCCGTGGTCGCCGTCATTGGGCCACATGCCGAGACCGGTGTTCCGGTCGGTCCAGCAGCCGAGGCCGGCGGGGCAGCAGGCGTCGCCGGAGGCGACGGAGGTCCAGACAGTCTCAGTGCCGAGGTCGGCCATGTAGATGGTCATCGGCGTGGTCTCACCGGGCACGAGCTCGATGTTCATCCACTCCATGACGTCCTGAGGCCAGTTGCCACACGGCATCATGTTCGGGTCGAGCACCGCGCCCTGGAGTTCCTTGTGCCAGATGCGGAGCCAGGACTTGCCGCCGTCGCACGACCGCCAGATGCTGTCGCACTCGCAGATCTTGCCCTCTTCACCATCTTCCGGGCCGACGGTGTTGACTGTGGCGATGTAGATGCAGGAGCAGGATGGCTCGCAGAGGTCGTCGCCGTTGGGGTCGCTGCTGACTGCCACGTCGGCGATGAAGTCGATGTCGGTGTCGATGAGGGCGGACTGGTTCCACGCGTTGCCGAGGTCGCCCTCGTGACCGCTGATGGAGAAGGCGGACTCGTCAGACCACCAGTCGCCTTCCCAGGCGAAGTAGCTCTCGCCCATCGTGCCCGCGTAGGCCCATTCGCCGTCCGGGGTCATCATGACGGTGGCGAAGAACTGACCGCTCGGGGGCTTGCAGGCCCAATCCCAGTCGGGGCAGCAGACGTCGGTCGTCTCAGACCGGAGGACCGGCACGCCCTTGCAGCAGCCGATTGCCGGTTCGTTCCCATCTGAATCGTACCAGTCGTTGATTTGCTGCCATCTCCAGTCCTTCGGGAACATCAGGCCGACGAGGGTGCGACCCTCCATGTCGATGTTGCCGGAGTAGTCGATGGTGGAGATGTAGGGGTTGTCCTCTTTGTAGAGCATCTCCTCAGAGAGCTCGGTGTTCTCGACCCAGAAGAGGAAGCCGCCATCGTCGATGAGCGACATGCCGGCGATATTGATCTCGATGCCGTTCACCGCAACCATGAATTTGCGGTCGGAGTTGTCGTCGCCCATGTAGTCGAACGGCAGGTCGATGTCGCCGGCGTGGCGCACCAGCGGACCCACGTTATCCCAGCCGGGAATCCCGAGGAAGCCCGTTATCGCGTCCTCAGCGTTGTGGATGACGACGGGGTAGCTGTCAAACTCGGCCTCGGCATTCCACGCATCGATACTGTCCCACGTGCCGCTCTGGACGATGTAGCCCGGGTAGGCGCTCATGGGCGGGACAAGTATCCAGTCAACGCAGAGAGCGACGATGGCATCATCGACGTCGAAGTTCGGCGAGAACTCAAGGTCGATGACGGCGTTGCAGGGTTCCCAGCCGTCGTACGTGCCGGCGTTGGCCCAGGAGGCGCCCCAGTAGCCGCCGGCGTCGTAGCGCCAGACGGAACCAAGGTTGTAGATGTAGCCCGCACCCGCGTCAACATCAACTTCCCAGTCCCAGGTGCCGATGGCGATGCTGTGAACGTCATCGACCTCCATGGCGACATCGACGCTGGTGATCATGCCGGTGACAGCCGCACAGCCCATGTAGTTGAACTTGCTGGCGCCGTCATTGGAGCCGACCACGACCGGAACGTAGTAGTAGGTGAAGGGAACGTCCAGGTTGGCGCCGTCATCCCAGAACTCGATGTCGGCGACGTCGATTCCGTTCTCTTCGTAGCCCCAGCCGGCGACGACCACGAAGTCGGGGTCATCGGGAGCCACGGAGACAGCCGTGAAGAACGCGAAGTCCTCCCAGTCGTTGTCGAAGGGCGCCCCCCAGTCTGTGAGGTCGGGGAGGTTCTTGGCGTCGAGCGCCTTGCTCGTCTGGTCCTTCCATGTTATGCCGCCATCGACGGACTTCCATAGCTTCGGGAAGTGGAACTGGCTCCAGAGGTCACTGGGGCCAACCGGACCGGGGCTCCACATGGCCGGCGCGGCATCCCCCGGGTCACAGTAGTTGAACCACGTGCCGATAGCGTAGATGGTCTTTCCATCTCCGGCCACATCGAAGTCGGTGATGTCGGAGCCGGGCAGGATAACCTTGTCGTCCTCGGTCGGCGTGCTCTGCTTCTCCCACTGCGACGTGCCAGGTTCAGCGGAGACGGCAGGAGCGACGACAAAGGCGCCCAGAACGAAAGACAGGGCGATGGTCACGTGCAGCGCACGGGTGAACCATTTTCCTTTGCTCATTCGGTGAACTCCTCTTGTTTCTATCTTCTTGCTCCCCTGGCCGGGGCCTCGATTGCCCTCATTACCAGGGTGCCTGTCTGCAAAGCACTACGAAGCATTTGTCCTGAGGCGCGCCTCGTGACCGCGCCTGCCCTGTCGTCCGCACCCGGAGTCGCGCGGGGTACCCCCGGTCGAGTCCTTTGTGTGCCGGTGCGTCGCATGCCCGGGCCGGGCTTCGTCAGGTTCCCCTCTGCTCAAGCCGGTCGCTGACCGTCTCATCTCGTGGCCATCCCGGGCCCACCGGGTCGACCGGTGCCGGGGATGGGAAGAGAGACGGGCGAGAGGCCCTTGCGTCGGGATTCACTCGGTAGGCGCTCCTCCTCCACTCGTATTTCGACCCGAACGGGCGACACGAAAAAGCGACCCGCTGGAGTCGATACAGAACACGCTAGACCAGGGGATGGCACTTGTCAATGGGGGACGAGGACCAGAATGCCGGTCGTGACGGACTATTCTTGAAGGGGCGGGGCACGCCTCGCCCGTCCGGCCACGGCCGGACGCCCACGTTCTTTGCCGCTGGCCAGCCGCGGGCTACCGCAGGCCGCGCCGCCGGCGTCTCTGGACGCGGTTCACGTGCGAAAGCGCGGCAAGTGCGGCGAGGAGCAGTGCGGCAACGGCGCCGACGAACGGCGCCACCCAGTCGGCCGTGCCGGGTACCGCCGGCGGCGTGATGACCGGCTGAACGTAGGCCGGCTGCACGTGAGCCGGCGGCTCCGTGAGGAACGCCGCCCGGGCGGATTCGGCGATGACCTGCTCGCCGTCGAGCGCGAGCACCCTCCACACATACGGGGTGCCGGGCTGCAACGGTCCGGGCAGGACGAACGACGTCTCCGGCCCTATCTTCGAAGCTACGTGGTTGCGTTCCGCGTCCACCAGCATGAAGTCGTAGGAGGAGGCTCCGCTGACGCTGCTCCAGGTGAAGCCGATGTTATACAGCGGCACCCTCGTGGCGCTGTCTACCGGCGCGCTCAGAGTCAGCGGTTGAGCGGGACCGGGCGCCGTGCGGAAGCTGGCCGGCTCGGACCACCAGCCGGCGATGATTTCGTCCGTCTCGGCCAGGTGGGTGCGGACGCGCCACCAGTACCGGTTGTTGGGCTGAAGCTGTCCGGCCGCGATGACGACACTCGGTTGCTCCGGCTGTGGCGGAAGGTAGAACTTCTGACTCTCTCCGGCCGTCGCGCCGGCCGCGAAGTCCTCCGTGTCGAGCACCACGTTGGCGAACCCGGGGTCGAGCGCGACCTGCAGCTCGTACTCGCATGAGTCGCAGGGGCGCTCCCATTCGAGCACGAACTCGTCGTTCACGCATTCACAGGCGTCAGTGGGAATCATCGTGTCCGCAACCGGGGCGGTGGTGGCGACGCTCGAGAGAGCGGGGCAATCGTCGTACGTCCAGAGGCGGCCCCACCTGCTGTTGATGAACTCCCGCGTGCAGTAGTCGTAGCTCTCCGAGTCCTCCCCGTCTTCGGACCAGTAGCGGTTCTCCGCGTCGATGGACCAGAGTCGCACCGCCCCCTCACCGAGGCTCGCTCCGGAGAATCCGAACCGCTCGTACGGGTCGTCCGTGTCCTCAGCTCCCTCAAGCCCCCGGATGAGGTAGTCCCACTCGAGTGCCTCACAGCAGGATTCGCCATCCGGGAGTAGGCACCGCGCTACGCCGCTCGTCTTTTGACATTCATGGCCGTACGGGAGGTCGGGGTCCGAGCCATCCGGCTGGTACGGCAGAGGGACGTTGTCCTTGAAGTCCCACCAGAGGTTGTCGAAGCCCACGTAGAGGACCCTCCCACCGGCGCCCTCCATGACCAGCAGACCCTCGTAGTTGAGGGTGAGTTCGCTAATATCCTCCCATTCTCCTTCCTCGAACACCCGGTACACCGCGTCCGCCTCGAAACCCGCCTCCACCTGTTCCTCTTCGTCCGCGTCGATGGCGTCGCCGATGATGAAGCGCACTCCGGCGCTGTAGAGGTAGCCCTCGGTCGTGGTCTTCGTGAAGCCGCGATGGTACTTTTCCATCACATCGTCGAACGCGTCTTCGTCGACCTCGCTGCTGTCCGGCTGACCGAGCAGCACGCGCGAGAAGGTGCGACCCGCGTCGCAACTGCGCCAGACGCTCTCGCACTCGCAGATGCTGGCGGACGAGCCGAGGTGGCGCGTGTGGAGGTACAGGCAACCTGTGGCCGGCGCGTAGTTCAGGTCGACTATCTCGTGGACCATCGTGTCGATGAGCCCGGTCTGCTCCCATGGCGTGGCGGGAGCGGGCGCGACGGTGAGCGAGAAGGCGCTCTCGTCGCCCCAGCGGTACTCGTCGAGTCCGTGACGGGAGTCTCCCTCGGTCGTTGCGTAGGCGCGGCTCCCGTCCGGCGTGAAGGCGACCTGGCAGTTGAACTGACCGGACGGGGGCGTGGAGGCCGGCGTCCAGGCAGGACAGCACTCGTCGAGTCCCTCGGCATACAGCACCATCACGCCCTCGCCGCACGGCAGGACGTGGTCGCCGTCATCGTGGTCGCCATTGTCTGAGAACCAGTCCGTGATGTCCGGCGTCACCCCCCAGGCCGATGCGATGGACTCCGGTAGGAAGCAGCCGGCGATGACCTGGCCTTCCAGAGTGCTATCGCCGCAGTAGTCGATGCCGGTGACCCACGGGTTGTCGGCGCTCCTGAGCATATCGCTCGACAGCTCAGCCCCGTCCAGGCTGAACAGGAAGCCGCCTTCGGTGGTCGTGCTGCCGGTGGACGGGTTCATCCGCGCGCCATTCACCACGAACAGGAGGCGCGAGTCGTCGGTGGAGTCCGCCTCGAAATCGCGTGGCAGCGTCACGTCGCTGATGTGCCGCAGGAAGAAGGTCGGCAACGTGGGGTCCGTTTGTATGACATCTTCGTCCGCTGTCACGGCGACCGGGAAGCCGCCGAAGCCGGCAATCTCGTTCCAGCCGGGTGTGTCGTCCCAGCATCCCGAGGCGACGTAGTAGCCCGTGTACGTGTCACCGTCTCCCTCTTCCGCGAAGGCGACGAGCACCGCAATGAGGGCGCGGTCGGTGGCGAATGACGGAGAAAAGGCCACAGAGGTGACGGCGTAGATGTCCTGTCGCGTCCCCGTCCCGGACATCGTCAGCCAGGCGTCGGCCCAGCCCGGCAGGGCGGCCGTGTCCTCCCAGCGGGCGGACCAGGCCCGCCCCGGGTCGAGGCGCCAGATGCTGCCGCCGCTGATGAGGTCGATGGTGCCGACCGCGATGCTGCGTCCGTCCGGCGTGAGCGGCGACACGTCGGCGCAGAGTATTTCCCCGGCGAGTTCCGAGCAGCCGGTGTGGTGGAACTTCTTTCCTCCGTCACTGGAGCCGACCACAACGGGGGTGCCCTCAGCATCGTAGCCGCAGACGATGACGAAATCGGCGTCGTCCGGAGCGGCCGCCACCGCGGTGAAGAAGACAATGTCGTTCCACTCGATGCCGTCGCCCAGACAGTCGGGTAGGGCTTCGGCCTCAAGAGCATGCCCGGTCAGGTCGCGCCACGTGGCGCCGCCGTCGCTGGATTTCCAGAGCACCGGGGATTGTCCCGCGGCGATGCTGTCGTCAGCGTAGTCGTTGTCGATGCACCCGGCCGGGGCGTTCCACGTGCCTATCGCGTAGATGGTCCGGCCGTCGGCGTCGGCGCTGTCGAAGCTCAGGATGTCCGAGCCGGGCAGGATGACGATGTCCTCGTGCGTTGGCGCGGGATGTGTTTCCCAGCGCGAGTAAGTTGCTGCGTCCGCCTCAGCCGCGGCCGGGGCAAGCGCCGGCCCCAGGGCGAACAGGCAGGCGAGCGCAATGCCGCAGGCGGTGCGATGCGTGCTGGTGTGGGAGTCGGGCGCGCCGTGAGATGGACGATTCATGTGCTGCGTTCGGCAAAGTACAACGAGGGCCGCATGCGTGTCAATGGCCCGGCGATTTGCGGGTGTGCGCCTTGCAGCCGCGTATCCGTCGCCGGCGGCACGGGCGCGGTTTGCACTATCCTGAGGAATGTCGTACAGTAATCGCAGGTAGTTGCAGTTTAGGCCATTGACCACTTCGTTCAATCTCACCACGGATTCGACCAAGTTCGGGATGACCGTAACTCTACTAACCAATATAGGAGAGGAGGTCATCCAATGAGCTTTCAAGACAAGACCATCAAGTGCGCTGACTGTGGCAGTGAGTTCGTCTTCACGGCTGCAGAGCAGGAATTCTTCGCTGAGAAGGGTTTCACCAACGAGCCCAAGCGATGTCCCACGTGCCGGCGTTCTCGCAGGCAACAGCGTGGCGGCGGACAGGCAACCCAGGGCGTCGAGCGCGGGTATCAGGACATCAGGTAAATAGGCGATTGCCCGCCGGGCGAGGTTCCGCGCGGGTTGCCTGGAAAACAGGCGCAGGAGGGATCAGTTAGTGAGGATTTACGTTGGCAACCTCCCGTACGAGGCGACCGAGCAGGATCTGAACGAGGCGTTTGCCGCGTTCGGCGAAGTGACGTCGGTCAACATCGTGGCGGACAAGTTCAGCGGACGCTCAAGGGGTTTCGCGTTTGTCGAAATGGCCTCGAAGTCCGAGGCTGAAGCGGCAATTGAAGGAATGACTGGAAAGGCGTTCCTCAACAGGAACCTTGTTGTGAACGAGGCCCGTCCTCGTGAGGACCGTGGTGGTGGTGGCGGTGGTGGTGGCTACGGTGGTGGCGGCGGCGGCTACGGTGGCGGCGGC
>JALNYR010000257.1 GCA_023229725.1 Dehalococcoidia bacterium | reverse complement strand
AACGGCAAGCAGGCTATCCGCGCGCACATCCGGGCGGTATCGGTCTTCTACCGCGAGACGGCGTTCTGCACGGTCACCGGCATCTAGTAACTCTGAGGGGGGCGGCGAGTAACACTCTCACCCCCTCCCTCCATTCTCAGGAGGTATAGACAAGTGGCTACACTCGACAGTACCAATAAGACCCCGCAGGGACGTCGGCGCACGTGGACCAACGCCGGTGTTCCCTCGAACGGCGCGGCCGGCACGCTCTACAACCGCGCCGAGCCGGGCGACCTGCTCATCGACACCACGAACAAGACCCTGTATCAGAACACCAACACGCAGGCGTCCCCGACATGGACGCAGAAGGCCGCATCCGGCGCGGCACTCGATACCGATGTCGCCAACATGGCCGCTGCCGGCACGTCTACGGCCAACACCCTCGGGGCTGGCACGACCGCTGCGCCCATCAACCACGTCCACGCGCTCGGAACGCATGACCACTCCGGCGCAACGAAGGGCGGCGACCTCGGCGCTGTGACTATCGCGTCCGGCGCTGTCACCGGCGCTCTCACTGTCGGCGGAGACCTGGACGTGACCGGCACCATCACCGGCACCATCGCCACCGCGTCGTGGGCGACCCCGACCTTCACCGGCGTCACGACCTTCAACGGCCTCTCGACGTTCAATGCCAATGTGACCTTCGGGGCCGAGGAAACGCTGACCCTCACCGGCAAGGCCGACACGACCATCATCACCCTTACCCTGGGCGACATGGTAGTCACCGACGGCGCACTGAGCATCACCAACGCCGGGGACACCACCGCCATCCTGACGCTCGACAACTCGTCCGGCAACATCGCCTCGGGCGCGGGCATCCTGACCATCGACGCGGGCGGCAACACTGAATCCGGCGGCTCGATGATTCGGCTTGCACCCACCGGCACCCCCGTCGAAGGCTCTGTCGGCCTGCAGTTCGTCGGCGCTGGCAAGGTCATGCAAGCCTTGAACATCGACGGCGATTCCGTTACCAACTCCCTCTGCCTCATCAACGGCGGCGGCAACATCGCCGACAACATGGGCGTCCTCAAAGTGACGGGCGACGGCACCATCGCCAACGGCGGCGCAATCGTCAACATCACGGGCTCGACCGCTGCGTCCGCAACCGCCTACGGCCTCATCATCAACTGCAACGCGAACAACCTCGAAGGTCTGTCCGTGGAAGCGGGCCTCGTCAAGTTCGCTGAGCGGGTTGACCACGCGGACGGCGCGGCTGCTACTCCGAGCATATCCTTCTCATCCGACACCGACACCGGCCTGTTCTGGGCTGCGACCTACATCGGCGCGGCTGTCGGCGGTGGGCTGATCGCGCAGATTGCCGCAACCGGCGTCACGCTCAACACCGACCTCGACCTGACTCTCCAGGGCGCGGGCTACATCACTCTCGGCGCGACGGGCTATGTCGCCATCGGCACGAACCCCGCAGGGGCGGGCGTGGTCCGGTTGGCGAACGCCGCGGCCATCGACTGGCGCAATGCTGCCAACAACGCCGACATCACCGCACTCGCAGTCAACGCGGCTGACGACCTCGATGTGGGCGCTGACCTTCAGATGCAGGGCAACACCGTCTACGGCAACGACGCCGAGAACGGCAACCTCATCCTCTCGTCCACGCTCCACGCCACCAAGGGCTTCGTCGGCATTGCTACCGGCGAGCAGGGGTTCAAGCTGGGCGGCACCGCGGACCGGGCTGGCACAGTCGGTGACAACGGGTTGGACATCTTCAACGGCGCCGCGGCCCCGGCCGGTACTTTGGCGAACGGCATCACGCTCTACTCCGAGGGCGGAGAGTGCAAGGTGCTGGACGCTGCCGGAAACTCGACCACTCTGTCCCCCCACACCAACGACGGCGACTACGTGATTCACAGCTTCTCAGCGGTCAAGGGAGAGACCGTCACGATTCACCTGGAGAAGCTGGCAAAGGAACTGGCGAAGGACCCGAAGTACGCGGCGTTCGTGGACGTCGGCGCGGGCCACGTCAAGAAACCCAAGTCTGTCGAAGTCTAGAGAGGATCACAGGAGGAGTTCATTGAAGGTATCAGCACTCGACATCATCACGGCGACTCAGGGACTCGGGGAACTCATGGGGATGACTCTGCCAATCGCGTTGAGCTTCAAGCTGGCGCGGCTGGCGAAGGCCATCGGGGCCGAGGCGAAGGTCATCTACGAGGAACGCGACAAGCTCATCGTCAAGTACGGCGAGAAGGACGACAAGGGGCAGACGAAGGTCAAGCCCGAGAACTTGGACGCCTTCAACGCCGACGCGGCTGTCCTGTACTCACAGGAAGTCACGCTCGACCTTGACCCCGTCGAGCTCCCGGCCACCATCGAACTGAAACCCGGCACCCTGGTCGCAGCATTCCCCTTCGTCACATTCCCGGCCTGACCGTAACGTAAGGGTACGGCAGGCTCCTCCTCGCGGGGCCAGGCACTCCCACCTGGCCCCGTTTACTTTGAAACTGACTCGGAGGTAATCCGATATGAAGAACGTCTGCAAGTGCAAATACTACCTGATGAACGACAAGGGCATCCGCGTGTGCTCCGTGTGCGGCAAGCCCGCGCCAACG
>JALNYR010000063.1 GCA_023229725.1 Dehalococcoidia bacterium | reverse complement strand
CGCAGCGGGGCATACTGTACAAGCGGATCGCGCGAGATGACCACGCCTGCGGCGTGCGTGCTCGCGTGCCGAACCAGGCCCTCGATGCTGCGAGCAGCGTCGAACAGACGCTTCACTTCGGCGTCACCTTCGTACATCTGCTTGAGTTCGACGCTATCTGAGAGTGACTTCTCAAGCGTGATGGTCAACTCCTGCGGAATGAGCCGCACGACGCTGTCGACCTGGCTGTAGGGCATCCCGAGCGCCCGCCCGGCATCGCGCAGAGCGCCGCGCGCCCCCATGGTCCCGAATGTGATTATCTGCGCAACATGGTCGGTGCCATACCGCTCGTTCACGTAGTCGAGCATCTCGTCGCGCCTGTCATCCTGGAAGTCGAGGTCGATATCCGGCATCTCCCGCCGCTCGACATTCAGGAAGCGCTCAAACACCAGCCCATACTCGATCGGGTCAATGTCGGTGATGGAGAGGCAGTAGAGCACGAGACTGGCTGCGGCGCTGCCGCGCACACCGTAGAAGAGGTTCCGACGTTTGGCGTAGGAGACGATGTCCCACACGACAAGGAAGTAGTCGGCGAAGTGCGTCTTCGCAATGACGTCAAGCTCGAGCCTCAGCCTTTCCTCGTACTCCGGACCGGGGTGAGGGAACTTCTTGAGGAACCCCTCGCGACAGAGGCCGGCAAGGTAGTCTTCCGCCGTGACTCCTGCCGGCAGTGATATCTCCGGGAGGTGAAGTCCGCTGAAGCTCAGCTCGAGGTCACAGAGGTCGGAGATTCGAACGCTGTTCTCGACCGCCTCAGGCAAGTCCGCGAACAGGCTCTCCACCTCCGCCGGGCTGCGAAGGTAGAAATAGGCGCCGGCCATCTTGAGGCGCTTCTCATCCGATACCGATGCATTGGTCTGCACGCACAGCAGCAGGTCGTGCGCAACAGCGTCCTCGCGCTCGATGTAGTGCACGTCGAACGTCGCGACGAGCGGGATGCCGAGCCTGCCTGCCATGGCGATGAGCTCCGGATTGACTCGCTCCAGTTCAGGTATCGGGTGACGCTGTATCTCCACGTAGTAGTGTTCAAACACATCCCGGTACCACGACGCGGCGGACTCGGCGTCAGCGACCCGACCGTCAAGCAGGAGTCTGAACGGCTCGCCGTTCGCGCACCCCGAGAGTGCAATGAGACCGGCCGCGTGCTGCCGGAGCAGCTCGCGGTCAACGCGCGGCTTGTAGTAGAACCCTTCGACGTGCGACGCGGTGACCAGCTGGAGCAGGTTATGGTATCCTTCGATGTCCTTCGCCAACAGGGTCAGGTGGTAGGGGCTGCGGTTCGCAGGGTCCCGCTCGATGTGGGATGACTCCGCAACGTAGACCTCGCAGCCGATGATGGGCTTCACTCCAGCGGCACGGGCAGCGGCGTAGAAGTCGAGGGCCCCGTACATGTTCCCGTGGTCGGTGATGGCGATGCTCGCCATGCCAAGCTCCTTGGCACGGGAGATCAGCTGTGGGATGCGACACATCCCGTCGAGAAGACTGTACTCGGTGTGAACGTGGAGATGCACGAAGGCCGAAGCCATCGCGCCGATTATACCATGGGGTCCGTAGCGGACCGGTGAGGGGCAATGCCTGAACAGACGAGCGTAACCACACGATTGCTGAGGCTCCTGCTGCCGCCCTTGATTCCGATTCTCTGCCTCTGCACGTGCCTCAGGCTGGAGATGAGCAGCCCCCGGCTCTACATCCAGGGCTTCGACCGCTATGACATCAGTGCGGCGACCGGCCTGTCCACGGAGCAGCTGAACACCGTTGCCACGCGGCTCATCCGCTACTTCAACTCACTCGACGCGACCCCCCAGATGCAGCTGGAGTTCTCGGCGGGGCGCACGTCGGACCTGTTCCACGACTACGAGGTCATTCACCTTGCGGACGTGAAACGCCTCTTCGCCTTCAATTCCGGACTCCAGGCACTCACACTGCTCCTGGTGGTCGCTCTCTGCGCAGCCGGCCTCTCCTTCGGACGCCGGCTGGAGGTAGCCGCCGCGCTTCGCAGCGGCGCGCTCATCACGTTCGTCCTCCTGGCCGTGACGGCGACGCTGTTCGCATCTGACTTCGACTGGATGTTCATCGGATTCCACCTGGTGGCCTTCGACAACTCCTTCTGGCAGCTGAATCCGCTCACCGACTACCTGGTGGTGCTCTTCCCATGGGGATTCTGGCAGGACATGAGCCTGTTGGCTGGAGTCGGCACGGGGGTGATGGCGGGGACCATCGGCGTGGTGGCCCGTCTCCTCCGGCGAGGCGGCACGAGCGCGCCCCACGTTCAGCAAACGTAGAGCGCCAAAACGCGTGATGTATAATGCCATCGACTGTCGGAGCAATCTCCGGCGTGCAGGGAGGTCAGTGCCATGGATTTCAAACCGACTGTAGTGAGGCTGCAGTCCTCGGGGACGTATCCGCCTTACACAGCCACCTTCCCCGTGCCGCGCGAGTACAACGACATCATCATGGAATGGGATGTCCAGAGTCACGTCGCGGTCATCACACTGAATCGTCCGGAGGTTCAGAACGCCCTCAGCCCAACGCTGCTCGAAGAGGCGATGGACGCGCTGCGCCTCATCGACGAGAACGATGACATCAGCTGCACGATCCTGCGCTCGTCCGGCGAGCACTTCTGCTCCGGCGGTGACTTCAAGGCTTTCTCAAACAAGGACCTGCTGACACAACGCTGGTACTTCGAGCTGACGCCCAAGCTGCTCCAGGTGATGATGAACGCCGCGGTGCCGGTGGTGGCCGCCGTGAGGGGCAATTGCTGTGCCCTGGGAGTCTCGCTGGCCGGAAGCAGCGACATCATCCTTGCCTCCGATTCCGCAAGCTTCTACCTGCCTGGAGGCAACGTCGGGTTCGGCTGCTTCACGCCGACAGCGGGCGTCTACAAGTCGCTTCTCAGGAAAAGGATGTTCGAGTTGCTCCTGACGGCCAAGCCTCACCCGGCCGAGTGGGCGCGGGAGTCCGGGCTGGTCAACTACGTGTATCCGGATGCGGACCTCGATGCCAGGGCGTGGGAGCTGGCCAAGGGCATCGCGGCCAACGCGCCGATGGTGGTGCGCTGGGCCAAGCAGTTCTGCTACCACGTGCAGGATATCGACGAGCGACACGCATTCCGGTACGCGAGCGACCTCATCACCATGCAGTCGCTCACCCGGGACGGATACGAGGGCCAGAACGCGTTCCTTGAGAAGAGGAAGCCTGTCTGGCAGGGGCGCAAGGGCGGGTCCGCCCGTGGCGACGTCCACGCGCCGGAAGAGGAACACGTCTGGAAGGTCGGCAAAGAGGTGCGCCGCAAGTAGGGTCCCTCCTGAGCAACGGCGCCGCGGGCCAGGCCGCGGGAAGAGGGGAACGCAATGACCACTGAGAGAGACAAAGCTGTCGAACTCGCAATCGAGCAGATTGAGCGCAAGTTCGGACGCGGCTCATTGATGCGGCTTGGGGAAGTTGCAGCCAGGCAACAGGTAGACGCCATATCGACCGGTTCGCTGTCCCTCGACCTTGCGCTTGGAATTGGCGGTATTCCGCGAGGACGGGTGACGGAGATATTCGGTTCCGAGTCGTCGGGAAAGACGACGCTCGCCCAGCACATCATCGCGGAGGCCCAAAAGGCCGGCGGCAAGGCTGTGTACATCGACGCCGAGCATGCCCTGGACCCGAAATACGCCGCGGCGTGCGGCGTTGACATCGATGAGCTCATCGTCTCGCAGCCCGGCACCGGCGAGGAAGCGCTCGATATCACCGAGGAGCTCGTCAGAAGCTCCGGCGTGGATGTCATCGTCATCGACAGCGTCGCCGCCCTAGTGCCGAAGGCCGAAATCGAGGGCGAGATGGGGGATTCCCACGTCGGGCTACAGGCCCGGCTCATGTCGCAGGCTCTGCGCAAGCTGACGGCCTCCATCAACCGGTCGCGCACTGCGGTCGTCTTCATCAATCAGCTTCGAGAGAAGGTGGGCATCGTCTTCGGCAACCCGGAGGTGACGCCCGGAGGACGCGCACTGAAGTTCTACTCGTCGGTGCGAATCGACCTGAGGAGAGGCGACACGCTGAAGAGAGGTTCCGATGCTGTTGGCTCTCGCGTCAAGGCCCGCGTGGTGAAGAACAAGGTTGCGCCGCCGTTCCGGACGGCCGAGTTCGACATCCTCTTCAACCAGGGCATCAGCAAGGAAGGTGACCTGCTGGACCTCGGCGTGACTTCGGGCGCCGTCAAGAAGTCGGGCGCATTCCTCACCTACGGCGACTACAAGCTGGGGCAGGGCAGGGAGAACGCCCGGGAGTTTCTCAGGCAGAATGTGGAGGTCGCAGCCCAGCTCGAGGCGGCGATACGAAGCTCCCACCAGTCCCCCCAACCGGCAGCCGCGGACACCGGTAGCGAAGCTGAATCGACTCTACCGACCTAGCAGCGATTCGCGAGGCCATCCATGGACTCCGAGCCAGAGCGTCACAAGGCCTTGTCGCTGGCATACGACTTCCTCGCCGGCCGCCAGCGCAGCGAGGCCGAGATGCGAGCACACCTTCGCCGTTCAGGCATCGACGACCCGACCATCGACGAGACGGTTGCCACGCTGGCCAGACAGGGATTGCTGGATGACAGAGCATTCGCTGCGGCATGGACCGAGGGTCGCCAGTCATCAAGACCGAGAAGCCGCCGCCTCCTGAACAGGGAACTGCGAAGCAAAGGGGTCGACGACGAGACCGCAGCTGACGCCACGCAAACCTTAGATGACGATGCGACGGCGGCAGACCTTGCCAGGCGAAGGGCTACCCTGCTGCGGGGACTCGACAGGGCCACCGCCATGCGGAGGCTCTCCGACTACCTGCTTCGTCGCGGGTTCGACGGCGAGACCGTTCGCAGGGCGGTACGGACGGCCCTGACGGACGCCGACGACTCGTAGCGAGGCGGCGCGCATGCTACACTATTGCGCCGCGAATAGCGGCACGACAGCAGGAATGCGGTTGTCGGGCTCCCTGGCTGCCGAAGACACCCACAAGTTCCACAAGGGGGCATGCTCATGACTGACTGGGATTTCGCCATCCGGATTGCCCTGGGCGGGCTCGGCATGGTATTCCTCCTCCTCGCAATACTTCAGGTGCTGGTATGGACAGGTTCGCGGCTCATCGTCCGCGCGTCGAAGAACAAGACAAATAGCTAGGGGTCGCCTCGCGCGGGCGCACCGGCCTCATCGCTGTCACGGAGGGAAAGAGTGTTCGGCCTACTAGAGAGCGGTTTTCAGCAGTTCTACTGGGGCAACGCCGTCTTGATCGCAATCGGTGGATTGCTCATCTACCTCGCGGTCACGCGGAAGATGGAGCCTCTTCTGCTGGTACCCATCGGCTTCGGCATCATACTGGTGAACCTTCCCCTCGGCGGCATGATGGACTACGAGATGGACCTGAACTCGCCACGTTCGGGCACCGTCGTCAGCATCACGGTGGATGAGGGGCAGCGCTTCGAGAAGCAGGCCGTGATTGTCGAGCTCGACAACGGCGAGGTCGTGAGCCCGGTGTTCGGGCGCGTCGACACCTATCTCGTCGCGGTCGGCGATCACGTCGAAGAGGGCGACACCATCGCTACTCTCATCACCCAGGAGCAGACCAACCAGGACGAGTATCCGACCTCACCGATCGGCTTGCTCTCCAGACTGTTCAAGTACGGTGTCATGTGGCAGATTCTGCCGCCCCTCATGTTCCTCTGCCTCGGGGCGCTGACTGACTTCGGCCCGATGCTCGCCAACCCGAAGACCTTGCTGCTCGGCGCCGCAGCCCAGTTCGGCGTCTATTTCGCCTTCTTCCTTGCCTTGTTGGCCGGGTTCACCATACCCGAGGCCTGTGCAATCGGCATCATCGGGGGAGCGGAGGGACCGACGACCATCTACGTCACCTCTGTGCTGGCGCCCCACATCATCGGCGCCACCGCTGTCGCCTGCTACTCTTACATGGCCCTCGTTCCGGTCATCCTGCCACCCGTCATCCGCCTCTGCACCACCAAGAAAGAGCGGATGATCTACATGAAGCCCCAGATGCGTCCCGTCGGACGCACCGAGAAGATAGTGTTCCCCATCGCCACGGCGATAGTCGTCATTCTCTTCGTCCCGTCGTCCGCGCCTCTGATGGGCTGCTTCATGATAGGCAACCTCTTCCGTGAGTGCGGGGTGGTGGAAAGGCTCAGCAATACCGCCCAGACGACACTGGTGGACATACTGACAATCCTGCTCACTCTGACCATCGGTGCAAGTATGCCTGCGGAGAACTTCCTGCAGCCTCGGACGCTGCTCATCCTTGTGCTGGGAGTCGTTGCCTTTGCCAGCGCGGCCGCCGCAGGGGTGCTGCTCGCGAAGTTCATGAACCTGTTCTCGAAGGAGAAGATCAATCCGATGATCGGCGCGGCCGGTGTGTCCGCCGTGCCCATGTCCGCACGGGTCGTGCAGGTGCTCGGCCAGAAGGAGAACCCCAAGAACTACCTGCTGATGCATGCCATGGGGCCGAATGTGGCAGGAGCGATCGGTGCCGCCATCGCCGGCGGCGTGTTCCTGGGCATCCTCGCGTAGCCGGGCCCCCGCGCGCACATCAGCGCACGTGTGAAGGTTGACACAGGAGAGCACAGATGGAAGAAACGAACGAGGCACAGAGGAAGCTCCAGGAGCTGGAGCAGAAGCGGGCATCGATCCACAAGCACGGCGGCGATGAACGCGTCGAGGCGCAGCACGCCAAGGGCAAACTGACGGCCCGCGAACGGATTGCGCTTCTCGTCGATGCAGGCTCGTTTCTGGAATACGACGAGTTCATGAAGACCCGCTCGACCTACTACGGGCTGGACAAGATGGACCTGCCTGCCGACGGAGTGGTCGCCGGCATCGGCCGCATCAACGGACGCAAGGCAGCCGTGTACGCACAGGACTTCACGGTGATGGGAGGCTCGCTCGGAGAGACTCACGCACTCAAGATAGCGAGGATGCAGGACCTTGCGCTGCAGGCCGAAATGCCATGCATCGCGATGCTTGACTCGGGAGGCGCACGCATCCAGGAAGGCATCGACTCCCTCGATGGCTACGGGCGCATCTTCTTCCGCAACTCTCGCTCGTCCGGCGTCATACCCCAGATTTCCCTCATCCTGGGCCCGACGGCAGGCGGCGCAGTGTATTCGCCCGCCATCACTGACTTCGTTATCATGACGCGGAAAGCAAGCACCATGTACATCACCGGCCCCGCGGTCGTGAAGGACGTACTCTCCGAGGAAGTGACACACGAGCAGCTGGGGGGAGGCCTGGTACACAACCAGCGCAGCGGCGTCGCCCATTTCCTCGCCGCAGACGACGAGGGGGCCATCGCCACAGTCCGTGACCTCTTGTCGTACATGCCTCAGAGCTTCCGGGAGAAGCCACTCGCCACGACTTCGCAGGACCCCGTGAGCAGAGACGACGTGTCGCTACGCGACGTCATCCCTGCCGACGCCAATAAGCCCTACGACGTCAAGGACATCATCACCAGGATTGTCGATGAGGGTCGCTTCCTGGAGGTACACCGCTTGTACGCGCCGAACATCGTGGTCGGCTTTGCGCGAATCGGCGGCCGCAGCATCGGCATCATCGCCAATCAGGCGAAGTACATGGCCGGCGTGCTCGACATCAACGCTTCGGACAAGGCGTCCCGCTTCATCCGGTTCTGCGACTGTTTCAACATCCCGTTGCTCACACTCGTCGATGTGCCCGGCTACATGCCCGGGACCGCGCAGGAGCACGGAGGCATCATTCGCCACGGTGCGAAGCTGCTGTACGTCTACTCCGAGGCAACAGTACCGAAGGTCACGCTGATACTCCGCAAGGCGTACGGCGGGGCCTATGTCGGGATGTGTTCCAAGTACCTTGGAGCTGATATGGTTCTCGCATATCCGTCCGCCGAGATTGCCGTGATGGGAGCCAGCGGCGCTGCCGAGATTGTCTTCGCGCGGGAAATCAAGAACGCCGAGAATCCCGAGGTCGTGAGAGCTCAACGCATCAAGGAGTACCAGGCTCAGTTCTCCAACCCGTACCGGGCCGCGGAACGAGGCTCAGTAGATGACATCATCGACCCGAAAGACACGCGCCTCAAACTCGCGCAGGCTTTCGACCTGCTCGAAACGAAGAACGAGCACTGCCCGCAGAAGAAGCATGGCAACATACCGCTCTGACGAACGCCGGTCCGAGACTCCGGGTTTCGCCGGCGCGAGCAGCCCAATGCAACCCGCGCCGCGTCGGCCCGGGATGACAAGAGGAGGGTCACGAACAACATGGCAACCGAGGTGATTACGTCCCCGCTACCAGGCAAGGTAATGGCCATCAAAGTGGCACCCGGCCAGAAGGTCAAGGAAGGAGCCCTGCTCTTGACCATCGAGGCCATGAAGATGGAGAACGAAATCGTGGCGCCAATCGACGGCACGGTCACCGAGGTGGCGGTCAAACCTCAGGCCACGGTCCAAATCGGCGACAACCTGATCACTATCGACGAGGGCTAGCTTCACGACACGTGCTCTCATCTTGACAGCACGTACCCCGAACGCGGTATAGTATTGCGGTTGCGGGCCATTAGCTCAGTTGGCTAGAGCACGGTCCTGATAAGACCGGGGTCTGTGGTTCGAGTCCACAATGGCCCATTTTCTTTTCCCCGCAATCTCGTGGTCACGCCTCCCTGCCTCGAGTCTGGCGATCGCTGGACTGCGCAGGTGCGACTCACTCACTCCTCCAGCGCTTCACCGGCGCGCAGGTTGTAGCTATCAAACAGCTTGCCTGCCATCTCGTCGATGTCGTGCGACACGCCCGCCTCGAAGTACCGGAAGTAGCAGTTCTCCGGCGGAGGAGGCTCGGTCAGCCTGGTCACCAGCCTCTTGTGAAGGTTCGGCACCTTGCCCAGGCGCCACAGCTTCTTGCCCTCAGGAGAGAGGTTGCAGATCTCGTAGATGCCCTGGGTATCAGGCACCCCCTCTACGTTGTCTGGGGTGAACCTGAGCCAATCCTTGTCAGCCCGCATACTTCGTGAATCCTCCTCGAGTACCTCGGCAGCATCACAACGGGAGTCGGCGAGCGAACCGGACGCATCCCCTCCCTGCACCACCTTGCACGGCGGCGCCCACCTCAACCATGCTGTCGCACCGAATCCCGGCGCGGCATTGACGACGACGGCCCCGACTCAACAGCCTGCAGAAGGGTACTCTGCCGGCCGCATGTACAGCCCCTGGAGCAGCCGCACCCCCACCCGGGGCCGCGCCGGAGCCTGTCACAGGGAGCGTCCAGAACCGCGGACGACTCCAACCGAAGCCCCCGCCCGGCAGCCATTGTGCGCCACGGGCTTCAATCGCCATCCCGGAGCGCCGCTCTCGCGGCGACCCCTTCGTGGCAATGTTACGCCTTTGACGTCCCTCACTCAACGGGCATCAGACGTGAGGCCTTGCAGCCGCCACTCCATGGCAAACGCGCCGGCGTGCCTCACCTGCAGCCGCAACCCGCGGCGCACAGCGGCAGACAGCAAAACGGGTGGCAACAGACGTTGCCACCCGTTCGATAGCGATACAACCAACAACTAACGCTTCGTGTACTGAGGCGCCTTGCGCGCAC
Organism: Dehalococcoidia bacterium; assembly: GCA_023229725.1. Taxonomy (GTDB): domain Bacteria; phylum Chloroflexota; class Dehalococcoidia; order GIF9; family AB-539-J10; genus SKVJ01. The sequence continues at coordinate 4,337 of JALNYR010000063.1, read as the reverse complement.
GCAGCAGACCGGGCTTCTTGCGCTCCTTGATGCGAGGATCCCGAGTGAGGAAGCCTTCCTTGCGCAGAATCGGCTTCAGTGCCTCGGATTCGCGAACAAGCGCCCTCGCGATGCCCAGTCGAATGGCGTCGGCCTGCCCGCTCACTCCTCCGCCGGACGTCTTGACTTCGATGCGGAACTTGCCCGTCATTTCAGTCACGGCCAGAGGCCCCTCGATCACACGCCTGTGCTCCAGGCGGGGAAACAGCTCGGCATAGGGTTTGCCGTTCACGATGATGCCGCCCTCACCCGCGAACAGGCGGACCTGCGCGATGGCGCACTTGCGCCGGCCGGTACCCCAGACATACGCTGCGTCAGTCATAGCTCACTACCTTCCTTCTGGATAAGTTGACCCTGGTGAGGATGGTCGGCACCCGCGTAGACACGGAGCTTGCGGTACATGGTCCGACCGATGCTGTTCTTGGGCAGCATGCCCCAGACGGCATGCTCGATGATGCGCCTCGGGTCCTGCGCCATCACGGTTTCGAATGTGGGAGCCTTCAAGCCACCCGGGTAGCCTGAGTGTCGGTAGTAGATCTTCTCGGTGCGCTTCTTGCCCGTCACCGCAACCTTCGCGGCGTTGACCACGATGACGTAGTCGCCGGTGTCTATCGAAGGCATGAACATGGCCTTGTGCTTCCCGCGCAGCAGCGCAGCAGCCTGCACGGCAACTTCGCCGAGGATCTTGCCCTCCGCGTCGATGACATGCCACTGTCTCTGGATGTCCTTAGCTCTCGGACTGTATGTTCGCATCAGTTTCACTCCCCAAGTCGCTCGCAGTCACGCCGCGAACGGCAACGCGGTCTCGTAGCCGACACGCATCAGGCACAAACCCCGGGCCGGCGCAGCGGGTCCCGCGGCTCCGGGACGCGCATCACGCACCAGCGCCGAGAACTCCTCGACACTGCACTTCCCCAGGCCCACCCGTATCAGCTGTCCGACGGTGTTGCGCACCTGATGCCTGAGGAAAGCGTTGGCGGCCAGAACGACTTCCAGTCGTCCCCTCCCCTCAAGAACCCGCGCCTCGTGCACCAGTCGCACGGTCGATACGTCTTCCTCAAGCGCCGTCGCAAACGACCCGAGGTCGTGTACGCCCTGCATCAGCCGGGCCGCTGCACGCATCAGGTTCGCATCCAGTCGTTCGCGAACGCGCAACGCGAACCGCTCTTCAAGTGGGCGTCTGGCGGCACCGGACACAATGCTGTACCGGTACTCGCGCACCACCGCCCTCCGCCGTACGTCAAAATCCCCGTCGATGACACAGGCACCTCTGACTGCCACGTCCGACGGCAGATAGTAGTTCAATCCACTCACCAAGGTCGAGGGCTCCATGTCCTCGCGCACCCACACGCTCACGACCTGCCCCGCGGCATGGACGCCGGTATCCGTTCTGCTCGCAGCCTGGACTCGCGAAGCGGCGCCGCTCAGCCTCTGCACTGCCGCCTCAAGCTCGCCCTGCACCGTACGCACGCCAACCTGCAGTTGATACCCCGAGAACAGAGTCCCGTCATATTCGACAAGCGCCGCAACTTTGTGGAGCCCCACTACTCAACAAGCTCAAGCTGAGCCATCTCCGACGCATCACCGCGTCGCATCCCCATGCGCACAAGTCTCACGTAGCCGCCCGGTCGGGTGGCATACCTGGGCGCGATGACATCGAAGAGCTTCTTCACTATCTTGTCTTGCGTGATGAACGCAAGCGCCTGCCGCCTGGACGCAAGGTCACCTGACTTGCCGAGGGTTATCATCCGCTCAGCAAAGCCCTTGACCTCTTTCGCCTTGGCGACCGTCGTCACCATCTTCTCGTGATCCAGCAACTCGGTCACCTGGTTCCGGTACAAGGCAAGCCGTTGCTCCGTGGGCCTGTCCAGTCTTCTGCCTGCAACTCGGTGTCTCACTTGGTCTTCCCCTTCGTCTTGTCCGGGATGGCGTAGCCCAGAGACGTCAACAACTCCTGGACCTCAACCTGGGACTTCTCACCGAATCCGGGCAGCGGTGGCAGTCCATCCCGTGTCTTTTCGATAAGCTGCCCCAGCGTCATCACGCCGCCCCGCCGCAAGCTGTTGTGTGCACGCGTAGACAGCCCCACATCAGCGAGCGGAGTATTGTACTGCTCGGGCGAGATTGCGAGGCCGGCAGGCACCCGGTCCTGCTCCTGAGAAGGGACAGCGAGCCCTTTGAAGGCCGCGAACTCTCTCATGAGGATCTCGGCGCTCTGGGTGACCGCCTCCCACGGAGACATGGTCCCGTCGGTCCAGACCTCTACGATGAGCCGTTCAGGGCTCCGTTCCTCGCCGGGATTGATTGGCTCAACCGCGAAATTGGCCTTCCGTACGGGCGAGAACACGGCATCCACGGGCAACGCGCCCACCGGCAATCCTTCCGAAGAAATGGCGGGCACATAGCCCCGTCCCAGCTCCACATTGAACTCGACATGAAGCTTCGCCTCTGCGGAGTCAAGGCTCGCCAGAGAGAGATCAGGATTCACGATTTCGAAGTCAGTCGAGTTCTGTATGTCGGCCGCGCAGATGATCCCCTCGCCTTCGGCATCGAGAAACAGCTTCCCTTCCTGATGGGTCACCGACCGAAGACGCAGCTCTTTCACATTCAGTAGGAACTCAAGCACATCCTCTCGCACGTGGGGAATGGTGGAAAACTCGTGCTGGATGCCCTCTATCTTCGCCCAGGTCACGGCGGCGCCGGGAAGCGAACTCAGGAGGACGCGGCGCATGGCGTTGCCGAGGGTCACACCGAACCCTATGTCCAGCGGTTCGGCAGAGAATCGTCCGTACGACCCCGCTGACTGGACGCACGATACTGCCGGAATGGAGATCTCGCTCACTACACGTCCTCCCTATCACTACCTCGAGTAGTACTCGACGACCGCCTTGCCGCTCAATCTGGCATCGACATCTTCGGTCGTCGGCAGACTCACGACCGTGCCCTTCATCTGCTGTTCATCAAGCCGGAGCCAGGACGGTACATTGCGAGCCTGGACCTGCTCGGCAACCACCTTGTAGAGCGAGGTCTTCGTACTGCCGGGGCGCCAGCTGACGACATCTCCGGCGCTCACGACGAAAGAAGGCACATCCACGCGACGGTCGTTGACCCATATGTGACCGTGTCGAACAATCTGCCGCGCGTGCGGCCGCGACTGGCCGAAACCGAGCCTGAAGACCACATTGTCAAGACGCCTCTCAAGCAGCGTCAGCACATTGTCGCTCGTCGTACCAGGAAGCCGCTTGGCCTCCTCGAAGAAGCGCCGGAACTGCGCCTCCAACACCCCGTAGGTGAAGCGGACCTTCTGCTTCTCCCGCAGCTGCAGGCCGCGATCCGACACACGCCTGCGGGTCTTGGTCCTGGAACTGGAACGCCCGCCCGGGGCCGTGTTTCCGCGGCGCTCGAACGGACACCGTGGGCTGCTGCACTTGTCTCCCTTGAGCATCAGCTTGTCGCCGATGTAGCGACAGAGTTCACATCGTGGGCCAGTGTATCGGGCCATGAACTACACCCTCCTCCTGCCGCGTGGGCGACAACCGTCATGCGGAATGGGGGTCACATCCCTGATGCTCGTTACCATCAGTCCGGCTCCCTGGAGCGCCCTGATGGCCGCCTCGCGGCCGCTGCCCGGCCCTTTCACGAACACCTCCACCCGTCGCATGCCGTCATTCAAGGCTTGGCGGGCTGCATCCTGAGCGGCCAACTGAGCCGCATACGGGGTGCCTTTACGAGAGCCCTTGAAGCCAGCTTTGCCCGAGCTTCCCCACGAAATCACCGCACCACCGGGCTCGGTGACAGTGACAATCGTGTTGTTGAACGTCGATTGAATGAAGGCCTTGCCTTCAGCAATATTACGACGAACACGTCTCTTGGTCTTACTCTTTGGTGCCTTCTTAGCCATCTTTCCTCATCCGAAGAACTACTACTTCTTCGCCGTGCCGCGCTTCTGACCTCTGCCGGCAACCGTCTTCCTCGTACCCTTGCGGGTCCTCGCGTTGGTCCTGGTCCTCTGCCCGCGAACCGGCAAGTTCCGCTTGTGCCGCAGCCCGCGCACACAACCTATGTCCACGAGCCGCTTGATGTTCAGCTGGATCTCTCGGCGCAGGTCACCTTCGACCCTGTACTCGGCATCCAACACCGTACGGATCTGGGTAGCCTGCTCCTCAGAGAGGTCGTGCACCTTCACATCCTCAGCCACACCGGCCTTCTCGAGTATGTGCTTGCTCGAGGTCGACCCGATCCCGTAAATGTACTGCAGGCCGATGACAATATGCTTGTCTTTCGGCAGGTCAACACCA
>JALNYR010000062.1 GCA_023229725.1 Dehalococcoidia bacterium | reverse complement strand
CTGCCATTCCTCTTTGAGCCGCCGGTACGTGGCGACGTTCTCGGCCAGCATCTCCCGAATCGGAAGATGGTAGGGACAGCGCTCCTCGCACTTGCCGCACAGGCTGCAACCGGCTGCCTTCTCCACGGCTTCCGCTATCCATCCGCTCACCACGTTCTTGGGCGGCATGCGGCGGACCATCGTGGGGTACGACATCACGTTGGAGATGGCGATGCCTGTCGTGCACGGCTGGCAGTAGTCACAGCGGCGACAGAAACGGTTGCCCGCCTGGTCGCGTATCCGCGCCATCTCCGCCTGCTCGTCTGCCGTGAGAGCCCTGGGGCCGTCGACGATGCCGACAACCTGCTCAATCTCCGCCAGCCGCTCCACGCCTACGATGGGCACCACGTTGCGGAACTGCAGCAGATACTTGATGGCCAGATTGGCGTTGTCAATCATGCCCCCGGCAAACGGCTTCATCGCGATGAAGCCGGCGTCGTGCTCGGCGGCCACCTTCGCCAGCTCCTCACCCGGCTCGTGGGCGATGAAGTTGAAGGGATACATGATAGTCTCGAACCGGCCCGTCTTCACGGCTTCCTTCGCCACGTCTATCTGGTGCGATGTGAGGCCCATGTGCTTGACCTTGCCGGCGCGCATTGCCTCCTGGACGACCGGAATCGGTCCCTTCGGGTCGAGAATCTTCTCAAGCTCGGGGAAGCTGCTGACGTTGTGGAACTGATACAGGTCGATCGACTCGACCTGCAGCATTTTCAGGCTCTGCGCAAGGTGTGCGGCCACGCCCTCCGCCGTCCGGCTCTGTGTCTTGGTGGAGATGACCACCTTCTTCGTCCACCCCTGCAGTGCTCTCCCCATCCTGCCCTCGCTGGTCGAGTAAGCGTTCGCCGTGTCGAGGTACGTGACGCCGAGTTCGAGACATCGGCGTATCACGGCTATCGCATCCTCGTCGTTCAGTCGCTGTATCGGTATGGCGCCGAATCCGACGCGCGATACGGTGAGTTCCGTCCTTCCAAGACGAATCGTCTGCATGTACCCTCCTCCTTCCACGGGCCGCTACTGGCGATGAAGTCTACCTGATACGGGAGCATCCTGTCTGCTGAGTTCCCCTCCGCTTGTGGCGGCCCCAACGTCCTCCTTAAGAGGCGCGCCTGTTTGTGGCGCACTCCTGTCCGGCGCTAGAATGGATGTCCGGTGCCTCACGTCGTGGCGCTGTGCATGGAGAACGATGGCCCATCCGAGTGATGTAGTGTACGCGGCTCATCCGTCACTGCGTCAGCCCTGCATGGTGCTGGCGCTGGACGGCTGGGTGGACGGCGGCGAGGCTGCGACCGGGAGCGTCCGATTTCTCCGCCGCAAGCTGAGGTGCCGCAAGCTCGCGGAGATTCCGCTCGGCCGATTCCATGTTTATCAGTTGCCCGGCCAGCTCGCGCTGCGCCCCTTCACGAGGGTGGAAGAAGGCTTGCTGACCGAGTATCGCCCGCAACGAAACGTCTTCCACTACTGGGAGAACCCTGGCGGCGAACGTGACGTTATCCTTTTCCAGGGTACCGAGCCGAATCTGAACTGGGACGACTACGTCGCCGCTGTCCTTGAGGTCGCCCGGACGTTCGGGGCGACCCGCATCTACATGTTGGGCGGCGTGCTTGACAAGACTCCCCACACGCGTGAGCCCGGCGTGTCCTGCGTCAGCACGAGCCTGGCTCTGCGGGACGAGTTGCTGGGTCTCGGTATCGAGCCGGTCAACTACGAAGGACCGGCCGGAATCCGCACGGCGCTGGCTGCCGCGTGCCAGAAGACCGGTATGGAGATGGCTATCCTGCACGTTCGCGCAACGTACTATCCGGAGTTCAACATGGTCATCGGGCACAACCCGAAGGCTATTCGCGCTCTCGTGAGACGGCTCGTCAGGCTCCTCGGTCTGCAACTGGACCTCGGCGAACTGGACGCCGAATCTCGGGACTACGAGGCGCGCATCGACCACATGGCGCTGCGGAACCGGGAGTTCCAGACATACCTCGAGGCGCTGGAGAGAGAGTACGTCGAACCCGGTCCCCATGATGTACCCGAGTTCTCCGCGGGAGAGGCGGTCCAGGCTGTTGAGGAGCTCCTGCGCGGGTTCTCCGATGATGCGGCCTGAGCATCCTTTCGTGTCGCCGGCCCCGCTACGCTCTCCGCAACTCGCTTCCCACATCGGCGAAGCGCTGTTCCCCGGTCTCGCGCCCTGATAGACTTGCCTGCACCAGTATGGCATCTCCCACAGCCGGCACTCGCCGCTTCTACGGATACACCGTCGTTGGCGCCAGCTTCCTCATGCAGGGCGCCTGCGTCGGAGCGATGATTAGCTACGGCGTCTTCTTCAAGCACCTGCAGGGCGACTTTGGCTGGTCGCGCGCATTCATCTCAGGGGCGTCTTCGATGGTCTTGCTGGTGATGGGGGCGCTCGGCATCCTCTTCGGGCGACTCAACGACCGCCTCGGACCGCGCCAGATACTGCTGGTCTCGGGTTTCTTTCTCAGTGCCGGCTACCTGCTCATGTCGAGACTTGCGGCGCCGTGGCAGCTGTACGTCTTCTACGGGTTGCTCGTCGGCGTTGGCATGAGCACGCATGATGTTGTGACGCTGTCGACAGTGGCGCGGTGGTTCAAGCAGCGGCGCGGCCTGATGACCGGAATCGTGAAGGCGGGGACGGGCACCGGCCAGTTCATCATCCCTCTGGTGGCCAGTGCGCTCATCGCGGCCGTCGGCTGGCGCGACACCTACGTTGTAATCGGCCTTGCCGTTCTTGTGGTCTACGTGTTGGCGTCGCGCCTTATGCGGCGCTCACCTGAGGAGATGGGACTCAAGCCCTACGGCGATACGACGGCGACCTCCTCGGATGGACCGTCCGGATTGCTGCTCTCGGAGGCTCTCAGGACGCCGCAGTTCTGGTGGGCGTGTCTGTCGTACTTCTGCGTCATCTTCTGTGCGATGACGGTCCTTGTCCACATCGTACCCCACGCGTCGGACATCGGCATGGCTGAGCCCAGCGCGGCAGCCGTGGTCTCCACCATCGGCGCAGTGAGCGTCGTAGGGCGGGTGACCATGGGCACCGCCAGCGACCGCATCGGCAGCCGCAAATCCTTTCTGCTGTGTTTCGCCGTCCTCATCTCTGCCCTGCTTTGGCTCCAGGTGGCTTCGAGCGCCTGGATGCTGTTTGCCTTCGCTGTCGTCTACGGCTTCGCCCACGGAGGCTTCTACACCGTGCTGTCCCCCACCGTTGCCGAGCTGTTCGGGCTGCGAGCCCATGGCGCCATCTTCGGCATCGTCTACTTCTGGGGTACCCTTGGCGGCGCCCTTGGGCCCGTCGTCGCGGGCCGGGTCTTCGACGTGCGGCAGTCCTACGACGCGGCCTTCTGGTTGCTGGTGGGGCTGGCGTTCCTCGGGCTGTTCCTGATGCTCAGGGTACGGTCCTTGGTCAGCCATCGTTAGGGGGCATCACGGCGTCGGACGGGGAACCCGCGGCCGCACAAGGATGTTGCTCCTGCGTCCCGTGCAGCGCGACGTATCGCGAGGAGCACGCACCACTGGTCGGAAGGTCTGCCTTCTGCGCCTGTATGCCAGGGCTGTGCCGATGCCTACGGCAGCGGTGTCACGATGTGCTCTGACGTGGACGCGTGTTCGTCCTCGCTGTTGACGGCGGTGAGCACGAAGAAGAGCGGCTGGCCGCAATCAGCTTCCATCTGCAGCGTCTTGCCGTAGAAGGTCGTTGACACGGGCCCTGAGTTGTACCAGGGGATGCCGTTGACTTCCAGTCCGACGCCCGTGACCGGGTACTCCCCGCCGGTGAGGTCGCGTGCGGACAGGTGTATGACGACCGCGCTGCTGCAGCCGCCCGGGCCCGCAAGGCTTTCCGCCTCGACCTCGAGGGTCACCTGGAGCACGTCCTCGGGAGACGGGGGCAACGGTGAACCGTCGTACACCATCACGACTGCGAGGTCGGCGGACGACACCACGACGCTGTAGTCTACCGAGCAGTGAGCGCTCGCGGTTGCCTTGTTGGGGTTTGGTCCGGCCTCGACTACTTCGGCATCATACTCGATGCCGATAATCTCGCCCGGAGACAGGGGAGTAGAACCCGAGAGGGACCAGAAGAGCAGCGAACCTCCGCTTGAAGTCCAGATGCGGTCCGGCTCCCGGTCTCCTTCGTCGCCGTCGAAGTCGAGCGTGGCCTCTCCCGCGTAGTCGAGACACCCTGCCATGTTGTCTACCACCTCGATGTCCACGAGGTCGCGGCACTCGCCCGTGTTCTCAATTTCGACACGGAAGCGAACCACGTCGCCGGGCTCGGCCTTCACCTGGTCGACCCAGCGGTCCGTGGCGTCGTTCCATACCCATTTGTCGACGTCGATATCGGGCTCGCACGGGCACTTGCACTCGCACTGATGGGTGTCATCCCATGGCTCCTGGGCCTTTCCTCCCCTCGCCTTGTTGTTCTCCGACACGCCCTCCTCGCCCTTCTCGTGTGCCTCCATCGGGTCAACGCCGTCGGGCGGGTCGTCCGTGTCGGTGTCCTTGTCGCGCATGCCCTCGACCAACCCTCTCGTGTAGACCCCGCCCTCGGATGTGGCCCACGATTCCGTGTCCGTGGATGTCCCTATGACTGCGCGGCCTTCGCCGGTGACGCCTTCCACATCGAAGTTGCCTGCGAAGCAGGACTCAATCACGACTGTCACGTTGCAGCAGCACCCCGGCTTCTCGCAGTCTTCATCCGGACAGGCGGGTATCTTGTCCAGGAAATCCTTGAGGCTGTTGTCTTTGCCGTCGTCCGTCTTGCCGTTGTCCGTCGGCCGCATGACCTCCTGCGTCTGGCCCGAAGCACCCTTGATGGCGATGCCGCCATCCTCGCGGCCATGGCCGCAGATGTGGATGAGCACGTGGTCTCCGCACTTCACGTTACCTGCAAGGTCGTCGAAAGCCTTGCCTATGTTGGCGAGCGTCGTCTTGCTGTCGCCGGCACCGCCCGGTGAGAGACTTCCCGCCTGGCTGTAGCTCTGGTCCTCCGCGGCTCCGCTCACCGCGTCGCACGATGCTCCGACGATGGGCGTGCCTCTGGCCAGGTCCCTCGAGTTGTCACCGCAATTGATGACGAGCACGTGGTACTTCACGTCGTAGCCGCAGGGCCCTTTCGCCGGCCCGGGGGCTGGCGGCGCACCACCGCCCCCTCCCCCCCCTCCTCCTCCGGGTGGCAGGCCTGGTTCGGGCGGCCACCGTCCTTCGGCGGGAGCGGGTGGATTCTCCATGAGGAAGACGAAGAAGTCCTCCACTTCGCCGAACTCGAACTCGCCGCTCCCATCCCAGCCGGAGGTGGTATCGAATCGAGCCTTGTCCACGGCCTGACGTGTCAGGAGCGCACGCATCCACACCGGCGACATCCTCGCGCTGCCCGTGCCCCACGAGAACGCAGGAGTGATGACGGTCGTCGAGCTACCCGGCGCGAGGTCGAGCGCAAGATTGGCGACGGGCCATTCCGGGCCGGATGAGCCGGCGCCCCAGTTCCCGCTCTGGTCGAAGTCAATCAGCACGTTGAGGTACCTCACCACGTCCGGAGCTGTCGCGCCGATGGAGACGGTGAATGCCAACCGGCTCTCGAGGCCGTCGAGAATGACGTACACCCGCTCGTCGCTGTCCGCATCCACCAGGTTGGGCACACCGTCAGGGTCGTTCGGGTCCATCGCGTCGACCTCGGCGCTGACGCCGGTCCCGAGGGTTTCGCCGCCCGTCTGCAGGGTGTGACATCCCGGCAGGCGCTGATAGCCGGTCGATGTGGCGTACCGCGTCGGGAACTGACCGGCCACGCCGGCGTATGCCTGAGACCCGTCCGGTGCATCGCCGTAGTCGCCGCGTGGAGCGTTGCTCACGAATGCGGAGGCAGGCAGCGGAACGTCATGGACGGAAAGCACCTCGACGAGGTGCCATCCACCGGCCGGGCGGTTCCACATCGGGGAGCCGTTTACGTCAGGCGGCCAACTCTCGGAGACGACTTCGATGTCGCCGCTGACGGCATCGATGAAGACGTACCGGCAGGCGTGGGCGAAGAATGCCTGAGGTGCGTCATCCACGAAGGCGAACCAGGTCAGGTCAGTGATGAGGTAGCGTGAGCCATCTTCCGACGTCACGACGTCGCCGGCCGCGAGTGGCTCGGAGGGCATGTAGGCGGCAACGCGGGATGAGGCTGATGCCGGGGGAATGACGTCGTCGAAGAGCGCCTGAAGGGCGTCCAGGAGTCCAAGGGACTCGGGTTCCTCCACGGGGGGCGTGGTCACCGGAGGAGTCGTCGGGGTGGTTGGACGGCAGGAGGCGGGCACAAGCAGGACAAGCGCCAGCACGAGGAGAGACACCAGCCCTTTCCTCACCCTGGCGCCCGCGAAGGTCCGCATAGCCACGCCCAATCCCGCCTCCCCCTCGGACTATGTATCTAACTAATCACGTACCGGTCAGACTGTCAAATCGCACGCGAGAGTCCCGGCCCTTCTGGATGCTCTGCGCGGCGGGTGCACGCCCGCTGTGCAGTGCATGCCGCGGATTGATAGACTGGAGGGGTGACAGATCGATGGGAGGTGGACTGACGATGGACAACGGCAAGTCGAGCGTAACCGGCCTTGAGACGCACGTTGCCAGCACCCTCGCCTACCTCGGGACGTGGGTCTCCGGCATCGTATTGCTCCTCGTGGAGACGAAGGACCGCGTCGTCCGCTTCCACGCGATGCAGTCGATTCTCGTCTTCGGCCCGCTGCATCTGCTCATGTTCTTCCTGAATGCTTCAGGTTCACTCTTCTCACTGGGATTGTGGAACGGCTCACTCCTGCCTGTGTCGCTCGTTTTCGCCGTGTTGCATGGCGTGGTCCTCGTGCTTTCCATCGTGCTCTGGGTGCTGCTGATGGTGAAGACGTACCAGCGACAGCAGGTGCTCGTGCCCGTCGCGGGCGACCTCGCGTTCTGGCTGCTGGCGAAGCTCGGCATGCCGACTCCGGAGCGCGACGCACTGGCGTTCCAGGGTTTGGGGGGCGGAGTGCCGCGCGAGTCGCATCGGGGGCGCCTGCAGTATGAGGTCGGCCGGACCGGCAGGATTGCAGGCTCCATCGCCGCCATCGTGTGGAGCATCTTCGTGTTCGTGATGTTCAACTTCTACCCTGACTACATCGCCTTCTACCAGGGTGTCTCCGCGGGCGGTGTCAGCCAGCTCCTGCGCTATCCAATCCTCACCTCCGAACTCTCTCGCGCGCTGCCCATTCTCAACGCGACGCTGGTGGTGACCGTCGTGGGGCACTTCGTGGCGCTTGCGTGGGACAAGTTCTTCGTACGAGAGGGAATCGAGGTTGTCATTCATGCCATGGGGCTTGTGACTATCCTGGTCTTCTTGAGAGTCTTCCCGTTCGACTACTCTGCTCTACCTCTGGGCGTGGCCGTCGATGTGTTGCCCGGGGCGACCCTCGCAGTGCTCGTGGTAGCTGCTGTGGCGACGGGCGTGGAGATAATCGTGCGCCTCGTGCGGCTGATAACGTATGCGCTGTCCCGGTAGCAGGCGCCGGGGATGGACGGACGCCCCTGCGTCATGTCGACGATATCATGACGTGCCGTCCGCGGCGCCCTGACTCTGGTGCTGCAACCAGAACACCTGCTTCGCCTGGAGAGCGAGACGGAAGACCTGTGACCTGCCGCCTCTGCGTATCCGGCCGTCGAGTCCCGCGACCCAGCGGCGCGGAAGGCCGGCCAGTCCGTGCAGGGCTCCGACGGCTGCCCCGACGATTGCCGCGACAGTGTCGTTGTCCTTCGAGTCGTTGACTGCTCTGACGATGGCTGCCTCCGGGTCGTGGCCGTGCGTGGCGAGGATGTAAAGGACCGAGGGCACCGTCTCCATGAGACTCGCTCCCGAGCCCCAGCCGTCACATGCGTCTGCCACAGCCACGTGTCGTCGCAGAGCGTCGTGGCACGTACCTTGCGCGAATCGCCACAGCGCCCCCTCGTAATCCGGAGCCCCCGTCCGTCGTGGCCGGTACAGAGTCTCTCCCTCGAGCTCCCGCGCCGTCGCGACGAAGGAGTCTATCCACCACTCAGGCTCCGGCGCACGCCGCATTCCCAGCAGTTGCCGGAGGAGTTCCACGAATGCCACACAGGCGGCCACGTTTCCATGTGCGTTGTGGGTCAGCATCGCGTCCAGGGCTGCGTCGGCATACAGTGAGGCGTGCGGGTGTTGCAGGTGTGGAACCAGGATGGGTGCGATGCGCATGAGCGCGCCGTTGCCGAGCGAGTCAACTCCTGCAAGCTGCCACGGAAGCCCCTGCACCGTGTGTCGCTCGATGAACAACCTCACGGTGTTGCCGATTCCGTAGATGTGTTCGGAGCAGAACCTCCTGGCCAGGTGGTCCGGAACGAGTCCCCCATCCTCGATGAGCTGTTCCAGGGTCCAGAACGCCAGTTGCGTGTCGTCGGTGGCCGCTCCGAGCGTACCCAGGTCCCGGTTTCTGGAGGGGAGGAAGTCGAGAATCTCCCCGTGCGCGCTTCGGCGCTCCGTCGGCGTCATCCCCTCCGTGGGCGCTCCGAGCGCGTCGCCGATGGCCAGGCCAAGGAGCATGCCTTCGACCTTCTGGAAGTCCCAGTCGGAAGGGAGTGCCGGAGGAGTGCGATGGAGAATCGGGGCATCGTGCAGCCGGACGACGCCGTGCGCCATGCAATCCTGCAGCAGCGCGGTGTTGTCAATCATCGCATTCTGTCGCTCCTCGGACTTGAAACCTGTGGCGCGCGTGCGGCTGCGCGTTTCCGCCCGGTGAATCAGTCACCGGGACGAGACTCGCCCGCCTCCCGCGCTTCTTCAATCTCGTCGAGCCGGTCGTCGTCGATGCCGAAGAAGTGCGCAATCTCGTGCAGCACCGTGCGTCGAATCTGTTCGACCGCCTCCTTCTCTGTCGCGCACGCTTCCTCGATGGGGCGCTGGAAGATGGTGATGCGGTCCGGAGTGACGAGGCCGTAGTCGTGTGTTCGCTCCGTCAGCGGCACGCCCTCGTACAGGCCGAAGACTGTCTCGCCGGGCGGGACTTCCATCTGGCGAAGCAGTTCCCTGGAAGGCCGGTCGGCGATGAATATCGCCACGTTGTCGAGCAGCGAGCTGAACTCACCCGGCAAGCTGTCGAGCGCCTGGTCCACAAGCCGTTCGAAGTCGCGTCTCTTCACTTTCGGCCATCCTGTGGTTCGAGGGCCTTCGCCCCGTCGTCATCGCGCGAGCCCGGGGTACTGAAGTGCAAGGGGGGCGCCCGTCGAAGAGTCAGGCACGCGGCGCTTCTACGACGCTGTCTGCCCTGGACGATGCCGCAGCGACCGGAGCGCATGTGTGCGGTGACTCTACTTCGGTGCCTGCAGCGAGACCACATCGCCTTGGCTGACGCCGCTCACAATCTCGATGTTGCTGCCGCTCTTCAGACCGGTTGTGACTTCCCGCGCGACCGGCTTGCCGTCGGCGCCGACGAAGTACACGATGTCGTGACCCGCGTCGTTCTTCATCACGGCGGCGGTGGGCAGGAGCAGCGCGTTCGACCGTTCCTCAAGCACGATGTCGGCGGTGGCGCTCATGCCGTCCTTCACCGCCCCTCCCGCGTTCTGCAGGGTGATGGTGGTCTCGTACATGACCACGCCCGCCTGGATGGTGGCGGCTTCGGATATGTAGGTCACCGTACCTGCGACCTCTATGCCCGGCAGCGCGTCGAGTGTGATGACTGCTTTCTGCCCCGAGGTGATGTCGGCGATGTCCATCTCATCTATGAGGCCCGTCATCTCGAGGAGTGCCGGGTCGATGATGTGGAATGCGGGGCTGGAGTAGCCCATCGCGGTCAGGTCGTCGCCCTCATTGATTTCCACTGCTGTGATGACGCCGTCGAACGGCGCCGTGATGGTGGCGTCGTCCAGCGCTTCGGTGGCCGCGTCGAGGTTGAGCCGTGCTACGTCAAGGGCGACGCCCGCAGCCTCGCGCTGAAGTTCCATAATCCTGACGGGGAGAGGAAACTCCCAGAGACGCGCCTCTGAGCTTCGTTTCGCCTTGCCTATTTCGTCCATGATGTCGTCGAGCAACAGTTGCGCCTGTGCGTCGTCGCCCGCCTCGATGCGCTCACGCGCTGTCTCAACTTTGCCGGCCGCGTTGTCGAGAGCCATCCATGTGCTCGGCACATCGATGACATAGCTGCCGTAGTAGTGCGGGTAGATGGTCTGGCGAAGCTGATTATCCGCGATGTCATACTGAATCTGCGCCTGCTGAACTCCTGCCGTTGCCATATCGACGTTGCGCTGGAGAGTCGTGGTTTCGAGTTGCGCCAGCACGTCGCCTGTGCGTACGACGTCGCCCTTCTCCACGCGCACGACGTCCACGGTTCCGGGCATGGCGAAGGACAGGAACCTGTCGTTGGTGGCTTCGAGGTTGCCGCTGACGGCTACGGTGGTCATGATGTCGCCGCTGGTGACCCTGGCGGTTGGCGTTTCGTTACCTCCGCCGCCCGTGCACCCCGTTGCGGTAGATGCCGCCAGGGTGAGCGCTATCAACACGGCCAGGCGCTTCTTCATCCGTACGCCTCCTTGCATTGCGACAGGCACAGGAGCCGGGCTCCTTTGCTGTCGATTCATTATACTCGCCGTTCGTCCCAACATGTCCTCTTGACCTCGTTTCTGCAAATCTACTCAGCCCAGCCCTTGGTGACGGTGGGCAGGCTCATTGTGGTCAGCCGCTTGATTGCCGGCATCTGTGACAGGAGCATGATGATGATGCTGAGAACCGCGGCAATCACGTATGACCTGGGGTAGATGACGGCCGTGAACGACACGTTCTCCATGCTCGCTGTCTGGGCCTGCATGATGAAGTTGGCAACCCGGTAGCCGGCGGGCAATCCGAGGAGTATGCCTATGAAGGCGGTGCCGAGGTTCTCCATGGTTATTATCGACGCGAGCTGGCGATCGCTCATTCCAATGGCCCGCATTATGGCTATCTCTCGTCTTCGGTCGAGGACGTTCACCGTGACTCCGTTGAAGACGATGGCCATGCCGAGTCCGAAGCTCATCGCCAGCATGACGCCGACCATCGCGTACATTGCGCCCATGGATTCATCCATGTACTCCCTGAAGGAAGAAGCCTGCTCAATCGAAGCAACCTCCGGCATGTTGTAGATACGTTCCAGCAACTCCGGTGATGGCTCTCCGTAGAACTTGACGAACACGCTGGTTGCCGCGCCCGGGAGACCGAAGAGCTCCTGTGCCTTGTCGAGTGGCAAGTAGGGTCGACCCCCCATCGGCTCGCTGATCAGTCCCGCGACAGTGACCTGGGATTCGCCCACGGTGCCCACGAGCGGTTCGAGATACACGGTGTCGCCCACTTGCACGCCCAACTTGTCGCTGATGAATGTGGGCAGAATGATGCCTCCCTCGGAGACGGAGGTTGTGGTGCCTTCGGGCGTGATGAGGCTGTACATGATCGAATCCGGCACAATGCCCCGTATGGACGTTGACTGGGACGCGTCCCCCCGCTTGACCCGGTACGGTTGATCAAGCAGCGCCTCGGCTGCCTCAACCCCTTCGAGATGCGAGATGTACGTTGCGGTTGATGCGCTGCCTGTGCCTTGCAGGATAACGCGGGCATCGTAGTGTTGCGTCTTTTCCAGAAGGTTCGTTGTCATGTCCTGAACCATGTCCAGCATGGATAGCGAGACAAGGATCAGTACCGCGGCCGACATTACGCCGGTGGCCATGAACAGTGTCCGGCGCGGATGTCGAAACATGTTGCGCAGCGGCAACTTGAAGATGCTGTGCAACCTCGGGACGAAGGGCAGCAGAATCTCGATGAACGTGCGATGGCCGGCCGGTGGCGCTGGAGGACGCATGGCCTCGGCAGGCTGCATCCTCGCCGATGCCCACGCAGGCAGAACACTTGCCAGGACCGGTACGATGGTGCCGACTCCGATCCCCACGGCCAGCACGCCCCATTGCGGCACCACCTGAATGTACGGGAGGCGCAGGAATCCGGCGTAGTAGGTCGTCAGTGCACTGGCCATCAGTTGGCCCAGCAGGGCGCCGACCGTAGAGCCAAGCAGGCCCATAACAAGGGCAAAGCCGACGAAGTGCCCGAGCACCTGTGCCTTCGTGTAGCCCAGGGCTCGCATGAGGCCGATCTGAACGCGCTGTGATTCGACCAATCGACCGAGCAGTATGTAGATTGCGAGCGCTGCCAGTCCCAGGAAGAGCACTGGCAGCATGACTGCCATCTGCCGAAGACCCTCAAGGTCGGCCTTGAGCAAATCGTAGCTCAGCTGGTCCTCGCGGGGCACCATGTATGCCGTGCGAACGCCCTGCACGATATCTATCTTGCGCGCGCCGACGCTGACCCCCTGGTCGTCCTTCGACGTGAACCGCTTGATGCCGTAGCGCGTCAGGATGCGCTTGACCAGCTCGATTGTCTCGTCAACCGCCACGCCGTCGTCAAATGCCAGTCCGACCTGGTTCACCATGCCCTGCATGCCGAAGATCTCTTCGACTCGCTGCTGAGGCATGAAGATGACGCCGAACGTCTTTGCCGTGGCGATGGGTTCTTCAGCGCTCTTCGATACCCAGAGGTACTCGGGGTGAATCGCGATGCCCGCAACACGGTACGAGGTCTTGCTTGCACCGTGCTCGATCGTCAGAGTGTCGCCCGGTTGCAGATTGTGATACTCGGCAAAAAGGGGCGGGAGGAGCACCTCGCGCTTGTTGCCGGGGCTGAAGTAGGTCCCACTCTCCAACTTCACGTCGCTCACGAGGGGACGTGAGTCGGATGGAAGTGACACGACCCGCGCTTCCACCCTCTCTCCACCTGCGGTGTCCATGTCCAGTTTCACGTTTCCAACTACCTGGCCTTCGGCATGCACTCCCGGTAGCTCATCCATCTCCCTGACCGCTCGTTCAGGCAGGAAGTCGACGGTGATGAAGTAGTCCCCCATTCGCAGCACGTCGTACGTGTACTCATACGATACATGCAGGTTCAGATACGAGGCGTAGACGCCCGCGAACGTGGCGATACCGAGGGCGATGACAGCCGCCACGGCTCCAAACTGCGCCTTGGAACTGCCCATGTCGCGGAGCAGTTTTCGCTGCAGGTTGTTGATAGCTACCATCTCAGTTGGTCCGGATCGAGAGGGCGCTCGTTCACCGTGATGTCGGCAATCTTGCCGTCGCGAAGCCGGACCACACGGTCGGCAATCTCGCCGATGGGAGCGTTGTGCGTTACCACACACATGACCTTGTTGTTCTGCCGATTCAGGTCGCGCAGGAGCTTGAAGATGAGTTTGCCGGTCTCGAAATCCAGGCTGCCGGACGGCTCGTCGCACAGCATCACTGATGGGTTGGTGGCGAGCGCGCGGGCGATGGCGACGCGCTGGTTCTCGCCGCCGGAAAGCTCTGCCGGGAAGTGCTTCTTCCTCTCGCCCAGGCCAACGGCGTCGAGCAGCGCGTCAGACTGCGGATGGTTGTTCACGAGGTCCGCCGCGAAATCGACGTTCTCCTTCGCGGTAAGCGTCGGGATGAGGTTGAAGAACTGGAATACGAAGCCGATCTCCGTTCTGCGAAACAGGGTGAGTTCCTTGGATGAGAGCGCGGTCACGTCGATGCCGTTGACCACAACGCGACCAGAGGTGGGCGAATCGAGGCCCCCGATAACGTTCAGCAGAGTGGTCTTCCCGGAGCCGCTGGGGCCAAGGAACACGATGAACTCGCCCGGCCATATCTCGAGACTGATGTCATCGAGAGCCCTGACCTCGACCTTCCCCATGCGGTAGATCTTCGATACGTGTTCCAGCCGGATGGTGGCCTCCTGCGTCTGCCTCTCTTTCCGAGCTGGACTAGCCGTCATACTCACCACAGAGCCCCTCCCTCTTGAGAGACGCCTGACTTGTAGCATAGACCCCGAAGATGGCGGGGCAA
>JALNYR010000061.1 GCA_023229725.1 Dehalococcoidia bacterium | reverse complement strand
AAGCGCTACTTCGCCGGCCTGCGGCAACAGGTCGAGGTCATCGATGTCGCCACGCTCGTCACGTGGGAACGGTTCACCGGCGGCACGATGGGCCTCGGCATCTATCCGAACAGGAAGATGAACCTCCTCGCCGGCCTCTCCAGCAGCAGCCAGGTTGTGACGTTGCCCGGGCTCTCGGACTTCTACTTCGCGGGCACCTGGGCCACGTCGGCGGGCGCCCTGTTCATGAACGCGCTGTCAGGCAAGCGCGTCGTGCAGCACCTCTGCCGCAGCGAAGGCAGGCGATTCGCGTCGCGTCAAACCTGATGCCAGGAGACCGCACCGTGCGGCCCGGCGAGTCGGCGTCATTTTGCGCGACATGGTTGACAGTTGTACACTGTCATTGACAGCAGGAGGTGCCGCGTGACAGTCGAACAGGTTGACAGCCTTCGCAAAGACATAGCACTCAGGTGCTCCCCCGCCCTCGCCGGCATCGCGTGCTTCCTGGTGGCCGCGAGAGTGACGGTCCCACCCCAGCCGATGTTCGTTGTGCTCGTGCTGGAAGGCATCGCCCTCCTCGGTCTGGCTGCCTTCCTCGTCCGGCGCTACCTGAAGACGCCGGCGACACCGGACTAGCGAGCGCTGCCGTCCTTCTGTAGGGTGCGGGCCTCTGCGCCCGCCCGCCATCGGGTTGTCCGCCGCCCATCGCTGAGGCCGATTCCGCACCGGAAATGAGTATGGTGTCACTACATTCCAGCGGCAATGGACCCGGTGGACCGAATGGACCCGCTGGATGACGAGTTCCGGAGTGCTCCCGCGCCCGCCCGCCATCCCGCCGTCCGCCGCCCACCGCTGAGTCCAACCCCCTGCGGAAATGAGTATGGTGTCACCACATTTCCGCAGCGCTCCCGCGCTCCTGTGGGGTGCGGGCCTCTGTGCCCGCCCGCCATCCGCTTGTCCGCCGCGCACCGCTGAGTCCAACCCCCTGCGGAAATGAGTATGGTGTCACCACATTTCCGCAGCGCTCCCGCGCTCCTGTAGGGTGCGGGCCTCTGCGCCCGCCCGCCATCCGCTTGTCCGCCGCGCACCGCTGAGGCCAATCCGTGCGGGAATGAGTATGGTGTCACCACATTTCCGCAGCGCTCCCGCGCTCCTGTAGGGTGCGGGCCTCTGCGCCCGCCCGCCATCCGGCCGTCCGCCGCCCACCGCTGAGGCCAACCCCCTGCGGAAATGAGTATGGTGTCCCCGTGTTCTTTTCAGCATGCAGGGATGGATGGCAGTTGCGGTGTGCAAAAGACAAAGCGGGGCCGGCGAGGCATGCGTCGCCCCTACACGACGAACGATATCCAGGCAGGCACGCCCGTCACCCAAGCAGCCGCAGCAGGGCCTCACGGACGCCGACCGCGATGATGAGCCACGTAGCCGCCATGACGAGGAACGAGTGGAACGGGCGCAGCGCCCGCTTCAACTGGTCGTAGCCGCCTGCCATGATGATGACCGACAGCGCGTACCCACCGCCATTGAGTGCGATGACCGGCCACCCGAACGGCACGCGCGGCAGCGCCACCACCCACGCGACCACGAGCGCGAGCCCGCAGACGACCGCGCTGGCGTAGCCGCGCCTCGCTTCTGCCTTCCTGCGGTACAACAGCTCCCCATTCCCCATCGGACGATTCGCCTGCCCTGTACTACTAACGTATGACCAGCGGGGCACTCAGTCAATCCCCACGTTGCGACTCCGGCTACCTTCGTCCAGCGCCTCTTCGTCCTCCGCCCGGCTCTTGCGCGCCGCTGCCTTCAACCCTACAATCGTCCCGATGAGTGCCATCAACGTCCGCGTCACGTTCGGGCGCCCCGCGGATGCGGTCACTCTGGAGTATATCCCGGGTCGTGAGATGGATTGACAGGATGGCGCACGCGGCTGCCGCGCATGCATGACGGGGCCGCACTGTGGTATCGTGTCATGCCCCTACCTTCCATCGCCCGTCTGGCGAACCATGAGGAAGTACCGCTACTACGAGATCCTCGAGCTGAGCCGTGACGCCTCACAGGACGAAGTGAACTCGGCGTTCCGGCGGCTGGCGCGCGTCTGGCACCCCGACCTGAACAGGGAGAACACCGAGGCCGAGGCGACGTTCCGTCGCATCAACGCCGCCTACCAGGTGCTCGGCAACGAGACAACCCGTGCCGAGTACGACCGCAGCGCCGTCGAGTGTCCGACCTGTGGCACGCACGAGGTGATGGGGCTGAACGACCCCCACTGGCAGTGCAAGCACTGCGGCTGCCGCTTCGACGTCTCCGGCGCTGCCGAGATACAGGCCATCGATGCGCCCAGCGCCCCGCCACTGCGCCGGCTGCGCTTCCGGGCCTTCCAGGCCACGCAGTGCTCGTGGTGCGCATTGTTCTACGGCCGCGAACCGTTCCGTTGCCCGCACGGCACGCCGCAAACCAACTGCGATGCGTTCAAGACACTGACGGAAGCCCAGCGAAGAGCGTACCTCTTGAACGCGGCGATGCCTCTGCTCGTCGACGAGTGGCTGAGGCCGGCGGCCGAACGCAACCTCATCCGCAAGTGCACGTCCTGCGGCGCATTGAACCCCAATCCTTCGCGCACGAGCGAGCCGTGCTGGAAGTGCCACCGCCCCTTGAGGGACGCATGCCCGCGCTGCGGACAGCCGCTGATGTTCTATGACATCGAGCAGGGCGCCTGGCGCTGCGCCAACGCCCAGTGTGCCGGCGCGCGATTCGACTACGACGCCGGCAGCGGCGCATGGACTTCCACCGCTCCACCAACGCGGCAGGCTCCCCCAAGCACACCGCACCGCCCGACCCGGCCCACATGTCTCAACTGCGGGGCGGGGCTCGTGTGGAGCGACCAGCAGGAGGCATGGTGCTGTGTGGTATGCAGGAACCTGTACACGCCGGAACAGGCAGGATTCCCGGCTCCGCAGGACGGCCCCATCCCCGTGTACATTCCCAAAGGCAAACGCCCCGTCACAAGAAGGGAACGGCAACGGGAACAGAGACGCGAGGTCGAGCGCCGGCCTCGACCCGAGCCGCGCGCCCGCGTCGCGTCGGCTCCGTCAACCCCTCGCCCCAGGCGACAGAAGACCACAAATGACTACGTCCTCCTCGCCGCCGCCATCGGCCTCATCCTCATCATCGGCGTGATGATTCTCATGGGGCTGAACGGCCAACTCGGATAGCCCCCGCGTTGGGTCTATTCCTCATACCGGAACACATCCTCAAGCGACACATCGAACGCGCGCGCAATCCTGAAAGCCAGCTCGAGCGACGGCACGTACCTTCCCTGCTCCAGTGCGATGACGGTCTGACGCGTACACCCGGCGAGCCTCCCCAGCTCTTCCTGCGTCATCTCTCCGCGCTCAAATCGCAGCCGGCGGATGCTGTTGCGTATCATCTGCTCAGCCTCTACGGTAGCCGATGAGCACGCCCAGCGACTGGCCCAGCGCGCTGGCGATGAGGGCGGAGTACATCATCAGGTTGGGCCACACGACCGGAACCGCACCTTCGTCCCAGTAGCATTCCGTAAGGGCGATAGCCCAGCCGGCAAGCGTCAGCATGACCGCAACAAGCTGGACCTGCGTGGCACGCTGCAGTACCGAGAGGTCGCGCTCGTCGACGTCGCCCCCGGGACCCTTGCGAGCCTTCCATGGCACGCCGAAGAACCCGGAGAACAGCAGCATCAGGACGAACAGGACAGAGAGCAGCACACGGGTCGAATCATCGCTGGTGAACGTCTCGATACCACCCCGCGACACGAACAGAACAACGAGGGCCGCCGTCCAGACCAGCCCGATGACCAGCGACACCAGGGCACGTCGCTGCAGAGCAGTCATCTTGCACCTCCAGTGGCATATCCGCCTGGAGGTAATGTAATGCATTCTTTACATTCTGTCAATGACGGATTACATATCGGAGTGCGGCTGGCGACGGACGAGCAACTCAGGACATCCGGGTAGTCCGCTACACAAGCGGCATCTCGTAGATGCGCCAGGTCTTGTAGCGGTGGCCGCCCATGAACTCGGACGAGCCGATGATGCGGTAGTTGTCGTCCAGCAGCATCGATGCCTCGCACTCTGTGTAGCCGTGCTGCTGCGCGTACGACTTCACCTCCGCGTAGAGCAAGCCGTCGATACCGAGTCGACGGTACTGCGGGACGACTCCGTAGAACATGAGCCGGATGAACGGGATGTGGCGTCGCATCCGCATGAGGCGGGCGACTCTCACGAAATCCGGGTCGCCGTACCACTTCCATCGCGGCCGCAACGCGCGGTTCGGATCGGGCAGAGCGCCCAGCATCGCCGCCGGCTCGCCGTCCACGCTGGCGAAGCGCATCAGGCCGGGGTCGATGACGGGTCGCAGCGTATCCGCGACCGCGTCCGCTTCCTCATCGGTGAGCGGCAGGAAGCCCCAGTTCTCCGCCCAGGCTTGGTTGAAGATGCGGGCGATGAGCCGCACCTCATCGCGCAGGTTCTTCAGCTCCAGCTTCCGCGTCGTGACGTGGTGGCGTCGCCGCACGCGGTCGGCCAGGACCAGCAGGGCCGGCTGGACAGGGGTGGTGATATCCATCACGTAGGCGTGGTAGTCCATGGCCTTCGAGAAGCCATAGCGGTCCATGAACCCGGCGTAGTAGGGCGGGTTGTGCGTCAACTCCACGGTCGGGCACGTGTCGAACCCGTCGATGAGCACGCCCTGTCGCTCGTGCGTGCTGTTGGAGTACTCTCCGGGACCGCGCAGCACGGTCATGCCGCGCGACTTCACCCAGTCGCGCGCATGGTCAAGCAGCTCTCGAGCGACCTCGAAGTCTTCCATAACCTCGAAGAACCCGAATGAGCCGATGCGGACGCCGTAGTGCTCGTTGAAGCGCCGGTTCACGGCGGCTGAGATACGCCCCACCGTCTTGCCGTCGCGCCACGCGAGGAAGTGCGTCACTTCGGCTTCGCGGTGGTAGGGATGCGCCGGAGTCAACAGGCCCTTCAGGCCGAGCATGCGATTCCCGAGCAGGTCGCCGCGCAGCGGCGGCGTCCAGCACGGGTCATTCCGGTAGAGCCTCCACGGCAACGCGACGAACCGTCTCAGTCGCGGGTCGCCCAGCGGTATCTCGTCGATGCGAATGTCCAACGGAGCGCAGCACTCCTTCCCGTTCGAGGGGCCCGTTCAAGCGGCGCCGGCCGCGTCGCTTCTGGCGCTACAGCATAGCAGAACGACTACATCGGATTGCGATATGCCCGACGCGCCGACGCGGAGAATCGGCGTGTCGGAGCATGGCGAAGGTCTGGTAGAATGTCCGGCGCGCATGGGCGCCACGGTGGGTGCCTCACGCCATCACCTGCAACGGCGCCGCACCCCATTCGAAAGGAGACGTCATGGCACTCTGGAAATCCGACCAGGAGCTGTTCGACATTGCGAAACGGGAGCTGTTCACCGCCGTCGTCGGCGATGTGATGGACAAGATGGGACTGCAGCGGCAGTTTCTTCCGCCGCAGATACGGCCCCTCAGCGACGACATGGTCGTTATCGGGCGGGCAATGCCCGTACTCGAGGCCGACGTATTCTCCGACGGCAGCGGCAGCGGCGCCAATCCCGTCATGGACAAGCAGTTCGGGCTGGTATTCGAGGCGCTCGACCAGCTCAAGCCGAACGAGGTCTACGTATGCACCGGCTCGAGCCCGACCTATGCCCTCTGGGGCGGCCTCATGAGCGCCCGGGCGCAGTACCTCAAGGCAGCCGGAACCATCGTTGACGGCTACTCTCGCGACACGAACGAGATACGCCACCTTCGCTATCCGTGCTTCTCCTACGGCAACTACGCCCAGGACCAGGGGCCGCGCGGCAAGGTGATGGACTACCGCGTGCCGATACGCGTCGGCGAGGCGTTCGTCCGGCCCGGCGACATCCTCTTCGGCGATATCGACGGCGTCTGCGTGGTGCCGCGCGAAGCCGAGGTGGAGGCGTTCACCGCTGCGCTCGAGAAAGCGCGCGGCGAGAAGACCGTGAAGAAGGCCATCGAGGCGGGCATGAGCACGGTCGACGCGTTCAAGAAGTACGGCATAATGTAGCGGGAGGATGCGATGCCCCGGATTTCGAAGATAACGACTGCGGTCGTGCAGGCGAACTTCCACTGGACCTACGTACGCGTCTACAGCAACGGAGACGGAGGGCTCCACGGAACCGGCGAGTGCTTCTTCGCCCCCGGTCTGACCCGCATCATCGAGGAGTTCGCCCCGGTGCTCGTCGGCGAGGACTTCACCGCCGTCGAGCGGCTGGTGGAGAAGATGCGCTGGGCCGCCTCCGGAACCGGCTCCACCGGCGGCATCATCTGGAACGCCATCACCGGCATCGAGGCGGCGCTCTGGGACCTGAAGGGCAAGTACCTGGGCCAGCCCGTGTGGCAACTGCTGGGCGGCAAGTTCCGCGGTAAGGTTCGCATCTACGTCGACTGCCACGCGGCGGGCGCGCTCGAGTGCCTCTCGCCGCTGCTGCAGCCAACCCCGCCGTCGTGGCACCTTGAGACGCCCGTCAAGGGTCTGTCCCGCGAGGACGTCATCACCGCGTCCGCGGCGCGCGCGGTCGAGATGGCGGAACGCGGCTACACGGCGATGAAGTTCGATCTCGACCTGCCGGGAACCACTTTCGACTCCGCCACCGGCTATACGCTCACAACCCGGGACATCGACTGGATGGTGGGGCTAGCCTCGGCCATCCGCGAGGCAGTCGGGCCGGATATCGACGTCGCAATGGACGCGCACTGGCGCTACAAGCCGAACGACATCCTCCAGGTGGCGAAGCTGCTGGAGCCGTTGCGGTTGATGTGGCTTGAGGACCCCGTGCCGCCCGCGAACGAGCAGGCGCTCAAGTACCTGCGGCAGCACACCACGACGCCCATCGCCACCGGCGAGAACCTGCAGCTCCGCCAGGGGTTCTGGAACCTCATCGTGAACGACCTCGTCGACATCGTCACGCCGGACCTGCAGAAGGCCGGCGGGCTCGCGGAGGGGCGGAAGATAGCCGACATGTGCGCGGCGGTGGACAAGCCGTTCGCGCCGCACATGATAGGCAGCCCCGTCGCGCTCATGGCCACCGCCCACCTGTGTCTCACCGTGCCGAACCTGCTCGTGTGCGAGTTCCACGCGCACGACGTGCCGTTCTTCTACGAGCTGTCGCAGAACAACACAACGCACTGGTTCCAGCACGGCTGGGTCACGCCGACGGACCGGCCCGGCTTCGGCATCGAGCTGGACGAAACGGTCGGCCGCCGTCACCGCCTGCCCGGCTCGACCTGGTTCGACGACAAGTAGCGCCCCGTCTCAACGTCTCGCACATTCGGGAGACCTCCCGGACCGGCGTCCCTACGCCTCCATCCCTCATTGACACGGATGCGTGATTTGTATAAATATATGTCATTACGTACCGACGAACCGATACTACGTATGCGCGGCAGGCGGTGACAGCATGGCAACGCACCCGGTATTGAGCCTCGAGCCGATACGAACCCACGGCAAGTTCGCCGACGCCGCGTACGAAACCATCCGCACCGGCATCCGCATGGGGCGCATCCCGCCCGGCACACGCCTGCACGAGGCCGACCTTGCCGACCAGCTTGGCACGAGCACAACACCGGTGCGCGAGGCCCTCGGTCGACTCGTCGCCGACGGCCTTGCCACCAGCAGCGGCAGGACCGGCGTGTACGTGGCCCGGCTCTCGCACGATGAGATAGCCGACCTCTACGAGGCACGCGAGATAATCGAACCGCCGCTGGCGCGACTGGCGGCGGAACGCGCGTCCGACGCGGACATTAGAGCGCTGCAGGAGAGCCTCAAAGCCTTCGAAACGGCGCTGCAGGCCGACGATGTGGACTCGCTGATGGAGCTGGACAGCCAGTTCCACGAGATGCTCGCCTCCATCGCCGGGAACCGTGCCCTGGCCGAGGCCAGGGAGCGCCTCGACAACTACATCGCCATCGCGAGGGTCGCGTCCGTCCTCAAGGCCCACCGCAGGACGTCGCCTCTCGCGCTGAAGGAGCACACGCAGATATGCGGCGCCGTGGCTGCGCACGACGGCCGGAAGGCTGAGCGCCGGATGGCCGAGCACATCCGCAGGCGTCGAGACGGGCTCATCGGGAAACCGGACAGGGCCGGAGGGCAAGGAGGCGACGGCGCCCACGGCTAGCGCCGCGCAACGCGCCGCCGGAGGAGGAAGTCGACAATGGCCAACCAGATACGACAACTGTGCGATGCCGCGGCGGGCACGACCGAGGTGCTGCAGGGCAACATCGCCTTCGCGGTGGGCTGCGTGCGGGGCGGCGTCCACGCCGCCGATGGCTACCCCGGTACTCCGAGCACCGAGGTCATCGACCGCGGCCTGTCCGAAGTGCAGGACCGCATCACCGTCGGCTGGTCCGTGAACGAAGCCATCGCCTCGGCGGTCGCGCACGGCCACTCGATGGCGGGACGCGACTGCGTCGTCACCATGAAGATACCCGGCCTCTTCCAGGCCGCCGACGCGTTCACGACAGGCGCCCTGTACGGGATGCCGCGGGGAGCCGTCGTCTACTACATCGCGAGCGACTTCATCCCGAGCGCCACGCAGCACACCATCGACCCCCGCTACCTGTTCAGAAGCTGCTTCGTACCCGTGCTCGAGCCGCGCAACCACCAGGAGATGCACGAGGCAGCCGCGCTCGCAGTGGATATCGCCCGAACCCACAGGACGCAGGTCGTCGTCATGCCGAGCGGGGACCTCTGCCACAGCGAGGGCCTCGTGCGCATGATGGCTCCGCAGTCGCGTGAACCGGTGGAGGCAACCTCCGGCTACAGGGAATTCAACGCGCTGCCCAACATCGCCCGTGCCAACTACGACCGCGCCGTCAAGGAGCGCATGCCCGCGCTGACGGCGATGGTCGAGCGCAGCCCCCTCAACCGCTGGGAGAAGGGCTCCGGGAAGATGGGGGTCATCACGTACGGCATCTGCGACATGTACTCCCGCGAGGTCAGGAAGTCGTGCTGGCACGACCTCGACATCCTCTCGCTGGCTTTCTCCAACCCGCTGCCGATGGACCTCATCCGGCGCTTCCACGAGTCCATCCGTGGGCCGGTATTCGTCATCGAGGACGGCTACCGCTTCGTCCAGGAGAGCCTGCAGCTGGCCGGGTTGAAGGTTGAGGGCAAGGCTGCCGAGGACCCGCTCACCGAATGGACACCCACACTGGTCGCGCAACGGCTGGGCTTCGAGCTGATGCGGCAACGCCCGAGCGTGCCCCCGGTGCCCCGCCCCCCGTCCATCTGTCCGGGATGTCCCTACCGCCTCTTCGCCCTGGAAGTGGCCGCGATGCGCAATAAGGGGCTCATCGACGTCGTCTTCGGTGACATCGGCTGCTACGCCCTGCTCTACTTCCTCAACGCGGTCGACACCGCACTGTGCATGGGCGCCGGCGAGGCGACGAGGCAGGGATTCGTGCTCTCCCATCCGAACGAAGTCTCACGCTGTCTCGCCGTGGTGGGCGACAGCACCGAGTGCCATACCGGCATGGCCGCCACCCGCAACGCGGTGTACCGCAACATAGCCGGCGTGAAGGTCATACTGGACAACTCGTGGACCGCCATGACCGGCGGCCAGCCGTCTCCCACCTCTCCGGCCAACCTGGCAGGCCAGGCAATGCGCTTCGACCTTCCCGCAACGCTCTCGGGGCACGGTGCGAAAGTCGTCGTTGTCCACGCATACGACAGGACCGAGATACGTGAAGCGCTGAAGACTGCCCTCGCGGAGGCCGCGGAAGGCGTCTTCTCCACCATCGTCGTGCGCGACGGCCAGTGCCTCAGGCAGAGCGATGCGAGCACCCAGCGCGTGACGGCTGACCCCGACGTGTGCAAGCAGTGCGGCCTCTGCCTCGTCTGTCCGGGCATCGAGAAGGGGCCGGACGGCGCTCCGGTAGTGACCCAGCTGTGCTCCGGCTGCGGCGGCCACACGCCGGCGTGCGTCCAGATGTGCCCCTTCGGTGCGCTGCACGCGGTGAGCCCCGACGCCTCCGCTCCAGCAACCGCCCCACACTACCCGAAGCCGCCGGAGAGCATTCCACTGCCCGACCTTTCACAGACGCAGCTCCCTGACCGCCTCTCTCTCGCCATCCGCGGCGTGGGCGGACAGGGCAACCTGTTCTTCGGTCGCGTCCTCACGCGCCTCGCCTTCCTCGCCGGATACGGCGAACACAACATCGTCAAGGGAGAGACGCACGGCATGGCGCAGATGGGCGGACCGGTCATCAGCACGTTCGCCTGCGGCGACGTCGTCAGCCCGATGTTCCTGCCAAGCACAGCCGATGTCCTCATCGCGCTCGAGCAGGGCGAAGTGCTCCGTCCCGGCTTCCTGGAAGTGCTCAACCCCGCCGGCACGGTGCTGCTGGCGACCACGCGCATAGTGCCGCTGGGGTTGCCCGCGGACAAATACCCGACCGACGCGCAGATAGACGAAGCGCTGCGCGGCTACGCCGTGCGCAGGGTGGACGTCCTCGCCCGTGCGCTCGAGCTGGGTGACCCGACCGGGCGCATGGCAAACGTCGTCATGCTGGGGCTGCTGAGCTCAGTCAAGCCCTTCGATGTCTTCCCGGTGGAGCTTTGGCACGAGGCGCTCCGCAGCGTGAACGCCGCGCCCGCGGTCTGGGCGGCCAACTACGCCGCCTTCAACGCCGGGCGTACAATGTAGCAGCGCTTGCGGCGATGCCCGCGGTCGCCGTCGTTTCCCCGAAGGAGAGGAGAGCCCGGGGGAGGATGGCAGTCCTCCCCGGGGCACAGGGAGCAACGGTTATGACAACTTCAGCAACCCTCCAGACGCTTCTCGAACCCGCGAGCATCGCGGTCATCGGCGCAAGTGACGACCTCTCCAAGCCCGGCGGCAAGCTCGTTCGAAACATCCTGCTGCGCGGCTACGCCGGCCAACTCCTTCTCGTCAATCCCAAGAGCACGACGGTACAGGGCGTCCAGGCATATCCGGCGGTGGATGCCCTGCCGGTCGCCCCTGAGTTGGCTTTCATCGCCATACCGGCGAGGTCCGCGCGCCAGGCGCTCGAGGAGCTGGCAGCCAAGGGCGCCAGGGCGGTCGTCGTCCTCAGCGCCGGCTTCGGTGAGGTGAGCGCGGAGGGGCGAGCCGAGGAACGCCGACTCGTCGACATCGCGAACGCGCACGAGATGATGCTCATCGGTCCCAACTGCTCCGGCATCGTCTCCCATGCACACGCGGGCAAGTTCAGCGGCGTGCCGCCGGTGAGTCGCAAGGGCGGCATCGACTTCTTGAGCGGGTCAGGCGCAACCGTCGACTTCGTCTACGAGCTGGCCACCCGGCGGGGCCTGCCTTTCAACTCGCTGCTGAACGTGGGCAACTCGGCGCAGACGGGCGTGACCGAGCTGTTGGGTCTCTACGACGAAGCTCAGAACGGGGATAGCTCGCTCATCAAGCTGCTCTACATCGAGGTGCTGACGCGACCTCAGGAGTTCCTGCGGCATGCGCGCAGCCTCTCGCAGAAGGGCTGCACGGTTGCCGGCATCAAGTCGGGCGCCACCGAGGCGGGCAGCCGCGCTGCGGCGAGCCATACGGGCGCCATGGCAACGAGCGACACCGCCGTGCAGGCGCTGTTCGACAAGGCGGGCATCATCAGAGTGCAGTCGCGGCTTGAGCTGGTCGACGTGGCGACGGCGCTCACGTGCGCCCGCGGGCGGCTGGACGGGCGTCGCATCGCCGTCGTGAGCGACGCCGGCGGGCCGGGCGTGATGCTGGCGGACGAGCTGAACCGGCAGGGCTTCATCGTCCCGCCGTTTGGCGAGCGCACGAAGGAACGCCTCGCGCAGGCGCTGCCGCCGGGAGCCGCGACGGGCAACCCCGTCGACTGCCTCCCCACGCGCAACGGCGAAAGCATCGGCAACGTGCTGCGCATCATCGCGGAGGAGGAGAAGGAGAACGTCGACTACATCCTCTTCATCGACGGCGACTCCGGACTGGCGGACAACTGGGAGATAGGCAAGTCGCTCATGCGGGCGCAGGACGAGGGCGGCATCCCGATACTACCCGCCTTCCTCTCGCCCGTCTCGGCGCAGGACGCGCTGTCGAAGCTCCGGGACGCCGGTCGCTGCTACTTCGAAGACGAGGTGGCAATGGCCCGCGCACTGGGTCGCGTGGTGAACCGGCCGCGCATCACGGAACCGGTGTGTGAAGCGCAGGGCTACGACCGCGACCGCATCCGTGCAGCGCTCGATGGTCAGAGCGGCGCGCTGCCGCCGTATGCCGCGCGACAGGTACTCGAAGCCGCCGGCATCCGGCTTCCGGCACAGGCCGAGATAGCGCGGAAGGAGGTGTTGGCAACCGTCGGCATCCCCTTCCCGTGGGTGATGAAGGTGGTCGGGCCGCTGCACAAGAGCGACGTCGGTGGCGTGAAAGTGGGCATCAGGGACATCGACGAGGCGCGGGTGGCCTGGGACGTGCTCATGCGCATCCAGGGAGCGACCGGCTGTCTCGTGCAGCAGATGGTGCCGGGCACGGAGGTCATCATCGGCGCCAACCGCGAGGAAGGCTACGGCCACCTCGTTGCCTTTGGCCTCGGCGGCATCTACACGGAGGCCCTCAAGGATGTGCAGTTCCGCCTCGCGCCGTTGTCGATCGAGGAGGCAGAGGGGATGATACGCTCGGTACGCGCGTTCCCGCTGATTCGCGGGGTGCGCGGGCAGCCGGGAATGGATACGGGATTGCTCGCGGAGATGCTCGTGCGGGTGGGCCTGCTCGTGACCGACTTCCCGCGGATACGAGAGATGGACCTCAACCCGGTGAAGGGCTACGGCGCGGACCTCTACGCCGTGGACGCGCGGATCATCGTCGAGTGAGGCCGTGTGCCTCCCGGCCCACGGGCACGTGCAACGTGCCCCTACATCCCGACGCCGCGTCCCTGCCCCCCAGGGACGCGTGGTGCGGCGATTATCGTAGGGGCGAGGCATGCCTCGCCCGTAGCATTGCGCCCGCACGCCGTCGGCCTCATCACCGGAGGCAACTTCACCCTCTGTTGTAGGGGCGGGCTCCCATGCCCGCCCGCAATACCCTGTCGGACGCCCACCGTCATCACCATCAACCACGTGCCGCATACCCTCCCGGGCACGTGCAACGTGCCCGCAGGGCGACTGATCCTGACGTAGGGGCCGTTCGTGAACGGCCCGGCGGACGTCGGAAGTCGCGGCCACATCGTCGCGCTGGTCAGCGCCATCCGGTGTAGGGGCGGCCCTCCGTGGCCGCCCGCCATCCGGTTTCTGCACGCCCGGGCTCGACACGAACGACCGTCACTGGCGCACCGTCACCGGCCGGTCTGAGACCGGCCTCTCCGTTCCGACACCACACCCACGCCCCAGGCGACCTGTTCGTCACACATCTCCAGGGCGCCTCTCGTTTTGTCCAACCGCATCGCCGCACGGTACACTTGGGTTCGGTGCATCAGCACGTGACTGTGATGACAACGGGAGGAAGCAGAGCATGACGAAATCCGAAGCGTACTTGAAGGAAGCGTTCGCGGGAGAGTCCCAGGCGAACCGGACGTACCTCGCCTTCGCAAAGGCTGCCGATGAGGAGAAGCATCCTCAGGTAGCCCGGCTGTTCAGGGCCGCCGCTGAGGCGGAGACCGTCCACGCCCTCAACCACCTCAGGGCCATGAAGGGCGTCAAGAGCACGAAGGAGAACCTGCAGGCGGCCATATCGGGTGAGACGCACGAGTTCACCCAGATGTACCCCGGGATGATTGAGGCGGCAAAGGCCGAAGGGAACAGGGAAGCGCGACAGAGCTTCGCCTACGCCAACGAAGTGGAGAAGGTCCACGCGAAGTTGTACAAGGATGCGCTCGAGGGCCTCGGCACGGAGATGGAGTCCCACTCCTACAGCTACTACGTTTGTCCCGTCTGCGGCTTCACGTCCGAGGTGGACGCGCCGTCAACCTGCCCCATTTG
>JALNYR010000256.1 GCA_023229725.1 Dehalococcoidia bacterium | reverse complement strand
ACAAGGTCGGCCCTGTCGAGCGCGAGTCCCAACACGAGGCTGCCCAGAGGAACCGCATCTTTGCGCCACAGGAGTTCAGACGGTCGGACGCCTGTCGCCCTGAAGAGCTCCAGGGCTCGAATGACCCGACGCACGTTGGTTGCCTGGATCCGTCCGGCGGCCACAGGGTCGATGCCGGCCAGCTCCGCATGCAGTGCGGCGTGTCCGTTTGTGGCCACACGCAGTTCCGCCTCGCGGCGAAAAGCAGGATCAGGGGCCACTTCAGGCACAGTCCAGCCCTCCATTAACGACCAGACGTACTGACCGGTGCCCCCCACGACGAGTGCGATTGCACCCCGCCCCATGACTGACGCGACCGCCTGCCTCGCCAGGCGCAGGTATGTCGCCAGCGAGAAATCCTCATCGGGATATGCGACGTCCAGCAGGTGGTGCGGAACCTGAGCGCGTTCTTCCGGTGTCGGCTTGGCCGTGCCGATGTCCATGTACCGGTACACCTGGCGGCTGTCCGCATTGATGACCTCGAGCGGCAGACGGCCGGATAGCTTCACTGCAAACTCGGTCTTACCCACCGCGGTCGGGCCAACGAGCGCGATGAGCGCACCAGTTCTGCGGAATCCACTTGCTGTCTCCACGCCTCTACCAGTCTCACAAAGGGGCACAGGAGCTATCGTGTGGATGCCGCGCGAAAGACCATCTCGCAGAACTCGGTGGCACGAAGGCTCGCGCCGCCCACCAGCGTGCCATCTATCTCATTCTGGCGAATGTATGCGGCGATGTTGTCGATGGTAACGCTCCCGCCGTAGAGGATACGCACACCGGCGGCAACCGCGGCATCCCAGATGCGGCCCAGCACTTCCCTGATACCTGCAACCGTCGCGTTCACAGCCTCGGGGTCGGCTGACCGGCCGGTGCCGATGGCCCACACAGGTTCGTACGCTACCACGATATCCTCGAGTGGCGGGCTGAACTCCAGAGCGCTCCTGACCTGGCGCCGCAGGATGTTTGCAGTCTCGCCGGCATCGAACTGCTCGAGCGTCTCGCCGACGCAGAGGATCGGCGTGAGGCCGTGCCGTCGAAGCGCGGCCACCTTCTTCGCCACCAACTCGTCGCTTTCCCCGAACCATTTGCGCCGCTCCGAGTGGCCGACGATGACGTAGCGACACAGTCCGGCAAGCATGCGCGGAGACACGGCGCCCGTGTAGGCGCCCGCGTCCTCGTAGAAGGCGTCCTGGGCGCCCAACTGAACCCCTGAGTCCTTCAGGACCTGGGCGACGCTCTGCAGGGCCACGAAGGGAGGACAGACGGCGACTTCCACGTCAACCACCGTCCCGAGACCTTCGCGCAGGGACGACGCAAGCTGCACCGCCTCCGGAATGGTACAGTTCATCTTCCAGTTACCGGCAACCAGCAGTCTTCTCACAGAATCCTCTCCCCTCGTCGTTCGCAGCAGCGCCGCGGACTAGGCGTCGTCGAGCGCTTCGACACCGGGCAACGTCCCCGTCTCAAGCAATTCGAGGGTCGCTCCGCCGCCGGTCGACACGTGCGTCACCAGCTCCAAGAGGCCCATGTCCTGCACGGCATCGACGCTCGAGCCTCCTCCAATCACCGTCACCGCATGCAGGCTCGCCAGGTAGTTGATGAGGCACTTCGTGCCGAGGGAGAACTGCGGTATCTCGTATATCCCCATCGGTCCGTTCCACATGATGGTCCGGCACGCTTCGAGCCTCCCGAAGAAGTGCTCGATGCTCCTCGGCCCGATGTCCACGATGCTTGAGTCGGAGGGCACACCAGTAACCTGCACCACCGACGTCTTGACGCCAGCCTTGACGTCGTGGGCCACCAGTACGTCGAGCGGCAGCACGACCGGCACACCCGAAAGCGTTGACTCCAGCATTATGTCGCGTGCCTCGCCCAGCATCTCGTCTTCAACAAGCGACCGGCCGACATCAAGACCGCGCGCCTTGAGGAACGTTCCGGCCAGCCCGCCGCCGACAAGGACGATGTCGACGCGCTGCAGCATGTTCCTGATCATGCCTATCTTATCGCTCACCTTGGCGCCGCCAAAGACACAGGCAAACGGACGCCCCGGCGAACCGAGAAGCCCGCCGAGGGCGGACAGCTCCTTCTCCATCAGCAGTCCGGCAACCGAGGGCAGGAAGTGAGTGATGCCCTCGGTGGACGCGTGGGCGCGGTGAGCCGTGCCGAAAGCGTCATTCACATAGATGTCTGCCAGGTCGGCAAGCCGCTTCGCGAAGGACGGGTCGTTCTGCTCTTCCTCGGCATGGAACCGCAGGTTCTCAAGGAGGAGGACTTGTCCGTCGCGCAGCGCTGCAACAGCTGTCTCGGCCTCCGCTCCGACGCAGTCGCGCGAGCAGGCCACTGGCATGCCAAGCAGAGCCGACAGTCGCTCCGCTACCGGTTTCAGACGGGCGTCATCCGACACCTTGCCCTTCGGCCGGCCGAGGTGCGAGGCGAGTATGACGCGCGCGCCCCGTTCAAGGAGATAGCGGATGGTCGGCAGCGAAGCTCGAATCCTGGTATCGTCGCTTATCCGGCCGGTTCCGGCCTCGATCGGCACGTTGAAGTCCACGCGAACGAACACACGCTTCCCAGCAACATC
>JALNYR010000255.1 GCA_023229725.1 Dehalococcoidia bacterium | reverse complement strand
ACACCGCTCCAACCGAAGCGAGGCGTGACCAGCAGTCCTCCCACAATCTGGCCGTCCAGAGCAGACTTGAGTGGCATCGCACCCGCGCGTTCCCCGGGAAGCAGCTTGATTCCCGCCCCATCCGGACCGCTGGCCATTTCCGGGCGCACGTCGAGGAGTCTGAAAGCTGCTTCGTTCAGGCGAATGAAAGACTCTGCGAAACTTCCCCACCCACCAGTTCGCTGAGAAGGTGCAAAACGCTCCTTAGGCACCATCAGCGGGTGGCCATGGTCGGTAGTGGTGAGAAGGCATTGCGAAGCAGGCGCGCGCGGAGGTCTCCATCTCTCCTGAGAATCGCTCCGCGGCCGCTGTGGGCTTCGATTCATCGTACCGCGTCATCCAAGGCGTCGCGCACAGCCTGCAATTCTGTGGTCGCAGGCCCCAGATAGCCTTCCAGCAAGTAGTCGTCCAACAGGGGCACGAGCTCGAAGCGAAAGCGCTTCTTGAGCTCTGCCTCGCTGTCCGCCAAGAAGTACGAGTGCCCCGGCAGTAGCTCCAGTGCCTCTGCGGGCGCGTGTTCGACAAACACGTCGCAGATGCGGTCGTAGAACTCGGTAGCCAGCGCCAGCCCCTGAGAAGCTACGGGCGTCCGGTCAGGCATCATCGTGATGAAAGTGAACCGACGACGGATCGCCAGATCGACGTGAGCGATACTGCGATCCGCAGTGTTCATTGTCCCCAGCACGTAGAGATTCGCGGGCATCGAAAGGCTGTTGCTCCCATCGATGGCATGGGCGAGCGTCACTGTTCTCTTCCCGACTTCCCCTGGCTCAAACAGGTAGATCGCCTCTCCAAGGATCTTCCCGAGGTCGGCACGGTTGATCTCGTCAATCACAAGTAGGAATGGTGTGTCTGCGGCCTGACGACACGCGTCGACCAGCCATCCGGGTCGCACAAGAAATCGCAACGCGTCCTTGGCGGTCGTATCCGGAGCGAGGCCAACAACGAAATCCTCGTACGTAACCGCAGGGTGAAACTGAATCGTGGTTCCTCTCCCTCCAAAATGCTGCCGCAGCACTTCCTCTGCAAGACGAGTCTTCCCAGTTCCAGGAGGCCCCTGCAGGACAACGAAATGTCGCGCCTTCAACCTCTCGTATACAAGGTCGGCATCGACCTCTGGAAACAGGTCCTGTCTCAGATGCGACAGGAAGCCGTCTCTCTCCGTCCGATATGCGACCAGAGCATCCCAACCACGTTCGTACGAGTAGAGGTCCAAGAAACGCGTGACGACGCGGCGCGCAAGCCCAAACTCCATATCCTCAGGGACGTGCGCCAGACAATACACTTCATGTCCGTAGCGTGAGAGTGCTCCCGCGAAATCGGAAAATCGGCCCGCAACACTCCGCGGGACCGGCGTACCGAGGTTGGACGGATCTGGCTTGGACCAGCACTCCACACCTTCTCCAGCTAGCAGACGCCGAAACGCGGCCACGCGACGGCGGTGCCCCGGACGAGTCAGCATGCCCTCGTCTGGCGACAGACCACGTGTACCGACGACATACGTGACGAGGCTTCCGTGGTCCTTGGCGGGGAACCACACAAGACTCGCTCCACCATAGGGACCAGCCTCGGAGTTCTCCGGATTGATGAACCCAGCGAACGGCACTCCGTGATCATCGGCTTCCCCCGGTGACAGCCTCAGCGCATCACGTACCATCGTCTTGGAGAAGTGACGCTTGTGGTACCTTTCACCAAACAGAGATGCAAGCAATTCCCTTGCCCGGGTGTCTACCCCTGCCTTTCCGACGACTAGCTGCGTGAGCTGTCCGATTGCGTCTTCCATCGCGCGGTCCTTCTCCTCTCAACCTTCCTCAGCCAGCATCCTCCATTGTTGCTGATGAGAGGCCATCGCGCAATCCCTCGGAGTGAGCCCCAGAGCCTCAGTGTCAGGCTATGGTGTTCCTTCAGTCGCCCTGCCGCATTCGGCGCAACGGTCTTTGTCATACTCCCCCTCCCCCACCGTATATACAGGTGACCACGGTCATCGACATGAGTGGGTCAACGAGGAGGAATCTCACGATGAAGACGAAGCTGATAGTCGCGGCACTCACGCTCACCATCCTGCCCGTAGCTATTGCGTGCTCGCCGGCGGAGGCATCACCGGCGGCGGAAGCGAGCATCGATGTGAGCATTGACGAGTTCGAGCAGGCGAGTAGCATCACCCGGGAGGTCA
Organism: Dehalococcoidia bacterium; assembly: GCA_023229725.1. GTDB lineage: Bacteria > Chloroflexota > Dehalococcoidia > GIF9 > AB-539-J10 > SKVJ01. The sequence continues at coordinate 423 of JALNYR010000255.1, read as the reverse complement.
CAGTTGCCGAAGGCGGCACGCTGACAGTCTCCCTTGGCTCCAACCCGACCACCGGGTTCAGCTGGGACGAGGCGGCGCAGATTGCGGACCTGATGGTACTGCAGCAGACCGGCTCCGAGCGGCTGCCTGCCGAGGGCCAGGGTCTCGTCGGAGCGCCCGGCACACAGGTCTGGACGTTCAAGGCTCTGCAGAAGGGCACGACGACCGTGTCCATGGACTACAGCCGGCCCTGGGAGGGCGGCGAGAAGGCCGTCTGGACGTTCGACCTCACGGTCACGGTGAAGTAGCTCGGAATCTCGGGCACTCCGTACCCGGTTCCTCAGCAGGTTCACTCCGCGGCGTGCGCAGGACGAAACCCACCCGCGCCACGCCGCGTCAGCTTCAAGACGCCGGAGACACTCCCTGTGTCTCCGGCGTTCACAA
>JALNYR010000254.1:1756-2635 GCA_023229725.1 Dehalococcoidia bacterium | reverse complement strand
CATCGCCAGTGTGACGCTGTCGATTTCGATCACCAACGAAGCGGCGTCCCGCCCGCCTGGAATCTGGAAACACCCTCGTTCGAGCCGCTTTGCCCAAACCACAAGCCCGTCGCGATCCCAAAGCAAAATCTTGCACCGATTCCGCGCGCGATTCAGGAACACGAAATAGTCGCCGCAGAGCACGTCCATGCCAAAGGACTGGGCGACGAGGGACGACAAACCATCGAAATGCTTCCGCATGTCGGTCGGAAGTGCGTGCACGAAGATGCGAACCGCCGGAGAGAGGCTAAGCATGGCCACTCTCTCCCTGCGGCAACTCCAAACGTTCGCCGCGAAGCACACGCAGCGCGGTCACCAGCGCCGCGAGATTCTGCTGGGGCAAACGCAGGATGGTGCCATCGGCCAAGGCCAACTCGATCCAGGGACTGCCGTGGGCTGCACTGACCGGCAGTTGCAGGAACGCTGCCGGGCCTGGCGGCATCGCCGGGCGGGCGGGCGTTTGCTCAGCCCGTGTGTGGGGTTTGGCGATCACCTGTCGCCACCACGCCCCGATGGTCACGCCGCATGCCTGTCGCGTTGAGGGCGTAGGAAGCAGCTTCCGCTTCCAGGCGTGGAAGCGGTGCGGCGAGACGTTCTCGCTTCGGCAGAACTCGACGATCGACAGCCCGCTGCTACGCTGCCTTCCCAGCCGCTGCCGCCATTGATCCCAAAGTGCCTGATTCACTGACCGCGCCATGATTGGGTAGCCTCCTCATGCGGGGTGGGAGAGAAACGAGAACTACCCCCCAGGCTACCCCACCCGTCAACCGTGCTTATCTCGGGCGCTCACTGAAGAGCGGAGGCTACGCCGCGCGGGGCAAGCCCCGCCGCTAAACGGGG
>JALNYR010000254.1:0-1746 GCA_023229725.1 Dehalococcoidia bacterium | reverse complement strand
CGATGTACCGAGATGTGTGGCAAGATTTCCTGGCGGGGGCGGTTTGCCGGGCGATCTGTGTCTGACGGTCCCCTCCGTGCCAATAATGAGTGAGACAACTGCCTCCTGGTTATTACAGTAGAGGGTAAGGAGGTAGAACGATGGAGAATGCAAGGATGTTGGGAACAGAAGAGGGGGTGGTAGGCGGAACGAAAGGAGGGCGTAGCCCGACTGGAGTTCCGCCTACCACCCCAGCCGTCACGGCTACGGACGGGACGGCCACTGGCAACGGAAGACGGATGCCTGACCCTGCCGTTTTGGAGAAGCCCGTGCGGCGACGGTTCCTGGTGGAGTACAAGCTCCGCATCCTTCAGGAAGCCGATCGTTGCACCGCATCCGGCCAACTCGGCGCACTGCTACGTCGCGAGGGCTTGTACTCGTCGCTTCTGAGTACATGGCGGGAGCAGCGTCGCAAAGGGATGCTGGCTGGCCTAACTCCCAAACGTCGTGGGCCGAAGGCCAACCCCGATGCCCCCTTGATCGCCGAAAACCTGCGGCTCACTCGCGAAACCCATCGGCTGACGGCCAAGCTCCGCCAAGCCGAAACGATCATCGATATCCAAAAAAAACTCTCGGAGATGCTGGGGATTCCTCTGCCGCCGTCCGACTACAACGGGAGCGAGCCATGAACGCCATCGAAGAGCTTGCTCCGCAGGTCGGCACGTCCGCAGCCTGCCGCAGTTTGTGCGTGGCCCGAGCAACGCACTATCGTCATCGTCAGCCAAAGCCAATCGAACCCAAAACCGCGACACGGCCCAAGCCGCCGCGATCGCTGGGCGAGCACGAACGGCAACAGGTCCTTGACGTGCTCGACAGCGAGCCGTTCGCCGACAAGGCTCCGGCCGAGGTTTATGCGGCACTTTTGGACCAGGGCCAGTATCTCTGCTCAATCCGCACGATGTACCGGGTTTTGGACTCTCGGAAAGAAGTTCGTGAGCGGCGCGACCAATTGCGACACCCGACGTACCACAAGCCGCAACTGGTGGCCACCGCTCCCAATCAGGTTTGGTCTTGGGACATCACCAAGCTCTTGGGGCCAACGAAATGGACATACTTCCACCTTTACGTGATCCTCGACATCTTTAGCCGCTACGTGGTGGGTTGGATGTTGGCCAGTCGTGAAAGCCAACATCTCGCCGAGCGGTTGATTCGCGAGACGGTCGTCAAGGAAGGCGTTGTTCGGGACCAACTGACGATCCACAGCGATCGTGGGCCGTCGATGCGTTCGCAGACCGTGGCCCAACTCCTGGCCACATTGGGGATCACCAAGTCGCACAGTCGGCCGCACGTTTCCGACGACAACCCATTCTCGGAGAGCCAGTTCAAGACGATGAAGTATCAGCCGGAGTTCCCCGACCGTTTCACGAGCATGGAACACGGCCTGGAGTTTTGCGGCAAGTTCATCCATTGGCAGAACCACGAGCATCATCACTGGGGCCTTGGCCTGCTGACTCCAGCGATGGTGCATTGCGGCCAAGCCGCCGCGGTACTGGCTGCTCGGCAGGCGGTGCTCACCGCGGCCTATGCTGCCCATCCCGAACGCTTTGTCGGCGCGCCGCCGCGACCGCTGGCGTTGCCGAGCGAAGTCTGGATTAACCCTCCGGCCGATGGGCCGGAACCCCGTATGCTACAACTACCGCGCGACACTAATTTCGTACCGCAGTTGTCTCAAACCCATTGACACGTTCCGCCGCGTGGAGGACTTCG
>JALNYR010000060.1 GCA_023229725.1 Dehalococcoidia bacterium | reverse complement strand
TGAGTATGCGAGCTTCGATGGGAGCGTACGGATTACGCATTCCGGCTCTCCTCCAGGTCGTGGAGAACCTGCCTCATGTCGATCTTGGCAAGGCATGCGTCGATGCAGCGACCGCACCCGGTACAGGCAACCACGTCGTACTTGGCCGGGTAGAACTGGAACTTCTTGACGTACTTGTTCTTGAACCGGTCGTTGCCGGTCGCCCGTGCGCTGTGGCCGCCGCCGCAGCGGGTGTAGCCACGGAGATAGCAGAAATCCCACACGCGGATGCGCTCGTTCGAGCCATCGCCGCGCTGGTCGTACAACACGAAGCAGTGACACGTCGGACATATCGCGAGGCATGCGGCATCCTCGCGGCAGCGGCCGACGTACGGCGTCCAGGCTGCCGAGCCGAATCCGGACGTGACGAGCTCAGTGAACGAGCGGCTCGTCTTGTACTTCCGGTTCTGCTCCTCAACCGCCGCCCGCGTCAGCTCACGATTCTTCTGCCGTTCAGCCAGCTGAGCATCGGTCGCAGTCTGAAGCTCAAGGCCCTGTACTCTGAGCGCCTTCTCGCCCTTCTCGCTTCCCACCTCGACGACGAAACCGCCGGCGACGGCGGCCAGCGAGAGGTCGAAACAGTCCTGCGGATGCGGCTCCATGCCCAGAAGCGTGCAGAAACAGGTCGAGGCGGCGTCCGAGCAATCAGCGCCGACTACCAGCGCCTTCTCCCGCCTGGTTACCCAGAAGGGATCGGGAATATCGGACGAGGCGAACGTCTGGTCGAGGCAGAAGAGCGAACGGAGGTCGCACTGCTTCGCACCGACGATGACGAACCCTGGCTCGGCGTCGAGTGAATCCGGCGTGCCGGGATAGGTCGCAACCCTCTCCTGCACCCTGAAGTAGAACGACTTGAGCGGCTCGACGGCCCTGATGCCGTCCAGCTCCGCGCGAACCGGGGCGTCGGGAGAGTAGCGCAGCCAGTGCCGGTAGCCGGCCCGGGTAACAGGCACATACACGGGCCTGTCGGCGGACCAGACAGACAGCAACCGTTCGAACTCAGAAGCCGCAATGAAGAGCGGTGTCATAACAACCAGAACCGTTCAGTCTCGTCGAGAACCCGTGAAACAGGGAAAAGCAGCTCAAGGGTAAGTGCGCGTCCGCTATCCTGTCGACTGACCGAAGGAACGCTGGCATGAGCGTGCCATTATAGGCAGCCGTCAAAAAGGGTGTCAATACATCGTCTGCGACTATTGTTCCCCATCGGCACGGAAGCTGACCTGCAGTTCGGCATCGTCCCGCTTGAGCAGGTCTTCAATTTCCTTACGAGTGGCGGCATCAGCGACAGGTTCGACGAGGGAGACGGGTAGACCGCTCGCATCTCGGGTGTACTTCCAGTCCGTGACGTAGCCCAGCACGGTAGCGTAGTGGAAGACGCGGTCGCCACAGCAGACGGTATCCACCACGGCATCCGTGACGAGGTACAGGACCTCACGTCCGCCATGGCTGGCCGTCCGCTCGCCCCAGCGCGCCCGCACTCCGTGCCCGCTCTGCTCATCGGAGCCTTCGGGCAGATGTACGTACCGCAACGTCGAATCCCCCTTCCACTATTCTCCACGGAGGACAAGGGCAACCGGTACGCCATTCGCGCCGGTCGCCACGCCGCGGCTACTTGCTGTGCAGCAGCATGAACATCTGCTGACGGGTTGCCGCGAGCTGGTCAGCGGCGATTCGAACCACGCGCTCCATCACTCTCGCGCAGATGTCGGGATACGTCTTGCACAGCTTCCTCATGCTGGCTCCATCCAGAACGACGAGCATGGAGTCCGCGACGGCCTTCGCGGTGCTGGTGTACTTGTACGGAGGGACAAGGGCCTCCCAGCCGAAGACCTCGTTGCGTTTCAGCGAGGCGACCTGGAGGTGCGTATCCGGGATTGCCTCGATCTCGAGGTTCACCCGGCCTGAATCCACGATGTACATCTGCGAACTCTCACCGTTCTCGGCGAAGACCTGCGTTCCCTGACCGGAGGACTGCACGCGGACGACGCTCTCCTGAATCATTCGCAACTCGGCATCGCTGATACCCTGGAAGATGCCAACTTCCTTGAGACGCTCGATGGTCACCATTTTCGACTCACCTCCTGAACCCGTATGACTTGAGGAGCTGTTGCGCTGATCCCTCAGCATGCAGAGCCGCGCCGGGTCGACAAGTATGCCACATTCGCACCGTCCGATGCGCTCGACATCGGCCAGAGCATCGTCGCAGGGGCACCGCGGTCGTGTCTCGACGCAGGGGCAGTGGCCGAGGGCGATGTAGCGGTTCACGTGGCGATTGAGACACTCGCCGTTGGGCAGCACCAGGCCGTGGGCCCGGGCGAATACGACGAGCTCGCGTGCAACGTCCGCCGCTCTGTCGCCTGTCGCATCCATACCGTGAGCATCCCGTGCGAGCCTCCACCCCACCCTCCGGCCCCGACGGAGCGGCTCGCGACCGTCGCTATACTACCAGTGCGGATTACAAACGCAAAGTCGCCGCCCCGCATGGCGTGGCTTTCGCGAGCACACTGCAACTGGTATACTAGCACCTCAAGGCGAGCCGCCACTGATGCCTTTGTGTGGCTGTTGGGCGGGACAGGGAGCATCCCTGTCGCCGGCGCCCCGGCCGGCGGCCCGCCAGGGAGGAGCGAGAGTGCCCACGTACCTTGCTATAGGCCAGTTGCTGATTGCGATCGCCCTCATCGCCGCCATACTCCTTCAGGTTCAGGGGGGGGGACTGGGCGGGATTTTCGGACAGCCCGACGCCGTGTACCGCACGAGGCGAGGCATCGAGCGGACGCTCTTCCGGCTCACGCTGGTTCTCGCGTCGGTCTTCATCGTCCTGGCGATGATCATCGTCGTCTCGTCGTAGGCGGTTCATGGCTCCGCCCATCACGCTTCTGACCGACTTCGGCATCGAAGACGCGTACGTCGCCGTGATGAAGGGGGTCATTCTGACCCGCGACCCCAAGGCGGTCATCGTCGACATCACCCACGCCATCGAGGCTCAGAACATCCGCCAGGGCGGGTTCATCCTCGCCACGTCGTACCCCTACTTCCCCAAGAACAGCATCCACATGGCGATTGTCGACCCGGGCGTGGGCGGCGACCGCCGCGGCATCATCCTGAAGGTCCCCGGGGCGCTGTTCGTGGCGCCCGACAACGGCGTGCTGAGCTACGTCATCGAACAGCTCTCTCTCAACGAGGATTCGGTACCGGAGACGGGAGGCGACACCGCGGAGGTTCGCCTCAAGCGCGGCATCGAGGCGGTGTCCATCACCGACCCTCGCTTCTGGAGGCAGCCGGTGTGCCCCACCTTCCACGGGAGGGACGTGTTCGCTCCGGTTGCCGCCGGCCTCTCGCTGGGGCTGTCGCCCTACGAGTTCGGAGAGAAGACCGACACGCTCACCATGCTCTCCAGCACGAAACCCAGTGTGCCCGGGCCCGACGAAGTTGTCGGCCGGGTGATGTATGCCGACCACTTCGGCAACCTGGTGACGGATATCCGCAGCTCTCACCTTCCGCCCGGGCCGGTTGAGATAACGATCGGCGCCGTTCGCATCGACGGTATCTCCCGGCACTACGAGGAAACGACAGGCGTTGCGGCGATACTGGGTAGCAGCGGCTACCTCGAGATCTCGCTTCGAAACGGCAATGCGGCCGCCCGACTCGGCGCGCTTCCCGGAGACGAGGTGCGCGTGCTGGGCGTCACCTAGCAGTGACTAGAGCCCCAGCATCTCGAGCAGCCCCGTCATGTTGAGCCCCACGTAGACCATCAGCACGACGAAGAGAAGCCTCAACTTGCGCGCGTCGATGGCGTGCGCCGCCCGGGCGCCGAGTTGCGCCATGGGGATGCTGAGCGCCATCAACGACAGCCCGATGGCGAGATTCACATAGCCGACGCTGTACGGGAGCCGCCCCGCAACATCCAGCCCGTTCACGACGTAGCCGATGATGCCGCCCGGTGCGGTGAAGATGATGGCAGCGCTTGAGGTTGCCACCGCCCGCCCCATGGGGAAGTGGAACAGCAGCACCAGCGCAGGCACCATGAGAGCCCCACCCCCGAGCCCCGTGAGACCCGCGATAACGCCCATGATGGAGCCGAGCACGATGAGGCTGATGGTTCGGGGCTCCGGCATGGGGTCGCACGGCTTCCCCTCGGAACGGATGCCCACAACCATGCGCACGGAGATGACGAGGATGAAGACGCCGAACCCGACCTTGAGCGCGGCACTCGGAAGGCTGGCGGCAAGCGTCGAACCCAGGAGTGCGCCCACGGCGCCGCAGATGCCCAGGACGAGCGCAACCCGCCAGACGACGGCATGAGCTTTGTGATGCCGGTAGGTGCTGCTCAGCACCGTCGGCACGATGACGAGCAGGCTGGTGCCGAAGGCAGTGCGCAGGGCCATGTCTTCGGGCACGCCCGCCCCGGTCATGACCCAGTACATGACGGGGACAAGGATGAAGCCTCCCCCCACACCGAGAAGGGCAGCCATGAAGCCGACGACCGCCCCGGTGGCCACGAGGATGGGAAGGAAATCAAGCATGGTGCTCCCTTCCGTTCTGGGCCGTGCGACCCATCAGGCCGTGGAACTCGACAATACGTGCGTCGCCACTGCGTGCGCCCGCCTCGTCCGGAAGACGGTCTGCACGGAGACGCAGGTGGGGGACACTGCCCGCCGTGCCTACCTGCCGCACGAGGCGCAGTTCCCTGAACTGCATGACGAACAGCCGCTGCCACCGCCGCTCGAGAAGCCGCTGTCGCCCGAGAAGCCGGAGTCACTCGAGCCGGCGCAGCTGAACGAGGAAAAGAGCCGCCGGGGCGCGGCAGCTCCGCACGCCGGACACTTCAGGTCAGCGCCACCCTGGCTGAAGGACTGGCGGACCTCGAACCGCTTACCGCACCGCTCACACTGATACTCGTACAATGGCATGTACACCCTCCAGGCAACCTTCGGAGCCCCTCGCCGCAACGCCGGTTCGGCCGCGGCTCGCCGGGACTCTCAGGTCATTCGGCGGAATTGTAGCACCTGTGCGTCGCCGGGACGTGCCGCGAAGAGGATCGTCCGCTAGCCCTTCTTCGTCTCAACCAGCACAACCGCACACGCCGCGATGCCCTCGCCGCGCCCCACGAACCCCATCCCCTCGTTGGTCTTCGCCTTCACCGTCGCGAGGGCCGCATCGATGCCCATCGCCGCTCCCAGTTCCTGCTGCATCCGCGGGATGTGCGTCTTCAGCAGAGGCTGCTCGGCGATCACCGTCACATCCGCGTTGACGATGTCGAATCCCGCCGCGGCGACCATGCCGGCAACCGACGCGAGGAGCCGCATGCTGGACGCGTCCCGATAGCGAGGGTCGCCCGGGGGAAACAGCCGGCCTATGTCTCCGAGGGATGCCGCGCCGCACAGGGCGTCGATGACGGCGTGGGCAATCACATCGGCATCGCTCCACCCGTCGAGTCCCTGCTCGTGGGGAATCTCGACTCCGCCGAGGACCAGGCGTCGACCCGGGGCGAACCGGTGGCTATCGTACCCGAACCCGACTCTCATCCCGCCCCCTTCCAGCGCCGGGCAATGGCCCGCGCCACCACGAGGTCATCCGGCGTCGTCACCTTCAGGTTCTCATAGGCGCCGTCATAGAGGCGCACCTGACAGCCGAGGCGTTCGACGAGCGTGGCATCGTCCGTGGCGGACTCTCCAGTCACAGCATACGCCCGCAGCAGGATGTCGGCCCGAAAGACCTGAGGCGTCTGCACGGCGCGCAGCGCGTCCCGCTCCAGGGTCTGCACAACGAGGCCCGCCGCATCGACTACTTTGACGGTGTCCTTGGACGGCACCGCGGCGACCGCCGCACCGGTGTCACGGGCCGCGTCGATGCCGTCGCGGATAAGCTGCTCGGTCAGGAAGGGGCGGTCCCCGTCATGCACCAGCACCCAGTCAACGCTTCCCAGGAGGAGAAGAGCCGCGGCGACCGAGTCCTGCCGGCGGGCGCCTCCGAGGCATGCGCGCGTCTTGCACCAGCCTCGCGCCTCCGACAGCAGCGCCGCGCGCTTCAGTCCCGCCGGGTTGAGAGCAACGACGACCTCTCCAACGAGGTCGCAACTTTCAAGCGTCTCGATGCACCAGGCGAGGAGCGGGCGACCGCCCAGAGGCAGGAACAGCTTATCGCGGCCACCCATGCGCCGTCCATGGCCCGCAGCCGGCACGATTGCGCCCACCCGTTCCATGGCTACGACTCCCCGGCATCCGGTTCGGCGCCCTCTCGCTCGAGAGCGAGGGACAGCGCGTTGCCGAGCGACGATGCCCGCAGCAGGCGCATACCGTCCATGTCCGACGGCTCGACCTGCGTTTCCCGGGGCAGGACACAGCTATCGAAGCCCAGCCTCCTGGCCTCCGACAGGCGCCGGGACGCCTGGGTCACCGTCCTCAGTTCGCCGCCCAGCCCGAGTTCTCCAAAGACAACGACTCCCCGACTGAGAGCCCTGTCTCGCACGCATGAGGCGATGGCGAGCGCAACCCCGAGGTCGGCGGCGGGTTCGGAGATGCGCAGGCCGCCGGTCACATTCACGATAACGTCCTGGTCCGCGAGGCGTATCCTGGCCCGTTTCGACAGGACCGCCGTGATGAGCAGCAGACGGTTGACGTCGAAACCATTGGCCACGCGTCGCGGCGGGCCGAAGCCGGCAGGGGTGCTCAGCGCCTGGATCTCAACCAGGAGTGGCCGGCTTCCCTCGAGCACCGGCACCACAGCGGAGCCGACAACACGCCCCTGCCCCCCTCCGGAGAAGACCAGAGACGGATTCGCAACCTCCACCAGCCCGTGCGCGGCCATCTCGAAGACGCCCAGCTCGTCCGTCGAGCCGAAGCGGTTCTTCACACTGCGTACGAGGCGATAGGCGCTGTGCCTGTCGCCTTCCATATACAGCACCACGTCGACGATGTGCTCGAGCGTGCCGGGCCCGGCGATGGCGCCTTCCTTGGTGACATGTCCCGCCAGGAGCACGGACACCGAGCGCTGCTTCGCGAAACGCATCAGAGCTAGCGTGCTCTCACGCACCTGGCTCAGGCTGCCGGCGGCCCCGACGACTCCTTCGAGGAACATCGTCTGAATCGAGTCGACAACGACCGCCGACGGAGAGATGCTGGCGAGGTAGTCGAGAACCGCGTCGAGATTCGTCTCGGCCAGAAGGAGGATCCGCTCGCCGGTAACGCCGAGCCGCAGCGAGCGAAGCCGCACCTGTTGAGGAGACTCCTCACCGGAAACGTAGACGACCGGGCCGCTGCCGGTAGCGAGGTGAGCGCAGAGCTGCAGGAGGAGAGTTGACTTGCCGATGCCTGGCTCTCCGCCAAGGAGGACCAGCGACCCGGGGACGAGCCCTCCCCCCAGCACCCGGTCAAACTCCGCCGTTCCGAGGCTGAGACGGGGAACCGCGTCAAGGCTCACATGAGCGAGTTCCTCGGGGGCCGTGGTGCCGGCCGGCGCCGCGGCGCCGCGGGGAGTGCGACGCTCAACAGGCGCCAATTCGAAGCTGTTCCAGCTGTCGCATGAGGGGCACCGCCCGAGCCAGCGCGGGCTTTCGCGACCGCAACTCCCGCAGACGAAGGTCTGCTTCGGCCTGGGTCCACTACGACTATCGGGCGTCACACGCTGTCTCGTTGAAGGAGACCCCGACAGGGAGGACTGGAGCGATGACTACCGCAGCCGACTACTCAGCGGGCGGACTCGCCCACAGGCAGGAGTTCCCGGCACTCACCCTGCGCCAGCATCACCAGCCGGTCGTCTCTGACATCGATCTCCACGGTATCACCGGCATGGAACTCGCCGCGCAGTATCGCGTCGGAGAGCTGATCCTCCAGCATGCTCTGGATGACCCTGCGCAGCGGGCGCGCTCCGAACACCGGGTCGTAGCCCTTCGTCCCAAGGAGGTCCTTGGCCGCATCGGAGACGACGAGGGCGATTTCCTTCTCTTTCAGCGACTTCGCGACCTGGCCGAGCATGAGGTCGACGATCTTGCGAAGCTCGTCCCTGCCCAGCGCGTGGAAGACGACGGACGCGTCCAGACGATTGAGGAACTCGGGCCGGAAGCGGTTCTTCAGCTCCGAGAGCACGCGTTCCTTCATCTTCTCGTAGTCCATGTGCTGCTTCTGCGCGCCTTCGCCCTGCGTCGCGAAGCCAAGCGTCATGTCCCTGCGGATGAGCTCCGCGCCGACGTTGCTCGTCATGACGATGATGCTGTTGCGGAAGTCGACCCGCCGCCCCTTCGCATCGGTGAGATGGCCGTCGTCGAAGATCTGCAGCAGGATGTTGAAGACATCCGGGTGCGCTTTCTCGATCTCGTCCAGGAGGATACAGGAGTAGGACTTGCGCCGCACCGTCTCGGTCAGCTGTCCGCCGTCATCGTAGCCGACGTAGCCCGGAGGCGCGCCGACGAGGCGGGCCACCGTGTGGCGCTCCATGAACTCGGACATGTCGAGACGGATGAGCGCATCTTCGCTGCCGAACATGAACTCGGACAACGTCCTGACCAGCTCCGTCTTCCCGACGCCGGTGGGGCCCAGGAACATGAAGACGCCGATGGGGCGCCTCGGGTCCTTGAGTCCGGCCCTGGCGCGACGCACCGCCTTGGCGATGGTCGTGATGGCCTCGTCCTGCCCGATGATGCGCTTGTGAAGCGCCTCTTCCATCTGCAGGAGCCGGCTGGTCTCATCGGAACTCAGGCGCACCACGGGGATGCCGGTCCACATGCTGACGACCTCGGCGACATCGTCCTCGCCGACCTCCGGCCGCTCAGTGTCCCGCTTGGTCTGCCACTCCTGGTCCATGAGAGAGACCTTCTCGACAAGCTGAAGCTCACGCTCGCGCAACTCACCCGAATACTCGTACTGCTGCGCGGCGATGGCGGCTTCCTTCTCGCGGCGCACGCTCTCCAGCGCCTTGCGGGCCTCAGAGAGGCCCAGCGGCACGCTTCCCCGGCGAATGCGCACCCGGGAACTGGCCTCATCCACGACATCGATGGCCTTATCGGGGAGGAACCGGTCGGGAATGTACCGTGAAGCAAGAGACGCAGCGCTGCGGAGCGCTTCGTCGCTGATGGTCAGGTGGTGGAACTCCTCGTAGCGGGACTTGACGCCCCGGAGGATGTCCAGAGTCTCCTCGATACTCGGCTCCGCAACGAGCACGGTCTGGAACCGGCGCTCGAGAGCGGGGTCTTTCTCGACATACTTGCGATAGTCGTTCAGCGTGGTGGCGCCGATGCACTGCAACTGGCCGCGCGAGAGCGCCGGCTTCAGCATGTTGGAGGCGTCCACGGCCCCTTCGGCAGCTCCGGCGCCCACGATGGTGTGCATCTCATCGATGAAGAGCACGCAGTTGCCCGCGGACTTGTCCTCCTCGATGACCTTCTTCATCCGCTCTTCGAACTCGCCGCGGTACTTGGTTCCTGCGACGAGTGCGCCGATGTCCAGGGCAATGATGCGCTTCCCCTGGAGCGCCTCGGGCACCTCGCCGTCCACGATGCGCTGCGCCAGGCCTTCCACGATGGCGGTCTTGCCGACCCCGGGCTCGCCGATGAGGGCGGGGTTGTTCTTGGTGCGCCGGCTCAGGATCTGAACGACGCGCTCTATCTCGCTGGTGCGGCCGATGATGGGGTCCAGCTTGCCCGCACGGGCGAGGGCGGTGAGGTCGGTGCCGAGCTGGTCCAGCGTGGGAGTCTTGCTTGCGGGGCGATTGGTGCGAGCATGGACGGCTTCGTGTCTCGCCACCTGCCCGGCCTCTTCGCGGGCGCGGTCAAGCGTGATGCCGAAGTTCTCGAGCACGTTGCACGCAACGCCTTCCTTGCCGCCGAGGAGGCCCAGCAGCAGGTGCTCGCTTCCGATATAGCTGGAGTTGAGGCGACGCGCCTCGTCGACGGCTATCTCGATGGCGCGCTTCGCGCGCGGTGCAAGGCTAATCTCGCCGGTGGTGCGGCGTTCGCCCTTACCGACGACGAACTCGACGGCGGCGCGGACCTTGGCGAGGGGGACGCCGAGGTTCCCCAGCACCTTGGCCGCCATGCCGGACTCGTCGTCAACGATGCCAAGCAGGATGTGCTCAGTGTCGATGTAGCCGTGCCCGAGCCGCTTGGCCTCTTCCTGAGCTTTCGTCAGGACTTTCCGGGCGCCCTCCGAGAACCGTTCGAAGCCGCTACTCATTCGTATTTCCTGCCACTGGCACTCTGGCCGAAGTATAGTGGATGGGTAGGGGGTCGTCAAACACGGGCGGGCGTTGCTGAACGTAGAAAGGGCGTAGTACAATGCCGCCCGAAGGCGCATGAGAGTAGAGGGGGGCAGTGCACGCGGCATCGAACTGAAGGCGCCTCCGGGACGGAGCGTGCGCCCCACGATGAGCCTCGTCAGGCAGGCCATCTTCTCAATGATAGGAAGCTCCGGCAGCCCCTGTGACACGGTGCTCGACCTCTTCGCAGGAAGCGGGGCCCTCGGCATCGAGGCGCTCAGTCGTGGCGCATCGTGGGCGGACTTCGTCGACAAGAGCCGTGAGTGCTGCACGATGATTCGACAGAACCTCGAGCGGACCGGCTTCTCCGACCGCGCGGCGGTGCACTGTATCGCCGCGAGCCAGGCGCCGGAGGCGCTGCAGCGTCAGTACGACGTCGTCTTCATCGACCCTCCGTACGACGACCCCTCGACCGATTCCATCGTAGCCACCCTTGCCGGCGGCAAGCTGCTGTCCCGGGATGCCCTCGTCGTGGTCAGCCACGGCAACCGGCACCCTCTGTCCGACTCACACGGCACGCTCGTCACCTTCAAGAGTCGCCGCTACGGCGATACGTACATCGCCATGTACCGTAGAGAGGAGCAATGAAATGACCACGGCTGTGTATCCCGGCTCCTTCGACCCCATCACGAACGGTCACACCGACATCGTGAGGCGTGCGTCGGCGCTGTTCGACCACGTGATTGTCGCCGTGTACGACAGGCCGGAGAAGAACCTGCTCTTCAGCGCCGAGGAGCGGGTGGCTCTGGCGGTGAAGGCCTCACAGGACATTCCGAACGTGACGGTGACGGCGTTCTCGGGCCTGGTGGTCGACTACATCCATCGCGTGAAAGCTGATGTGATGATACGGGGACTCCGGGCCAACTCGGACTTCGAGCGCGAGTTCGAGATGGCGCTCATGAACCACACGCTGGCGCCGGACATCGAGCTGGTCTGTCTGATGACCACCCAGAAGTATCAGTTCATCAGTTCCAGTGTCATCAAGGAAGTGGCCAGGCTCGGCGGATGCCTGGAGGGCATGGTCGCTGACCACGTTGCGGAGGCTCTCACCCGCAAGTACGCCGACCTCATCCGCGAGGTTGAAAAACGCATAGGCGCCCAGTACAATACCGGCAAAACACGTAGCTGAGGAGGTAACACACTACCATGGCATACAAGATCACCGAGGACTGCATCAGTTGTGGCGCGTGCCAGTCGGAATGCAAGAACGATGCCATCAGCGAGGGAGACTCCTCGTACGTAATCGACCCCGAGAAGTGCACCGAGTGTGTGGGCTGGTTCGAGTCTCCGCGGTGTGCTGAGGTCTGCCCTGTCGGTGCGCCCCAGGCTGACGCCGACAACACCGAGACCAAGGCTCAATTGCTGGCGAAGTTCAAGAAGCTGCACCCCGGCCAGGCGCCCGCGGACGGGACCTTCTAGTCAGAGCCCCTTTGTCCTGGCGTATGCCGCCGCGATAGCTTCCGCTACGAGTGTCCGCAAGCTGCCCTTCTCGAGTTCGTGGAGGGCAGCTGCGGTTGTCCCACCAGGCGACGTGACCTTGTTCCTCAGTTCAGCCGGATGCCTGCCGGACTGCACCAGGTAGTCCATCGAGCCCCGCATCGTCTGATTCACAAGCCGCTCCGCCATCGGGCGAGGCATCCCGATGCGGACGGCCCCGTCCACGAGAGCCTCGACGAAGAGGAACACGTACGCCGGACCGCTGCCGCTCACGGCGGTGGCCATGTCCACGTACTTCTCCTCGGGCACATAGACCTCTTCACCAAGGGCGGACAGAATCGTGCGGGCGCTGTTGATGTGGGATTCGCCCACCGAGGGCAACGCAGTCCACACGGTCATCCCCATGCCGATCTGGGCCGGCGTATTCGGCATGGCGCGGACGATGAGATCGTGCGAGAAGCTGGCCGCAAGCGTCTCGAGCTTCACGCCGGCAAGGATGGACACCAGGAGCTGTCCCGCCGCGAGCCTCCCCATCTGGGGCGCCACCTTCAGCAGGTCCTGCGGCTTCACCGCGAGGACGACGACGTCGGCGCGCCCGAGACACTCGGCAGGCGTCGCGTGGACGTGAACCTTGTACTGCTCGTGCAGCAGCTCGCGCCGCGCGTCAACCGGGTCAACGACGCTGATGTCGTCACAGGTCACGACGCCCCGACCAACGAGACGGCTGACGAGCGCCTCCGCCATCGTGCCACCGCCAATGAAAGTGAGCCTCATCTTACCCCTCACGCCGCAACGATACTGACCACCCTGCCCGGGACGTAGATGACCTTCTGCAGAGTGTGCCCGTCCGTATACACCTTGACCCTGTCGCTCGCCAGCGCAAGCGCCTTGACCTCTTCCTCCGGGATGCCGGCCGGCACGGTCAGCTTGTCCCGCAGCTTCCCGTTCACCTGCACCGCCACGACGATCTCCTCTTCCTTCGCCAGAGCCTCGTCATAGGACGGCCACTTCTGGTTGTGGATGCTGTAGGTCCAGCCGCGTCGCGTCCACAGCTCTTCGGCTATGTGAGGCGTGCTTGGCGCCATGAGGAGCAGCAGCGTTCGAATCGCCTCGTTCCAGACACCTGCGGACACGCTGCCGGCCTCCAGCACGGGCCCCAGCACGTTCGTGAACTCCATCAAGCCGGCCAGCATGGTGTTGAACCTGAAGTCCTCGATGTCAGCGCTCGCCTTCTTCACGGTCCGGTGCATCACGTGCAGCACGTTGCGCTCGGTGGCGACGTCCACGTGTACGGGAGCGTACTCCGACTCGCAGAGCGTCCACACGCGGTTGAGCCAGCGGCTGAGGCCGATGATGCCGCTGTCGCTCCATTCGCCGCCGAGGTTCCACGGTCCCACGAACATGAGGTACGCCCGCACGGTGTCGGCGCCGAGCTGGGACACGTACACGTCCGGCGCAACCACGTTGCCCTTGGACTTGCTCATTTTGCCGCCGCCGTGGATGATGATTCCCTGGTTGAACAGCCTCGTGAACGGCTCGTCAAATGACAGCAGTCCCACGTCGCGCAGCGCCTTCACGAAGAACCGCGAGTACAGAAGGTGCAGCACGGCGTGCTCGGCGCCGCCCGTGTACAGGTCCACCGGCATCCAGTAATTCAGCTTGTCCATAACATACGGGCCGCGATCGTAGCCCGGGCCCGTATAGCGGAGGAAGTACCAGTTCGAACACATGAACGTGTCCATGGTGTCCGTCTCTCGCTTCGCCGGACCGCCGCATTTCGGACACGTCGTGTTGACGAACGAGTCACAGTACTTCAAGGGAGACTCGCCCGTCGGCTTGAACTCCGCGTCGGGAGGCAGCAGAACGGGCAACTGCTCCTCGGGCACGGGGACGATGCCGCACTTGTCGCAGTACACCATGGGTATGGGCGCGCCCCAGTACCGCTGCCGGGAAATGAGCCAGTCGCGGATGCGGTACGCAACGGTGGCCTTGCCCCAGCCTTCGCGCTCGAGCTTCGCGCAGATGGCCTTGAAGCCGTCCGTGTCCTGCATGCCGTTGAACTCGCCGGAGTTGACCAGCTTGCCTCTGCCGACATACGCCTCTTTGAGAGGCCGACCGTCCCAGTCAGGCGGTGCAATCACCGTCGTCACGGGCAGGTTGAACTTCGTGGCGAACTCGAAGTCGCGTTCGTCGTGCGCGGGCACGCCCATGACCGCCCCTGTGCCGTACGTCGACAGCACATAGTCCGTTATCCAGATGGGCACGCGCGCCCCGTTGAAGCGGTTGATGACGTAGCTGCCGAGGAAGACGCCGGTCTTCTCACGGCCCAGCGAGGTGCGTTCGTAGTCGGCCTGTCGCCGGCACCACGCGACGTATTCCTCCACCTCGCGTTTCCG
>JALNYR010000253.1 GCA_023229725.1 Dehalococcoidia bacterium | reverse complement strand
GTAGGAGTAGTCGCGCGGCTTGGGACCGAAGGACGTGCCGCCTTTTCTCCACAGCGGGCTGCGCAGGGCGCCCATGCGGGCGCGGCCGGTGCCCTTCTGCTTCCAGAGCTTCTTGCCGCTGCCGGAGACCTCGGAGCGGGTCTTGGTGCAGGCCGTTCCCTGGCGCTGGTTGGCGTTGTAGTTCTTGACCGCCTCGTAGATCAGGTGCTCCTTCAGGGGATAGTCGAAGATGGCCTCGGGGAGCTCCATCTCGCTGACTTCCTTATTCTTGATGTTGCGTACTTTTACCTTGACCATGCCTTATCTCCTTTTCCAGGAATTCTTGAGAACGTAGAGATAGTTGCCGTTGCAGCCCGGGACGGCGCCGCGCACCATGAGCAGGTTCCGTTCCTTGTCGATGCGGACCACTTCCAGGCCCTTGACCGTTTTCTGCCGGCCGCCCATGCGCCCCGGCATGCCCTTGCCCTTGATGACCTCGCCCGGGTAGGTGTTGGAACCGGCGGAACCGATCTGGCGATGGAACATGGAACCGTGGGTGTCGCGGCCGCCGGCGAAACCGTAGCGCTTGACCACGCCCTGGAAACCCTTGCCCTTGGTGGTGCCATGGATGTTGACGATCTCGCTCTCGCTGAAGATGTCCACGGCCACGGTGTCGCCGACGTTGGGCGCGGTCTCGGCCACGGCGAACTCGCGCAGCCGGCGCGTGGGCGGGACATTGGCCTTGGCGAAATGCCCTTTCATGGGCTTGTTGACGTGCTTGACCTGCCGCGGCTCGACGAGACCGAGCTGGGCGCACTCCGCCTTGCCGGTGATGCTCTTTCTCTGGACCACAACGCAGGGGCCCGCCTGGATCATGGTCACCGGGATGACGCGCCCGTCATCGGTGAATATCTGGGTCATGCCGATCTTTTTTCCGATTATTCCCTGTATCATCTTTTCACCTTCTTGTTTAGTTCGACTTCACCTCGACCTCGACCCCGGCCGGAAGATCCATCTTCTTCAGTTCGGAGATCGTGTCGTCGTTGTGCTCGCGGATCTCGATCAGGCGCGCGTGGGAGCGGCGCTCGAAATGTTCGCGCGACTTCTTGTCGGTGTGCGGCGAACGCAGCACGCAGAAGCGCTCGATGTGGGTAGGCAGCGGGATGGGGCCGGTGACCACGGCGCCGGTGCGCTTGGCCTTGGCCACGATCTCGGCCGAGGACTTGTCCAGCACCCGGTTGTCGAACGATTTCAGCTTGATCCTTATTTTAGTTAACATGCTCTCCTCATTACTCGATGATATCCGTGACGCTGCCGGCACCGATGGTGCGGCCGCCTTCGCGGATGGCGAACTTCAGCCCCTTCTCCATGGCGATGGGCATGATCAGCGTGATCTCCAGGTTGGCGTTGTCGCCCGGCATGACCATCTCCACGCCCGCGGGCAGCTTCACCGAGCCCGTCACGTCCGTGGTGCGGAAAAAGAACTGCGGCCGGTAGCCCGTCACGAACGGCGTGTGCCGCCCGCCCTCTTCCTTGCTCAACACCAGCACCTCAGCCTTGAACTTCGTGTGCGGCGTGATCGAGCCCGGTTTGGCCAGCACCATGCCGCGATCCACGTCCTCGCGGTCCGTGCCACGCAGCAGCACGCCGATGTTGTCGCCGGCGCGCCCCTCGTCCAGCAGCTTCTTGAACATCTCCACGCCCGTGACCACGCGCTTGCGCGTCTCGCGAATGCCCAGAATGTCCACTTCCTCGCCCACTTTCACGATGCCGCGCTCCACGCGACCCGTCACCACCGTGCCGCGGCCGCTGATGGTGAACACGTCCTCGATCGGCATCAGGAACGGCTTGTCGATCGGCCGCTCGGGCAGCTTGATGTAGCTGTCCACCGCGTCCATCAGATCGATGATCTTCTTGTTCCACTCGTCGTCCGGGTTGCCGTCCCCTTCCATGCTCTTCAGGGCGCTGCCGCGAACGATCGGTATCTCGTCGCCCGGAAAACCGTAGCTCGTCAGCAGCTCGCGGATCTCCAGCTCAACCAGGTCCAGTATCTCCTTGTCCTCCACCATGTCCACTTTGTTCATGAACACCACGATGGCCGGTACGTTCACCTGCCGCGCCAGCAAGATGTGCTCGCGCGTCTGCGGCATCGGACCGTCGGCCGCCGATACCACCAGGATCGCTCCGTCCATCTGCGCCGCGCCCGTGATCATGTTCTTCACGTAGTCGGCGTGGCCGGGGCAGTCGATGTGCGCGTAGTGCCGAGCCTTCGTCTCGTACTCGACGTGCGCAATGTTGATCGTGATGCCGCGCTCTTTCTCTTCCGGCGCGTTGTCGATGCTCCAGAAATCACGGTACTTCACCTTCTCGTTCAGCTTGCTCAGCACCTTGGTGATCGATGCCGTCAACGTCGTCTTGCCGTGATCCACGTGCCCAATCGTCCCGATATTCAAATGCGGCTTGTTACGATCAAATTTTTCTTTTCCCATCGTTGCCTCCTAGTTCGTTGTATATATGCCCAGCTGGGTCTTCAGAACTTCGTTCATCTTTTCCTCGGTCATCTCGCTGTACTTGAGGAACTCCAGTGAATAATTGGCCCGACCCTGCGTCAGGGTGCGCAGGGCCTTGGCGTAGCCGAACATCAGCGACAGCGGCACCTGGCCGTCGATGACGTGCAG
>JALNYR010000252.1 GCA_023229725.1 Dehalococcoidia bacterium | reverse complement strand
TCGCGCGCCACGTCGCCGGCGACCTGCGTCCCGCAGTACTTGGCCATCGCCATCTCCGGCTCGGGCGTCCGCACGCCCTGGTCGAAACGAAGCGCCGCCTCGTAGCACAGGTCGCGCGCCGTGCCGACCTGCGTCGCGCGCTCAGCCAGCCGGAACTGCCAGTACTGCATGTCGGCCAATCGACTCCCGAACATCTCGCGTCCCTTCATGAAGTGGACGCACTCATCCAGCGCCGCCTGGGCCATGCCGACCCCCGAGACGCCGACGACAACGCGCCCCCACGTGAGCGCTCCCAGCGCGATGCGCAGCCCGTCGCCGGGCGCTCCCAGCAGGTTCTCGCGGGGCACGCGCACTTCATCGAACCAGACGTCCGCGGTGAGCTGGACACGGTTGCCTGTCTTCAGGTCCGGCGGTCCCACTGTCACGCCCGGGGCATGGAGGTCGACGACGAGCATGCACAGTTGCCCCTCAATCACACAGAGCGTGGTGGCGAAGTCTCCCACCGGCGAGTTCGTGATGAAGCGCTTGCGGCCGTTCAGGACAAAGCTATCACCGTCGGCAACGGCCCGGGTGTTCACGGTTTCGACGCGGAGGTCGCTGCCGGCCTCCGGCTCGGTGATGGCCATGCAGGCAACAGCGGTGCCCGTCATGAGCGGGTCCAGATACCGTGCACGGGTCTCCGGTGTTCCGTGGAGCAGAGCCACGCCGGGAAGCAGACAGTGGTCATCGAAGATGGTTGCCATGCCGTCGCTCGCGTATGCCAGCTCTTCCATGACCACGGTGGCGGCGCACAACGGGTAACGCAGGCCTCGACCGCCGTGTCCGGCGTCGAACGGGATGCGGAAGATGCCCAGTCCGGCCATGCGCCGGAACAGACCCCGGGGGAAAGCCTCGGCGCTCTCCACCACCGTATTCAGGTCACCCGCGACCGGCAGTACTTCCTCGTCGACGAACCGTCTGACCTCGGAGCGCACCTGTCGCGCTTCCTCCGGCAACAGCCAGTCGTGGTAGAGACGGTCCTGCAGACGTTCGGGGCGCGCGTCCATGGCACTCCTCCAGCTTCGACTCAGAAGCGAATTGTTGTACAATAGCGTCACTTGTTGCTTCGGGTCAATGGAGCATGTAGTAGAGACCACCCGTCCAAGTAAAGAGGAGGTACGAACACGTGACATCGGGAACCAGCAAGCAAGAGAGAATCGAGCGAGCCTCCACGAAAGCCGGCGACTACGAGGAACTGTCCTTCAACTGCGCACAGGGCACGCTGGTAGCGCTTCAGGAGGAGTTCGGCCTCGAGGGCGGCAAGGAGCTGCTCAAGGCGGCTACGTACTTTCCGGGCCTTATGAGTCGCAAGGAGACGTGCGGCGCGCTGCTTGGCGGACTGATGGCCATGGGGCTGGCGTACGGCAGGGACAAGTTGTTCGACCCCTCCTGGAGCACGGAGAAAGCCAACCAGGAGATGTTCAAGTACCGACAGAAGGTGTATCGCTACTGCGAGGCGTTCAAGGCCAAGTTCGGCAGCACGCAGTGCGGCGTCATCAGGCCCCTCATCATGGGGCGTGACTACGACACGATGAATCCCGAGGACCGGAAGCAGTTTGTCAAGGACGGCGGCAAGAAGAAGTGCCGCATTCCTCCGGAGGCGGCTGCGCGCATCGCGGCGGAGATTCTGCTTGAGGATGACTAGCAGGCCGCCGGCCTGCGTCAGCATGCGGAACGCCACGGCTTCCCGGTCCAACCGGCGTTGCGGCTCCGCATCAGGAGAGAAGACTCGTTGCTGAAATCACACGGTTGTGGAGAGCTTCGCGCCACGCACGCGGGATGTCGCGTTACCCTCGCGGGATGGATACACCGTCGCCGCGACCACGGCGGCGTGGTGTTCATCGACCTCCGCGACAGCACCGGCATCGTGCAGGTGGTGTTCAACCCTGAGCGCACAGCCCACCTTGAGGAGCTCATCAAGTCTCTGCGCGCGGAGTACGTTGTCCGGGTCGCCGGAGAGGTCGTCATCCGACCATCCGGCACGGAGAACACGAAGCTCGACACCGGCATGGTCGAGGTATCGGTCGACGAGGCCGAGCTGCTTAACGACTGTCCGACGCCTCCCTTCTACATCAATGAAGACGTGGAGGTGGACGAGAACCTCCTGCTCAAGTACCGGTTCCTATACCTGCGCCGGCCGCGGATGCAGCGGAACCTGCTCCTCCGGCACCGGCTCGTGAAGAGCATCCGCGATTTCCTCGACCAGCAGCGCTTCCTCGACGTCGAGACCCCCATACTCATCAAGAGCACGCCTGAGGGCGCACGGGACTATCTGGTCCCGAGCAGAGTCAACCCCGGCAAGTTCTACGCCCTGCCCCAGTCGCCTCAGCAACTGAAGCAGATACTGATGGTCGCCGGGCTGGAGCGCTACTACCAGATAGCGCGTTGCTTCAGGGACGAAGACCTGCGGGCGGACCGTCAGCCGGAGTTCACTCAGATCGACCTCGAGATGAGCTTCGTCGAGGAAGAAGACATCCTGGAGCTGGTGGAGCGAATGATGGTGGACGTCATGCGGTTCGTCAGACCGGACGCCACCTTTCCCAAGCCATTCCCCAGGATTACGTATGCAGACGCCATGGCGCAGTATGGCTGCGACAAGCCGGACCTGCGCTACGGCATG
>JALNYR010000251.1 GCA_023229725.1 Dehalococcoidia bacterium | reverse complement strand
CCGCCGAGGGGGCTACGGAATCCGCATCCGCCTCTTCCACGAGGTCGGCGGGGGTGGTGTCGGTGTCGGTCACGTTGCTCACTTCTTGTTTCCGGTCTGCTTCTTGGCGCGGTTCTTGCTCACGGGCTGCTGACGCTGCGGCTTCTTCGCTTCCTCCACCGCGAGGGTGCCAGCTGCCTCCTCGTCCTCGACGATTCCGCGGCGCTGGCGCTTCTTCGCCAGTCTCGCCTCACGGGCGAGTGCGGCCTCACTGCCGGGGGTCGGCATGTTCCGGATCACGATGAACTGCTGGCCCATCGTCCAGAAGTTGGAGACGAGCCAGTAGAACATCACGCCGAGCGGGAAGGTGAACCCGGAGAACGCGAAGACCAGCGGAAGCAGGTACAGCAGAATGCGCTGCTGCTTGTAGGTCGGGCTCGCCTTCATCTCCGCCGACTGGTTCTTCGACATGATCTGAAGCTGCGTGATGAACTGCGAGCCGGTCATGAGAATGACCATCACGGATGCGATCACGATGACCGCGACGTTGCCATTGGCAGACGCGATGGAGTCGTGCAGTGGTGCGATGCCGAAGAGCGAGGAGGTTCCGAACGAGGTCGACAGCTCCTGGTTGAGCAGGCCAACGCCGACCTTGCCGGTCTGGGCGTTCTGCAGCACGGAGAACAGGCCGAAGAAGATCGGCATCTGGAGCAGCAGCGGAAGGCACGAACTCAACGGGTTGGTCCCGGTGTTCTTGTACAGCTCCATGGTCTCGCGCGACATGGCCTCGCGGGAGAACTGGTCCTTCTTGCCCTTGTACTTGTCCTGGATCTTCTTGAGCTGCGGGGCGACTTCGAGCATCCGCCGCTGGCTCTTGATCTGCCGCACGAAGATCGGGATGAGCAGCGCCCTGATCACGAGCACGAGGCCGACGATCGACAACACCCAGGTACCACCGGCGTGGGGGTCCAGACCGAAGGCGGTCCACATCGAGTGGAACGCGACGAGGATCGCCTCGATGACCCACTTGATGGGCCAGAGAATCGCTCCGATGAAATCCATGTTCGGGGTCAGCCCTTTCCGTGGCTATTGGCTACAACAAAACCGAAGGAGGTGAGCTCGTACCGCTGGCGGGCTCTCGCTGGAACGTCATCCACTCCGCCGGCCGCCCAGGGGTGGCAGCGCGCGATGCGCACCGAGCCGAGCGCGACACCGGCCACGACGCCATGCTGCTGGATCGCCTGCAGCGCGTAGTGGGAGCACGACGGATAGTACCGACACACGTCGCCGTAGAGCGGGGAGATCACTGCACGATACGCACGAAGAACGAGCACGCACGCGTTGCGGGGGAGCAGCCACACGAAGAGACCCACTCGTCTCATGTTCGCCTCACGCTCCTGTCCATCGCCGCGTCGACTTCACCTTGCAGGGTAGCCCAGGAAATCTCGGCGGCACCTGGCAGTGCCCGGACGACGATGTCCCGATGCGCACTGCCCCGACGGATGACCTCCCGACCGGCTTCACGCAGGCGGCGCCGCACGAGATTCCTCGTCACCGCTCCACCCACGTTCTTGCCCACGACAAAACCGAACCGCGTCGGACCATCGTCTGCTCGGTCCAGAACGTAGAACACCGTGTGAGGCGTGGTGAGACGCTTCCCTCGGCGCACGACGACACGGAAGTCAGACGGTCGGACGACGCGGTTCGCTCTGGCGAGCACCTGGAAGTCAGGCGGAGAGTTCGGTGCGGCCCTTGCGGCGGCGCGCGGAGAGGATGGCGCGGCCGGCGCGAGTGCGCATGCGCAGACGGAAGCCGTGCACCTTGGCGCGACGGCGGTTGTTCGGCTGGAAGGTTCGCTTGCTCATGGTCGTATCTCCAAAGCCCAGCTCTGAAGGCCGGAAAGAAGTGGGTCAGCCAATGCGGCTGAAGTCAACTGATTAAAAATAGGGCCTTAATCGGCCGGGGTCAAACGCCAGCCTGTGGAAAGACGCATTATCCACACCAGAATAACTGGGGTTGGTAACGACATGCTGTGGAGAACTAAGGTAAGGACAGCCGTTCTGCGGGGGTAGTTGCGGCATTCACATCGTCGCCGCGGCATCCGCGTCGGTGGATAAGTCTGTGAAGAACTGAGTAACCAAGGATGTGGGGCGCATGACAGACGTACCAGACTCAACCCGGGAGATCTGGCAGTCGGTACTCGGTCGTCTGACTACGGACGATCGCATCACACCCCAGTTGCACGGCTTCATCAGCCTCGTCGAACCCAAGGGCATCATGGCCGGCACCCTCTACCTCGAGGTGCCGAACGAGCTCACGCGCGGCATGCTCGAGCAGCGCATCCGACTTCCTCTGCTCGAGGCGATCGGTGACCTGGGCGATGACCACGACGTCGCGAACTTCGCGATCGTCGTCAATCCCGACATCCAACAGGATCTACTCGAACACCCGAGCGAGCTACCCGAGCAGTCCTACATCGAACCGACCGTCGCCGCGGCAACGCCGAACACCACGACCACCACAGCGTCGCGCCGAAGCGACTCCCGCCTCAATCCGAAGTACAGCTTCGACAACTTCGTGATCGGCGGCTCCAACCGCTTCGCCCACGCCGCGGCCGTCGCCGTGGCCGAGGCGCCGGCCAAGGCCTACAACCCCCTCTTCATCTACGGCGAGTCCGGCCTCGGCAAGACCCACCTA
>JALNYR010000250.1:483-2686 GCA_023229725.1 Dehalococcoidia bacterium | reverse complement strand
TCGCCATGTGTCGTTCCCTTCATGCCCTCGTCAAGGTGTTCTCTGTTCGTGTCACGCGCGGACCTAGCCCGTGCTGACCTCGTTGACCAAGAACTGCACTTGGTGCCGAAGCGGTGTCACGTTGATCGGGATGCGCGCGTTGATCCGCGTCGTCACGGTCGGGTCGATGCCCGTCGCACACGATGCGATCGAGCCGGTCTCACCATCGACGCTCACGAGCAACCCACGGTCGCGGTAGTCGCGCAACACGGGCGTGATGACCGTATCCTTGAGTCGGGTCGGCGTGCAGATATTGGCGGGGTACGGGCGCGCTCCCTCGGGCTCGTTGTCGGCCACCTTCGCGCGAGCCCACACGCTGGCGTCGCGGGCTGCAAGGTCGGCGGCGAAGCGGTAGCTCACGGTCACCTTCGACGTGTCGCGGATGCGCGGGTCCGCGCCGGCCGCCGTGCAGCTCATCACGATGTACGCCTTGTTCTGGTTGTCGACCGCGATCGGCGACAAGCCCACCGACAGCGCCGTGTTCACGTTCGCCTGCGTCGGCTGGTCCGCTTGCGAATACTGCGGCTTCAAGAAGAACACATCGTTCACACCGGGCCCGTAGCCGTCATAGGACACACCCGGGTCGGCTCCCGTCTCCAGGTTGTAGCGCACGCCCGCGTTGTGAGCCGCGATCGCGAAGGGCAGCTCCTCGCTGTTCTTGTGCCACCAGATCTGGTTCTGCGCCTTGTTGTAGGCGGTGACCAGCGTGGTCGCGTTCGAGAGTGAATCGGCACTGGCCGCGATCAATGCGGTCTGCCTGATGCCTGTGGCGGGCAGCGCTTGCGTGAGTACCTGCGCGCTCACGGCTGCGAGCCGTGTGTCACTTCCCGCCGTCGGGTTGATGCACGGCACGATGTAGTCGTACTTGGTTGCAAGGATCGTGGCGAGCGCGGTCGTGTAGACCTCGTCGGTTGCGCCTGTCGTGAGCGTGGCAGCAGCCGCCACCATGGTGGTGCCGACACCGCTTGTGATCTTCACGCGGTAGCGGGCCCAGTTTCCGTTCGTGCCCTTCGTGCGATACGCCAGGTTCACCACCCCAAGCGCACGCGTTGCAACCACAGGCCAGTGCGTCTGGTCGTTGATCGCTTCCTTCATCGCTTCGGCGATCGTGGTATCGAACGCGTCGCCGTTCGCGAACGAGACCGAGATGGTCTCACCGAACATGGTCAGCTCAGCCGAACCCGATCCGGTCGCGTTGGTCGCGAACGTGATGGTGCCGGTCGCGGCTGTGCCGGCACTCTCCGTGATGCCGATCCCGTACACGTTGGCGGTCTTGCATACCTTTGTGAAGTAGCGCCACGCGACGTGGATGTCCGAGCCGGTGCCGAACAGATCGATGACCTCGGCTTCGGTTCCGAGCGGGTACACTTGCGTTCCTGCCGTCGCGGTGCCCGCCGTGTTCTTGACACCCATCAACAGCACCTTCGGCTGCGACGGGTCGCCGAGCAACGTGCCCTGCGCGAACTGCACTTGGATCAATTGCTGCGGCACGAGCCAGTTCGTGCTGATGCCGGTTAGCGCCAATGCAAGCGTACCCATGGTCCCTTACTCCTTCTTGCCCTTTGCGGGAGCCGCCGGCATCGGCCGAAGCTCCGGGTATTCATCTCCGAACGTGGGATCGAACGGGACCCCACATGCAGCCGCCGTTACGGCATCGGCCGGCCACAACCCACCCTCAGCAATGCGCTCCCGATAGTACGCGCCCGCCTCGCGCTGCTGTGGATCGTCGTGGTCCGCACTCACCACCGCCGTCGGTGTGCGAAGCGGAACCCACGCCTCCACGGTGGTCGGCTCCGGTGTCCATTCGGTCGTGTCCCGAACGCGGACAGGTGCACCACGCGCCTCGACAGGGAGGGCTTCTATCGAAGGCGCATGGTGCACCTTCCTACCCACGAAGCTCAGTCGCCCCGTGGTCTTCATCCTGGAATAGTCGGCCACCAACAAGGTGCCCTTCGCCAACACGTTGTAGCTCTGCGGTTTCATGTTGCCCTCTCGTGCTCCACGGGAGATCGATCTCCCGTGATCAAAGTTTGCCGAACGAGTCACGACACCACCCCGCTAATCTCAGTCGAGGTCGTGTCGCCGCCGGGTCCGTACGCGATCGCCTTCAGGTCCACATCGCCGGCATCGGCAGCCACGAGCGTGTGCGCGTGCGAGAACGTCG
>JALNYR010000250.1:0-473 GCA_023229725.1 Dehalococcoidia bacterium | reverse complement strand
GTGCTCACGTCCTTCAGCAGCGTCCACACCCCGCGCGCGACCCGCATGTAGACCTCCACCACGGTCGAGTAGCTGCACGTCCCGCTGATGGTAAGCGTGTCACCGACCGATGCGGTGAAGCTCGTCGTCGGCACCGTGATCGCAACAACAGGCAGCGGACCACCGGCGTAGAACTCGACCACGTCGAGTTGCTCACTCACGCCATCGTCGAGCGCCACCGTGTAGTCGCCAAACGTGCGGGTCTGCATGTCGGCGTCGTACAGCTCCTCGCGTTCCTTCATCACCAACGACATGTGCAAGCCGACGTGCCGTTGCTGGCCGTCCATCTGCTCGAACACATCGCCTTCCTCCGCATCGACCAACGCGAGCGAGTCGACCCCGATCGTGTCGAGCCAGTTGGTACCACCGGCCGTGTAGGCCACGTGCCCATGCTCTTCGATGAACATGCGGCAGCACCATCACGGCGACCCTGA
>JALNYR010000249.1 GCA_023229725.1 Dehalococcoidia bacterium | reverse complement strand
GCTGTCGAAAACACTATGGCCCAGACCACGTAAAAAGCCAAGCGGCCCTTGCTTTTGCGGCTGTGATTGCTATACTCGCTCATTGGCGTCTGATATGGCGGCGCAACATGCCGCGTCTGACGCCTGAAGCCTGCACGTAAGGAGTTTTCTGCTTCATGCCTATCGCCGATGAGAACAGGGTCCGGGAGATCCTCACCCGCTTCGTCCGGGAAACCATCCCCGACTATATTGTGGAGAATTCCACCGCCATTGTCGAGTCCGATGGCGTGCAAAAGCTCGACGTCAAGCAGCGCGACCAGTACCTGGACGTGGACGGGCAGGTGCAGGGAGACGATTTCCAGATATACACCTCGGAGCTCGGCCTCAACCTGAGCGACGGCACCATCAACTCCTACTGCAACTGCCCGGACTCCTTCTCCGGAGTCTGCCGGCACGTGGGCGCCACTGCGCTCAAGATGCTCAAGTCGCTCTCCAGCGCCAAGAAGACCGACGTGCCCAAGCCGCGCACGGACTGGCGGCAGACCTTCCGCACCTTCTTCTCCACGGAGCTTGAGCCCGAGCCGGGCAAGCACTACCTAGTCTTCCGCCTGTTCCCGGAGCCCGGACGCCTGCAGGTGTCCTTTGCCCGCGCCCGCCAGAACAAGTCCGGCATCTCCACCGTGCAGCAGGACATCACGCTGGAGCAGATCATCAAGAACCCGGACTGGTGCGAGATGTCGCCGGGCCTGCCCAAGGTGGCGGGCATGATCGCCCACTACCTGGACTACCAGGGCCACCGGGTGGAGCTGCCGGCCGGCCTGCACTCCTGGTTCTTCCGGGCCATCAAGAACGAATATTACATCTACCTGCGCGACACGGACCAGCCCGTGCGCATCGAGAACAAGACCCTGCAGCTCAAGCTCTCGCCGCAACTCTCCGAAGACGGCCTGGGCTTTGACCTGCTGCTCTCGCGCGAGGACCGCCCGCCGTTCTCCATCCGCAGGGAGGACGAAATCTATTTCTACGGGCGGCTGCCGCTTTGGCTCTACTGGAAGGGCAGCTTCCACCCCGTGCAGACCGGGCTGGACCCGGAGCTCATCCAGGAGATGGTCGAGCAGGCGCCCATCGTGCCCCACGCCGACATCTCCGAGTACCTGGACCGCGTGTGGACAAAGATCCCGGTCTCCGACCTCTACGGCCAGGAGGACTTCCTGGAGCGCATGGGGCCCATCTTCCAGCCTGCGGAGTTCAACCCCAAGCTCTTCCTGGACGAGGAAGGCAGCCTGCTCGTGCTCAAGATCCATTGCATGTACGATACCGAGCACGGGGAAGTGACCCTGCCCGGCCCCAACCCGGACCTGCAGACCGGCAGCTACCGCTACGCCGACAAGTCCTACCTCATCCGCCGCGCCCAGGACGAGGAGGCCGTGCTCTTCGCCGAGCTCCAGCACATGGGCTTCCAGCCCAGGAGCAACCACACCTGGTTCATGGAGCAGGAGGCGGCCATCAACTTCCTGCTGGACTTCTACCCCATGCTGGTCGAGGGCTACCGCGTCTACGGCGAGCAGAACCTGACGCGCTACAAGGTGCGCCTGAGCAAGCCGGAGATCGTGGCCGAGGTGAAGAGCGACGAGGAGAACAAGTGGTTCACCCTCGACCTCTCCGTGCAGTACGACGACCAGAAGGTGCCCATCGACGAGATCTGGAAGGCCTGGGTCCAGAAGAAGCGCTACGTGCAGCTGAAAGACGGCTCCTACACCAGCCTGCCGGAATCCTGGCTGCGGCGCCTGGGGCACAAGCTCAAGGCCCTGGGCTTCGACCCCGAGAAGCCGCCGCAGAAGAAGTTCCAGCAGTTCGAGGCCCCGGTGCTGGACAACCTGCTGGACGACATGCCCGGCGCCAAGACCGACGCCTATTTCGTGAAGCTGCGCGAGAAGATCAGCAACTTCCAGCAGATACGCCAGCTTCCTCCGCCCAGGGGCCTGAACGCCACCCTGCGCCCCTATCAGGTCATGGGCTTGTCCTACCTGAACTTCCTGCGCGACTACGGCTTCGGCGGCATCCTGGCCGACGAGATGGGCCTGGGCAAGACCGTGCAGACCCTGGCCTTCCTGCTCTCGCTCAAGGATCGCGGAGCCAGTGGGCCGAGCCTCATCGTGGTGCCCACAAGCGTGCTGCCCAACTGGGAGCGCGAGGCCGCGAAGTTCACGCCCAGCATGACGCGGCTGACCATCTACGGCGCCAAGCGCGACGACCTGTTCGCGCGCATCAAGGACTCGGACCTGATCATCACCACCTATGCCCTCTTGCGCCGCGACCTGGAGGAGCTCTCCAAGTACAAGTACACCGTGGTCATCCTGGACGAGGCCCAGAACATCAAGAACCCGAACACCATCACGGCCCGCTCCGTGCGCAGGCTCGACGCCGAGATGCGCCTGTGCCTGTCCGGCACGCCGATTGAGAACAACCTCTTCGAGCTCTGGAGCCTGTTCGAGTTCCTCATGCCCGGGTTCCTGGGCTCGCAGCACGCCTTCCAGCGCGGCATCGTGAAGCCCATCAAGGACGCCGACGAGGAGACGCTGGACTACCTGCGCTCCCGCGTGAAGCCGTTCATCCTGCGGCGCACCAAGAGCGAGGTGGCCAAGGACCTGCCGCCCAAGATCGAGACCACGCACTACTGCGAGCTGGCCGACGAACAGCGCGACCTCT
>JALNYR010000059.1 GCA_023229725.1 Dehalococcoidia bacterium | reverse complement strand
CGCGCTGCACCAGCCGGGCGCGATGCGTGAGTACGAGGCATGGACGGCAGCGGCCGCGTTTGCGGCCGGAAGGAGACGATACGTGGGCAGCACACACTACACTATTACGCCGGTGAGCGTCGGTACGTTGAAGATCGACCACGCACAGATGGTCTGGGGGCAGGGCTTCGGGACGAAGATCACGGTCCCGGTGCTCATGTTCTACGTTGAAGGCGGAGGCAAGCGCATCCTGGTGGACACAGGCTGCTGCAACCCGGACTGGGCTTCGAAGCATCACTATCCATTTAAACGCACGCCGGAACAGGACCCGAAGCGCGCCCTGGAGGCGGCCGGCGCCAACCCGGCGGAGATCGATATCGTTGTCGCCACGCACCTGCACTGGGACCACTGCTTCAACCACGAGCTGTTTACGAAGGCGCGGTTCCTCATCCAGCGGACGGAGCTGCAGTTCGCGGCGGCGCCGTATCCCATCTTCGCCAATGCCTACGAGGCGCCCACCACCGGCATGACGCCGCCCTACAGCAAGACGAAGTTCGAGGTGCTCGATGGCGACGTCGACCTCGCGGACGGGCTGAAGATAGTTTTTGCGCCGGGCCACACGCCGGGCATGCAGTGTCTGGTTGTCAACACGGCGAAGGGCGTCTACTACATCGCGGGCGATAACGTCGGACTGTACGAGAACCTTGAGGGCAACCGCTTCGGCCGGCCCATTCCCGGCATCAACTTCACCAATCTCGGTGAGTACTACGAGACGATGCGGCGGATGCTGCGCCTCGCCGAGCACATACTGCCGGGGCACGACATGAAGGTGCTGGACCAGAAGGTGTATCCGTAGGGCGTGAGGAACGGCGGTCCCTATCGTAGGGGAGAGGCATGCCTCTCCCGTCGGGTTGCGGTTCCGCACGCGCGTGTCGCGCCGTCTTCGCACGGCACAACCGGCGACGACGTCTCCGGTGCGTTGAGATAGACCCGGACGCGCCTATCCGGCCCCGGCTGTGGCGAGCTCGACGAGCGGCAGGGCGTGGTCGATGGCGACGCCGAACTGCATGCCCTCGATCTCGATTTCGGCTATCTTCCACGCGGCGACTGCGACGACCTGTCCTTGTTTGTCGACGATCGGGCCGCCGCTATTGCCGGGGTTGATGGGGGCGTCCGTCTGCAGGTACGTGACACTGTCAATTTGGCGCACCGCCGAGGCGATGCCCTTTGTGACAGAGGCATCCCCCTCGATTCCGAGCGCGTAGCCAATGACCCACAGCTCATCACCGCGCTGGACGTCACCGATGCTGCCGAATCGGACGTAGTCGGACGTGGGCACTGCACGATCGGGAACGAGGACTGCAAGGTCGGTCGTGGCGTCGTAGGCAGCTACTGTGCAGTCGTAGTAGTACTCGTGAGCCACAATCACTCGCGGTCGCGCGCATCCCTCCACAACATGCCAGCAGGTGAGCACCGTGCTGTCAGGACTGACAATCATCCCGGTGCCCCGGCCATCGTCCGCCAGCACCAGAACGACCGCGGGAAGCACTTGCGCAGCCGCATTCGAGGAGTCTCCCGCGGTGGCGGTCGAAGCTGCCTGCCACTGCACCTTCGCAAGATCCGACTGCATTTCGCCGTAGACCATGTTCATGTAGCTGGAAACGGGCTCCATCCCGAGCAGTGCCGGGAAGAGCAGCAGAGCCACCGCAGAAGCGGCGACAGCCGCGAAGCGCGGTCGAGTTCGGGCATATACGCTTCGTCGAAGTGTGGCTATAGTCCAGAGGGCTGCGGCCACCTCAATCACTATCCACAAGATGGCAGCGTTCTGCTCCGGACTGGGTCCGGAAGGTGCGAGCGCTATCCGCCTGACGATGTCTCCGCACAGTACGACTGCGAGGAGACTGAGGGCGGTTTTCTGTAGCCGCCTGCTCTGGAGAGGGTGCGGCGACCTGGTAGCGCCTCCCAGGAGACTGGCCTCGACCGCATCGCGCAGAGCGAGTCCTCCGACCACCGCGAAGGCAACTAGCGCCAGCAGGCCCGAGACGTCGGGTCCCTGCCACGTTCTCAGCAGCAGCAGCATCGTGATGAGGGCGACGAGGGCACGAAAGGTGTTGACGATGATCGCCCTTGGCAACTGTGGCGCCTTGATGCTCTCCATGTACTTGCGGAACTCAATCTCGTAGTACAGAAAGAGGTCGACCCCTGCACCGGTGATGAGCCAGGCGAGTGACATCAGCCACAGGCTCAGGATCATCCTGTTCAGGATGAGGGTGACGGACGCGGGGAGGATAGACAGGTTGACCGCGAGCAGAACGCCCAGCGCCAGGATCCAGTGCAAGAAAGGTCCCCAGCAGCGCCGGAGTATGAGTCCGCTGGGGCGCCACTTCTCCCGGAGGTGCGACCGCGCAGCGGCATCGAACGCCAGGCGTCGCAGCCAAAGGCCCCCAAAGGCGGCCACAGCGACCACCAGCACCGGTCCCACGATCTGGAACCAGTTGTCGTTCAACCACTGGACCGTCGGCGTCATCCCGTCCAATCACGCTGGTGGAGGGCGCAGGCGTCGGGGAGCCACCTCATGTTCGCATTATACCTGCGAGTCAAGGGGAAATGAATGAGCGCGATGCGATACGCACAGGACCCGTATGCTCCCTCCAAATGGCTACACGACTAGGACGTCACGCTAGGGCATGTCCGCGGACAGCTCGACGAGCGGCAGGGCGTGGTCGATGGCGATGCCGAACTGCATGCCCTCGATCTGGATGTCGGCTATCTTCCAGGCGGCGACTCCGACAACCTTGCCTCGGCTGTCGACGATAGGTCCGCCGCTGCCTCCCGGATTCATCGGCGCGTCCGTCTGGATGTACGCAACGCCGTCCATCCACCGCACCGCGGAGACGATGCCTTTCGTCACGGATGCGTCACCCTGGAGTCCGAGAGCATAGCCGATAACCCACAGCTCGTCTCCCGGCTCGACATCTAAGGCTGAGCCGAGTTCCACGCGGTCCGGTGTGGAGACTTCGTGGTCGGGCACGAGAACGGCAAGGTCAGTTGCGGCGTCGAAAGCGGCCACGATGCAGTCATAGGAGGACCGGTTCGGCACGAGCACGCGCGGCGCGGTACGGCCGTCGACGACGTGCCAGCACGTGAGCACCCGCCCGTCGCCGTCGATAATCATCCCTGTCCCCTGCTCGTTCTCTCCCTGCACCACCACGACGGCGGGGCGGACCTCCTCGAGGACGTTCGTCGGGATGATGGAGGCCGGTTCGGGCAGCCCTGTCAGCCAGTCCAGATGCGAGATGTCCGAGCGCAACTCGCTGCAAAGCGACTTCGTGTACCCGGCGATCGGCTGCACGCCGAGGAGCGTGGGAACCAGCACGATCAGGATCGCGGCAACCGCGACGACTGCCAGTATGGGCGCGGACTGGGAGCGCGATTTCCCGCCCAGCAACGTGAGTGCCCACACGAACCCGGTGACTTCGAGCACTATCCAGAGCAGAGCCGCGTTCTGCTCCGACCCGGTTGCGCTGGGCACGAATGCCAGCCTGCGGACGATGTCCGCAAAGAGAACCACGGCAATGACGCTCAGAATGACTTTCGAGAGGCGATTGCCCTTTGACTGCCGGGCTGCCTCCGTGCGGCCTCTGGCCTCGGGGGGCTGGGCTGCTTCAGTGAGGACACTGCCCTCCGGCGGCGGGGTTGCTTCCGTGCGGCGCAGAGCGGCACGGGACTCTGATGCGTCGTGGATTGCGAGGCCCGCAACCACGACGACGGCGATGAGCGACAGTGGACCGATGACGTCCGGTCCCCGCCATATCTCCAGGAGCAGCAGCACCGTGATGACGGCGGCAATCGAGCGGATGCCGTTCACAAGGAGAGCCCTGGGTGGTTGGGGGGCTCTGATTCTGCCGAGGAACCTGCGGACCGCGGGTTCATAGGTGAGGACGAGTTCGATACCAGCTCCGGCGAAGAACCATGCAAGGGATATCACCACGAGGCTCGCCACTGCGCTGTTGATGAGGGCGATGACGGACTCGGCGAGCACCGAGAGCCTGGCTGCGGCGAATACTCCCAGCGCGAGTGACCAGGTAACCAGCGATTTGCGGAGACGCCGCAGCACAATCTCTCCCGGACGCCACATCGTGCTGGCGCGCGAGGGAGAGAGCAGTTCACCCATGAGGCTTCGCAGCCACAGCCCGACGACCATGGCTACGACGACGAGAAGCGAGGGCCCCAGGATGTGGAGCCAGTGCTCGTTCAGCCACTGCACCGTCGTCGTTGTCATTCCATCCCGCTCAGTCGGTGGCCGGCACGGGTGCCGCAGCGCCACCCTGTGTTCGCATTATAGCGATGAGGGGAAGGGAAGGGAATGCGCGCTACTTCGCGGCTGTCCACGCTTCCCGCAGCCAGGCGCGAACCTCGGAGTCGACGTCCTGAGGCGCGCGCAGCTCGAGGTGATGGGTGAAGCGCCCGGGTGCCGGCTCGACCACCTGTTTCCAGCGAGGCGAAGCGTCCCGGCGATGAAGCGAAACCGTCAGTACGAGGGGCGCGTGCTCGCCGCGCAGGTAGCGACCCGGTATCCATGCCCAGGCGAACGCCCGGCGCCGGCTGAACGCTACCTGGCTCTTGCCGACGCGGAGCTGTGCCGGTCCGAGTTCGTCGACGGCGCCACGGAGGACCTCGAAGAGCCTCCGCGACTCCTCCCATCCGGCGAAGAACTCAACCAGCGTCAAAGTGCGCGTCCTGTGTCGTCACCGTGACCGGAAGCCCTCACGAGGCTCGTTGGCGGCCACTCAATACAGCCAAGTCCTGTACTCAGGGACGTTCTTCATATCTTCGTACAGCCAGACCATCCGGTCGAGGTACCAGCTCTTGCCGATGTACGCGAGGGCGACACCCGTCACTGCCGGCCAGACGGACAGCGCAACGACGCCCCAGGTAGCAAGGAGCATCCCGATGGCGGAGATGCCGTTCAGCACCTTCAGGACTGCTCCGTGATGCGCGGGGACTGGAATCCTGTCCCGGTTCGCCCAGACGCGCTCTCCGAGCACCGACTTCGAGGCCCAGTTGTCGGTGGAATGCGCCTTCGCGAAGACGATGGGGTTCACGAACATCCACGCGAGTGACAGCACGCCGGGCACGAGGCACCACCACCCTATCCAGACTCTGCTCCAGAAGGCGAGCACGATGAGCGGCAGCACCGAGTACCGCGTCCACACGCTCCACTGATTGGCGTGCTTCATCCAGTTGTCATCCGTCAACTTGAATACCCTGCTCAGCTTCGTTTCGACTGTCACGTGCTGTGTTCCCCTGTGGTGTCTGTCCTTGCCGAGACGAGACTTCGCCACCTATGCTGGCACACCGGCGGACAGAGGACAATGGCGCACCTTCTCAGCGCCAGAGCGGGATGGTAGAATCGCACACGACCAGCTCCCCGCCGCGGCCGTGGACGGCTGAGCGTCCTCGCGGCGGAATGCAGTTGGCGTCGTCTCTTCTGAGCGCAGTTCTGGCCGGAGAAGGAGGAAACGTGGTCTCACAACGTACGGTGCTCATCGTGAGTGCAATCGCGGCAGCCTTCGTCGTTGTCGTCCTTGGCCTGCTCATCACGGTGCCTTCGAGGGAGGCTGCCTGGATGTTCGACTGCAACGAAGCGGCAGTGCAGGCTGCCTTCAATCACGCGACGGCTATCGGCAACTACGTGATCCAGTTGCTCTGGTGACGTTATGTGCCGGCGTTGGTCGAGCTTCAAGGGACACCGCTCCTGGTTCCCTTCGCGTTCCGTTGGGCAAGCTCGTCCCGAGTCTCTTGAGACAGGCCGGACGCCCGTGACGCCGTGCGATGCGGCTGCAAGCATCAGTCGTTTCGGGAACCGCAGGTAGCTTCCACTGGAAGCTTCCTGTCTGCGGAAGTCGGTGCTATCATAGTGCCGACGGGCAGGTACTCGGACGAGGCGGAAGGAGCAAAGGCATGACTCAGAAGACGAAGAAGGCGACATTCAGCCTGACGCCGCGCGTGCTTGCCGCGCTCGACGAAGCCATGGCCGCGAACGCCGCCCCGAGCAAGAACGCGCTGGTTGAGCGGGCGCTCGTGAAGGAGCTGGACGAGTTGCGACGCCGTGCGCGGATGACGAGGTGGGAAGAGGGTGCGCGCGACCCGCTGTTGCTCAAAGACATCGGCGACGTCGAGACCTCGTTCCGGTCTGCCGACGCCGAAGCCGCCCGGGGCGCTGACCAATGACCGTGCGTCGCTGGGCGGTGGTGGAGGCTCATCTGGACCCTGCCACCGGGGCTGAACAGAAGGGAACACGACCTGTGCTCGTTGTCAGCAACGACGAGTTCAACCGGTCGATGCCCAACGTCACAGTGCTGCCGCTCACGTCGACTTCCCGTCGCCTCTACCCCTCGGAGGTCTTCCTTCCGCAGGGCAAGGCGGGGCAGCCGCTGGACTCCATCGCCATGGCGCACCAAATTCGAACAATCTCGAAGCAGAGGCTTGGAGACACCCTCGGCTACCTGGAAGATGAACGACTGCGGCAGCAGGTGTGTGAGGCCCTCATCGAACATCTGGACATCGCGCCTGTCGATGGGTAGCCCCACGACCGGCTTCCTCTCCTCACCCCGAGAATGTGAACCCCTTCTCCTTGAACAGCTTCAGGCAGGCGGCAACTACCTCCGGGTAGTAGCGCTTCCCGCTGCCGTCGGAAATCTCCTTGAGCGCGACATCGATGCCCAG
The DNA here is from genome assembly GCA_023229725.1 of Dehalococcoidia bacterium. Lineage (GTDB taxonomy): Bacteria > Chloroflexota > Dehalococcoidia > GIF9 > AB-539-J10 > SKVJ01. The sequence goes on along the minus strand of JALNYR010000059.1, from coordinate 7,711 downwards.
CGCCGGACGGTAGGGACGGTACGAGGACATCGCCTCGACCACGTCCGCGACCGCCAGTATCTGCGCCTCGGGCAGGATGTCGTCGCCCGAGAGGCCCTGCGGGTAGCCGGAGCCGTCCAGCCGCTCGTGGTGCTGCAGCACCGCCTCCGCCACGGGGTCGGGGAGGTTGGCGCGCTTGATGATGTCATACCCGACACGTGAGTGCGTCTTGATGAGCCCGAACTCCGCGTCACTGAGCTTGCCGGGCTTGCTCAGTATCTCGGCGGGCACCGTCGTCTTACCGACGTCGTGTATGACTGCAGCCGTCTGTATGAGAGAAACGCACGAGTCCTCCGGCAGCCCCATCTGCCGGGCTATCGCCACAGCCAGCTCCGCGACCCGTCTCTGATGCCCGGACGTGTAGGGGGCGCTGACTTCGACTATCTGCTCGATGACCGCCAGCGTTCCCTGAAGCACCCGCTCAAGCTGGGCGTTGCTCTCCTGCAGCTTCTCTTCGGCCTTCTTGCGCTCAGTGATGTCACGCACGACAGCCAGCCGGACCTTGCCGCCGCCCAAGTCCGTGATGCGTGCGTGCACCTCCACCGGGACAACTGTCCCGTTCTTGCGAACGTGCGCCGACTCCACGGTCGACTCGGACTCAGGCGACGTCTCGCTCAGCCGGTCAACGTACCCGGGAGCTATGAAGTCGCGAAGGTCGTGCCCCATCAGCTCGTCCCTGCGGTATCCGAGGTTCATGCAGGCGGCTTCGTTCACATACCGGACGGTCCAGTCCGGGTCGGTGACGTATATCGTGTCCGTGGCCGCGTCCAGGAGCTGTGCCTTCAGGTTCAGCTCCTCCTGGATGCGGTTGCGCTCTGCAATGTCCTTCTCCAGCTCCGACACCTTGCTCACGAGCTTCGACAGGAGCCGCTTGCTGTAACCCATGAGGAACCCGGAATACGCAACCGGAGCAGTCTGAGGAGGAGGTGGAACGTTGGAGCCGGCCTTCGCCACTGCTTCGGAGAGTACCTTCACGAATGACGCGGGGTCAGCCGGTTTGCGGATGAAGGCCTCGGCCCCCAGGCTCAAGGCGAACTTCTCGTCCTCGTCCGAGGTGTATGTTGCCGTGTAGAAGACCAGCGGGATGCCCCTCAGCTTCTCGTTCAGCTTCCACTCCATGCACAACTGGAAGCCGTCCACCTCCGGCATCAGGATGTCGGTGACCAGGATGTCGGGTGGCTCCTTCAACGCCGCGGCGAGGGCCTCCGCTCCGTTCGCTGTGCCCCTCACGTCATGGCCGTAGGCGCGGAGTTGCTTCACCAGCAGCTTGCGACTATCCTCATCGTCTTCCGCTACGAGTATCACCATGCGTTCCTCTCCTTCACGGCGCCTTCCGGAATCAACTGCCCTGGCCGATGTGACGCGCCACTTGCCTGGGGAACTCATCGATATCGATAGGCTTGCGAATGAAATCGCTGCATCCGGAGTCGAGAGCCCGCTGCATGTCCTCCGGACTGACGCTGGCGGTGATGGCGATTACCGGAATCTGCGCAACCGCCGGCAGCGTCTTCAGACGCCGCGTGGTCTCTATTCCGTCAATGCCTTCGCGCAGGCGAAGGTCCATGAGGATGACGTCCGGGCGTTCGGTCTGGGCCAGCTCGATGGCCGCCTCTCCGGTTGCGGTCTCAACAACACTGTAGCCATGTAGCGCCAGTATCTTCCTCAACAGGCGCCTGTTCTCTTCCTTGTCGTCGACCACCAGGACCTTCTTGCCGGTTCCCTCTTTCTCCATTCACGAATCCTTTCGTCACGCGCTGTCGAGGCGAGTAGTGAACGCCGGCGCTGCTACTTCGCGGGAAGAGCGAACGAGAACGTGCTGCCTTGCCCCTGCGTGCTTTCCACCCATATCCTGCCGCCCTGCAGCTCAACGAACTGCTTGCTGATGACCAGGCCAAGGCCGGTCCCCTCGGAGCCGTCCAGCCGGGCCGGTCCGACCTGCTTGTAGCTCTCGAAGAGGCGACCGATGTCCTGCGGCGAGATACCCACTCCGGTGTCGATGACCGAGAAGACGAACTCGCCGTCCCTCGTGCCGATATCGAGCCGGACACTGCCCTTCTGAGTGAACTTCACGGCGTTGCCGAGGAGGTTGAACAGGATCTGCTTCGTCTTGTTCTTGTCCGCGTACACTCTGTCGATGCCCGGGGCCACCGTGCAGGTCAGTTCGAGCCCCTTGTCGCGCGCCAGCTTCTCCATGCTCGGGACCACCTGGGATACGAGGTCGGAGACCGGAAACTCGTCCTTCACGATCTCGAACTTGCCGGCCTCTATCTTCGAGAGGTCGAGCAGGTCGTTGATGAGGCTTAACAGGTGCTTGCTGTTGTCGTAGACCGTCTGGAGGTCCTCCTTCTGGTCGGTGGTCACGGCACCCTCCATGCCGTCAAGCATCAGCTTGGTGTAGCCGATGATGGAGTTCAGAGGAGTCCTCAGCTCGTGGCTCATGTTGGCCAGGAACTGAGACTTGTGGCGGTTCGCCTGCTCCAGTTCCATCGTCCGTTGACTGACAAGGTCCTCAAGGTGTTCGTGAGACCTGCTCAGTTCTTGCTCGGCTTCCTTACGCCTGGCTATCTCGAGCACCAGCTCTTTCGTCCTGGCGTTCACCTGCGACCTGAGGAGAAGACTGCCGACACCGAGCAGCAGCGCCAGCCCGACGATGCCCGCCAGTGTCAGGATTACCCATCTGGGAATGAACGGTGTCGCGACGTGCTCCTGGGTGAACCACCGCTGCAGCGACTGGTAGTAGACGGAGTCGCTGTTCTTCTTGAGGTCCCTGACGTGGTGGTCCGTTCGTTCGACGAGGGACGGCGTCAGGCCGGCGCCCTTCGGGAAGGCGAAGTAGAGTGGAGAGGGCTGGAAGATGATGGGAGTCTCAACGAGGCCGAACTCGGCGCTGTACCGGTAGCCGTGGTCCTTGCTCACGACGCCCGCATCGGCGTCCTTGTCTGCCACCCGGGCGAATACCTCGCTGTAGCTGCCCACCTCATCGAAGGTGCAACTGACGTTGAATGCCTTGAGAAGCTCCTTGATGCCATTCGGTCCCTCGACGTTGACGCTGCCCTGCAGCACCGCGACGGTCTTCCCTTCCAGGTCGAGCAACGACTGCATGGTGGAGCCTTCCCGCACGTACACCATTGACCAGCTGGTGTACACGCTCTCGGACGGGAACTGGTACGTTGCGCCTCTCTCCACCGTGTAGGCGACGTCCGGCATCATGTCTATCTCGCCGTTCTCCAGCCTCTCGAGGCATTCGGTCCAGGAGCCGTGCACCCACTCGACTTCCCAGTCTTCCTCTTGCGCGATGTACGCCACGATGTCGGCCCAGAAGCCCGAGACGTTGCCTTCCTCGTCGGTGAATATCTTCGGAGGGTTCTCGTAGACGCCGACTCTGACCTTGAGAGGGTTGCCCGCCGCGGAAGCCGCGCCGGGTATGAAAGCGCACAGCAACAACAGCAGACAGAGGAACGGGAGCACGCCTCTTCTCATCATGTTGCCCACCTCTGCGCCGTTCCGTGTTCCGGGGGCCGGCTCACGACGGAGTCTGCTGCTTCGTCATCGGGGTATCATCCGGCGACGGCGTCTCCTCAGCATACAGCATATCGTTGCAGCACCGCTGCATCTCCGCCACGGAGTGCTGCCTTGGGAACTGTTCCCGACATCCTGTTCCGCTTCCGTGCACCGCAGTCGAGCTTGCCTGTGCGATGCCCGACACGCGTCGTCCGGGTGCCCGCACAGACACCTGTGCTTATTGTCTACCGTGCTACGCACTCCGCGCCAGAGAGCCGTGTAGGCTTTTTGTGGTATTCGTGAACTTCTGTAAGGTCATGTCGACAGATGTGTTGGGGGATCCACCTCCATGCGAGTTGTCGCTCGACCGGGCACGCGGGTCGCTTGTGTTTTTCAGCCGCCTGATGTATCCAGTCAGGGTGGGATGCAGGTCTCTCGGGCGGCGCGAGGAGTGAGAGGATGAGCGAAACGGAACGCACGCGGTTCACCCTTCCCGTCGGCTACCACCCGTTCCATGCGAACCAGGTGTTCAACTTCCAGTTGAACCGGTGGTACTCGCTCGGGTACGCACGTTTCGAGGACATGCAGGCGGCCGGTCAGCGCATCAACTCGTTCGCCGAATGGACTGCTGAGATGACGCGTCAGGCCGAGACGGCGCTCGCCGAGGGACGGCTGATGAACGCCGCGTTCCACTACCGCGCCGCGGAGTTCTATACCCTCGAAGACTCACCCGAGAAGGAGAGACTCTACGACCGCTTCATACGGCTCTTCGATGCCGCTTTCAGGGATGATGGCATCGAGCGCTTCTCCGTCCCGTACGGTGATTCGTATCTGCCCGTGATGCGCGTGCCGGCGAGAGGCACCAGGCGCAGCACCATCGTCATGCACGGCGGGTTCGATTCGCTGATAGAGGAGTTCTACTCCTGGATGCGGTACTTCGCCGACCGCGGTCACGAGGTCATCGCCTTCGAGGGCCCCGGCCAGGGCGCGGCCCGCAGGAAGCACCGGCTGCCACTCGACTACAGGTGGGAGCAGCCCACCGGCGCCGTCCTGGACTTCTTTCTTCCCGACGATGTCACCCTGCTCGGCATCTCGATGGGGGGCTGGTTCTGCTTCCGGGCTGCCGCACTTGACACGCGCATTAGGCGCGTCATCGCGTCCGGCATTGCGTATGACTACATGAGGTTCCTGAACCCTCCGGCCGAAGCATTGTCCCGATTCATGTTCACGCGCATGCGCGGCTTCTCGAATCGAGTCGCGCGTATGAAGATGGCGCGGGACCTGGCTCACCGGTGGTCCATCGGCAATCTGATGTACATCACGGACAGGAAGACGCCGATGGAGGCTATGGACATCGTCTTTCAGCTCAGTGCGAGGAATCTCCTCTCGTGGCTGGTGGAGCAGGATGTGCTCATCCTCACGGGCAGCGAGGACCACTTCATCCCCCTCAAGATGCACGACATGCAGGTCAGGGCGCTGACCAACGCGCGCTCGGTGACCGGGCGCATATTCACGCGCGCTGAACAGGCGCAGAACCACTGCCAGGTGGGCAACATGGGCCTCGCGCTCAGCGTGATGACCGACTGGCTTGAAACGAAGCTCTCATCGATGGCGTGAGCCGGCGGTTCCTCTACGTCGTCAACGCGTGTCAGCGCCCGCAATACTCCGGGGCTCGTCAGAGCTTCTGTGGACGGCGCTGTGCCCCGCGCGGAGGCAAATGAGTTCGGTCCCCTGTGATGAAAAGGGAGAGGCGCCTCGTGGCGCCTCTCCCTTTGTGCAGACCCTGTCTGCGTCTTGAACGTGGGAGGCTACGGGATGACTGCTATGGCTCTGCCGTTTCCGCCGCGGACTCCTTCTTCCTTGATTGGCAGGAAGGCGAAGAACGCTCCCTCAGGCGGAAGCTGTCCGAGTCCGGTCAGGTACTCCACGTAGTTCATGCCCTTGGTGAGGCCGGCCCAGTGCGTCTGGATGGCCTCCTTGCCGGTGACTGCGCCAAGGCTGGCGCCGTCGGTCCCGACGCATTTCACGCCCTTTCCGGCGAGGTAGATGAGCGCCGCGGGGTCAGGCGATGCCCAGCCTTCTATCTTGCCGTTGAGGGCGTCGGCTACGGCTGTGTTGTACGGAGCCTTGGCGAACCAGCGGTCGGCCCAGTTCGACTTGAACAGGACCACGTCGCCGGCCTCTATCGCTCCGTACACCTTCTCGTAGGCCTTGATGTCGTCAGTGGTGATGACGGGGCTCGCCGGCCACGAAGAAGCGGGGGTCGAGCCGTTCAGGTGAGTCACGTCGATGACTCGAGCCGGTCCCATCATCTCCTCCACGGGAACGTCGGCCGCATAGACCTCGCTCGTGCCGCGCTTGCCGTACTTGCTCTCGTAGTCCGCCAGCACTTCCTTGACGAAGTCGCTGTAGTCGTCGTTGTCGAACTCAGGACCCGGCAGGAAGTGGGTCGGCGGGTCGAAGTGCGTTCCGGTGTGCGCATCGAAGATGTTCACCCGGGTGAAGTACGGTGCAGCCTGGTTTGTCCAGTCGTTGAACGGGGCAACGACGTAGAGGTAGGAGTAGTTGCCCTGTCCGGCTCCGGGCCAGGCACAGGGGTACTGTGGGCCGAGCGTGACCGTCAGGTCGACGATGGCGTGCGCCTTGACGGCCGCGATGAGTTCGGCCGCCTTCGCTGGATCGGTGATGGCGGCTGCCCGACCGGGAGCGCCGCTGCCGCCTTCCAGTTTCAGAGGCAGGAAGAAGAAGAACGAGCCCGTGTCGGGGAGCGTGTCAAGATTCACGAGCTGCTCAACGTAGATGGCGCCTGCGCCGAGGCCCGCCCAGTGCGTCTCAGCGGCTCCGGGGAAGGGACCCATGCTCGGGCTGTCGATGCCGATGGTCCGTATGCCCTTGCCGACGAGGTACTCGATGCACGCTGCATCAGGTCCCGGGAATGCCGGTGCGGTGCCCTCGAGCGGCTCCGCCAGGAGCCGTCGGCCCTCGGGGAGCGGCACGTAGTACTTGTCGTCGTAGCCGCTCATGAAGAGCACGACATCCCCGGCCGCCAGCTTCCGGTGGTTGGTTTCCCAGTTCTTGACCATGTCCGTGGTGATAATCGGACTGGCGCCGTTCGCCGACTTGTCCAGGATGGCGTGGACATCGATGACGCAGGCCTCCCCGGCAAACAGCCAGACGGGTACCTTCTCCGCCGTGAGGTCGCCGAACGACGTCGCGTGTGGCAGACCGCTGGCCGCGGGTGGAATCCAGTGAGGCGGCGCATCGAAGTGCGTTCCGGTGTGCTCGTCAATGATGGTCACGTTCGAGCGCCAGGGGTCTGGCCCAATCTCTCGATACGGGATGGTCTGGTACTCCGCAAGTCCGGCCCACCAGCACGGATAGTCGGAGCTGAGGAGTACCGTCAGGTCGACGATGCCGCTTCCGGGGTCGGCCGACGCGGTCTCCCGCTCGGTCCACGGAAGCAGCCCCGAGACACTCAGCATGAGACAGAGCATGCAGAGGCTGACGAGCGCTGTGACGCGCGACTTCCTGGGAAGCAGCCTCTTCTGTTCCAGCAATGCGACTAACCTGCGAAACATAATCCCTCCTCCTCGCGTACCCTCGCTGTGTTCGCGCATGTGTTCACTCCCTTGGACGTCACCTCCTCTCGGCGCCGCAGCCATGCGGCGGCGCGGCTTGCCGTGCTTCAGCCCAGGGAAGATGCAGGTGGAATCGGCGTCTCGACAGCCGTCGACATGAGGCGTGATGGTCACAATGGCCGACGATGGAGCATCGTTGGCTGCCAACGGCGTCAAACCTCATACGTGACCCCCAGACGCGCTACGTCTGCAGGCCGGAGTCTCCGGAGTCCCTGTGCGCCGGGTTCGGTTGAGCGGTTGCCGTGGCAGGGGAGCGCCGGCGACACAGAGAACCCTCAAGGACTCTGGGGAGCAGAGGCTACATCGATTCTACGCCGCGGTCCCCCACCCGTCTATGGACTTTGGTATGAATTCCGCATGCCGGCGGTCGGTGCGAGGGGGCGCACGGCGGCCCACGTGCGGATGTGTGCAGGGATGGACAGCAGAGCGGCCCGCATCGCTGCGGGCCGCTGAAATGGCTGGTGAGTCGAACCCCGCTTAGTCTATCTTCTTGAACATCTTGCCCGGGGTGCCGCAAATGGGGCAGGTTGACG